>DJEF01000032.1:33557-36692 GCA_002431285.1 Ruminococcaceae bacterium UBA5905 | reverse complement strand
AGCCGCTCCGCATCGCCGCCCTCATACTGGGCGGTCATGGTGCCGTCGCCGTTATCCTGCCAGCCGATGAACCGGGAATTCGCCGGCTTCACCGACACGGTGGACAGGTCGGCGGTCTCATAGAGGTTGTATTCGCCGGCGCCGCCCACGGTCAGCGTCTCGCTGCCGTAATACAGGGTATCCGGGTGGCTGGCGGCATCGTAGGCATAGGCATAGCCTGCCGTGCTGTGCACCGTATAGGTGCCCGCCGTTCCGGTGAAGGTCAACAGCTCGCTGTTGCTGCTGTAATTGGTCAGAATGTAGCTGCCGCCCTTAATGGTGACATTCTTGAACTCCTCCACATTGGTGGTAGTGGGAGCGCTGGTATAGCTGCCGTCCTTGCGAGCATCCCAGTCGGTGTACAGGGTCTTGGAATCCTTGATCACCTGATAGGCGCCGTTGATCGTCACGGCACCGGCACGCTCCGCCAACACTAGCTCCCGGGCGGACTTGACGTTCAGATTCAGATTCTTCCGATAGGTGATGGGAAAATACCCGTTGCCGAAATACACCAGCGGCGCACCGCCGGAAGAACCGCCGACGATATCAAAGGTCAGGGTCACATCCTCGGCATAGCTCTCCGCCGCCTTGTTGCCGCCAAGCAAGATAGGAGACAAGGGAGAACCGCCGGTGATGCTGTGGGTACCCAGCAGGAAATTGAATTGAATATCCACCGGCTGCTCACGCAGAACGCCGTCCGTAGTACCGCAGTAGATCTCCATGGACTGCTTGAGCATGATCGTGCTGTCCCCGGTCATGGGCCAGTTGTTGATATAGCCGAAGTGGGGGCTGGTCTTATCCGTGTGCGCAAAGGTCACGTTGTTGCCGTTGAGCCGGATGGCTTTTTGGTTCCAGCCGCTGATGATGTACAGATTCTGAAAGCGGGTGGGACCGGTGACCACCATTTCGTCACCTTGAACCGCCCGGTTGCCGGTCACCAGATAGGTGCGCCCGGTGTTGTCGGGATGGGGCTGCACCACAAGCTGCGCCGTATAAGTCTCCGGTACCGCATTCTCCGCCGTCCACGCCGCCAGACCGTGCTCCGGCTTATCGGCGTATGTCAGGTTGTTGTTGTAGGTGAACCGATCCGGACGCTGCATGATGTAGATGTTGGCCACATCGCCGGCCCCCAATCCATCTGCATTGACGGTGCGGATGGCATCGGCCACCGTCGCCGCCGGGGTCTCCTCGGTCTTGCCGTCGCCGGTGCCGCCGTTGCGCACATAATAACTGTGCTCGGTAGCGGCAGCGGCGCGCAGGGTGCCGGCGCTGCTGGCTGCCAGACTGAAGCAGGACAGCAGCATTGCCAGAGACAGCACAAGGCTGCACACCGTGCGTAGCTGTTTTTTCATGGGTATTCCTCCTTTTTGGGTTGTATATTTCAAACGGTATAAACCGTCACGCTCTCCCTGCCGGGCGCTCCGCCGTCAGTCCCCTCTCTCTGACTGCCGCGGAGAACCCGTCTATGGCCGGTATGGTTATGCCTGTTTCCTCTTTTTCCGCACGAGGATTACGGCGGTCACGACGCCGGCAACGATCACCAGCGCGGCAACCCCCGCCAGCACGATCCACAGCACCGACGTGCTGTCGGCGGCGGTCTCCGTCGCCGGATCGTATTTCAGCTTCACCGACAGACCCACATTTTCCTTGATCTGCACGGTGCGGAACACATATTTGGAGCCGTCCTCCAACAGGGTATACAGCTCGTATTCGCCCACCGGCACATTTTCAAAGGTGAAGCTGCCCTGGGCATTGGTGGCGGTCTCCCCCACGCCCTTCAGGTAAATTTTGAGACCCGCCACGGTTTTCAGCTGGGGCGTATACACCGTCCCCCGCAGAGTGCTGGCGGCAGCCTCGGGCGTCTTGTCGTCATCCGGCGCAGTATCCGGCTCCGCCGCCCCGGAGGCATCCAGCGTCAGCTGCAGCACCGCCGCATCGCCGCCGGAGAAGTTGGAGAAATAGCCGGTGGACACGCTGTTCCCGTCGGCATCCACCGCATACAGCTCATAGAAGCCCGCCGGGAAATTCTTAAACGAGAACCGCCCGTTTTTGTCGGTCACCGCCGTATAGGTCTTGCTGTCGGATTTCAGCAGCAGCTTGACCCCCGCCCGGGGCTGCCGGTTCTCGTCCAGCAGCGTGCCGCTCAGGGTGGCGGTCTGGGGCGTATCCTCCTGAGGGATGTCGCTGTCGTTCCACCACTTGCCGTCGTTGACATTCAGCTCGGCGATAAGCTGGTCGATCTTGGACAGGTCGAAATCCATCACTTTAACGGTGTTGGCGCCGTTGGTCCATGCAAAGGTGCCCGCCGGATTCTCCGCCCAGGTGCCGAACCAGGCGTGCCAGTCCCAAATCCAGCCGTCCAGACCGACGCCGAAAGTGGCGTTGTTCCAGAGGTTCTTCTGCTTGGGGTCGTCCGCCCGATAGAGACTCATATCGAAGATATAGCCCTCGGAGAAGAAGTTCACCAGCACGCCGACGAATACATTCTCCGTCTTGACCGTATCCGGCATAGTGAACCGATAGGTATAGGTGGTGTAGTTGCCGTGCTTTTCCTCGCTGACCAGCTCGGAATTCACCCGCACCGTGGGACGGGCATCGTCCTCCGTCACCTTGATGTCAAAGGGTCCGGTGGAATAGGCGCTGAAAGTGACCTGATACTCGGTATTCGCCTGCAGCGCCACCCGGGAGGCGAAGTTGGAGGACTTGGTGCCGTTGATGAAGTACACCATTTTCTTGGAGGGGATCTTGGCGATCATATCCGCGATGGACTGATCGCTGTATTCCACCGTCTCCAGCAGAGTGGATTCGTTCTCCCAGCGGGTCATTCCGGCGGGGGCGGTATCGCTGTGGGCGAACCACGCATCCCAGCCCCACGCCCAGTCGTTCAGCTCCAGCTTGAATTCCGGGTTATTCAGCAACTCGATCCTGGCGGGGTCATTGACGTTGTGTACGGAGGCATCGAAGAACAGCGCCTCAAAGGTGCCCGCCGCCTTCATACCAAAGAACACCGTGTCGGTCATGGGAACGTCGTTGCCCTCGCTGTCCACATAGGTGGCGGGGATGGTGTAGCGGTAGGTATACACCGTGTAGCCGTCC
>DJEF01000032.1:33327-33524 GCA_002431285.1 Ruminococcaceae bacterium UBA5905 | reverse complement strand
CTGAATGTTGGCGTCCACCGGGCGGCGCTTGCCGTCGGACAGGCAGACCATGGTGAAATTCTTCAGGTTATGGGTCAGAGAGAAGCTGAACTCATAGCTCTCCCCTGCTTTCACCGGCACCCGCTGCATCAGCTCCTTGGCGCGGGAGGTCTTGATGTGCAGCATATGCTTTTCGTCCCGGTTTTTCTCCAGCAGGG
>DJEF01000032.1:0-33291 GCA_002431285.1 Ruminococcaceae bacterium UBA5905 | reverse complement strand
TCCAGCGTCACCACTGTCAGCTCCATATCGCTGTTCTGGAAGTGCTTGCCGGACAGCCAGGTGTATTCCAGACTCCATTTATCCAGACCGGAGCGGAAATCTGCATTGGTCAGCAGCTCGGTGGATTCCGCCCCGACGGCGCACACGCTGGGGACATACAGCGCCCCCTGATAGATGCTCCCCTGGGGGAACCGAACGATAAAGAACACCTGATCGGTCACCGGGTTCCCGTTGTTATCCTTTTCGGGGATGGTGAAGCGGTAGGTATACAGGGTGCCGCCGTTGCGCACATCCTTTTTCACCTGGGTGATCTGGGCGTTGATGCCCGCTCGCTTGGCGGCGTCCGACGCCCGGCATACCACCTCAAATTTGTCGATGGAATCGGTCAGACCAAAGGTGAAATCGTAGCTGGCTCCCGCCGTCACCGGCACCAGCTGCATCAGCTCGCCCCGGGCGGCGCCGGTTTTATTCACCTGCAGCATCTTCGGGGTGTTGTCGGATTCCTCCAGCAGCGCCTCGTTAAAGTCCACGACCTGCAGCTTGGCGGCGTATTCGGTCACATCCGCCTCCCGCTGGTTTGCCGCAAAGGTGCGGAACTCCCAGATCCAGCCGTACAGCCCGGCGGAGAAATCGCCGTTATCCAGCAGATTCGTCTTGTCGGCGTCGTCGGTGCGGTACACACAGGGGTTGAACAGATCCCCCTCTTTCGCCGTCTTGAACCGGATGATGAAATACAGCTCATGGTCGCCGATATTCTGGTCGTTCGTCGGCACCGTGAAGCGGTAGGTGTACAGGGTGCTGATCTTATTCTCCACCCGGCGCACCCGCTGGATGTTGGCGCTGACCCCCGGCTGGGTGCCGGTGCCGGTATTCACCCGGCACACCACATCAAAGTCGGCGTCGGTGAACCCGTCCGACAGCCCGAAAGTATAGTCGTAGCTCTGCCCTTTTTCCACCGGCACAGAGTTTTTCAGCTCGCCCCGGACGGCGGCAGTCTTGATGATATGCAACATCTGGGGGCCGGCCGGCTCCGCGTCGATCAGGGACTCGTCAAAGGGCAGCACCGTCAGCTCGGTAGTCCCGTTGGAGTCCGCTCCCGTGGTATCGCCGCTCTTAAACTCCTTGAAACCGGCCACCCAGCCGTACAGACCGTCGCTGAAATCGCCGTTTTGCAGCAACTGGGTCTTGGCGGCGTCCGCCGTCTCGTATACCGCGGCGTCGAAGAGATTGCCCTCGCACACGGCGGCATTCTTGAACCGGATGATGAAATAGAGGCTCTTTCCGGTGATGTCGTTGCCGTTGTTGTCCTTGGAGGGCGCGTCAAAGGTATAGGTGTAATACACCGACTTCCCGTTGGTTTCTTTGCTGGCCGTGACCTGGGGGGTCACCCCCGGCTGCGACCACGAACCGGTCACCACCCGGAACACCAGCTCAAAATCACTCTCGGCAATCCCCTCCGACAGAGCAAAGGTATAGGTATAATTCTTGCCTGCCGTCACCGCCACCGGTGTTTTAAGCTCACAGTTGTTGCTGTTCTTGGTCTTATGGATGTGCAGCATCTTTTTCGCGGCGCTGCTGTCCAGCAGAGACTCATCCAGATCCGTCACCGACACCGCAATATAGGTGCCGTCGGCATAGTCCGAGCCGGACAGGGGCGTGGACTCCACAAACCAGCTTTTCAGCCCATTCTGGAAGCCGCCGTTCTGCAGCAGCTCCGTCTTGGCGCTGTCATCCGCCGCATAGGCGGTGGGACGCACCAGATAGCCCTCGCAGGCCGCCTTGAACCGGATGATGAAAAAGACGGAATCGGTCATGGCGTTGCCGTTGTTGTCCTTGGCGGGAATCGTCAGACTGTATGTATAGTCGTATAGCTGCCCGTTTTTCTCCCGGCTGACCTGGGTGATGGCGGCGTTGACTCCCACCTTGTTGCCGCCGGGGCTGTCCGCCCGACACACCACCTCAAAGCTGCCGTCCATGGCGGCGCTGGCCAGGAAGCGGAAGTGGTACTGCTTGCCCACCTCCACCCGGACGGGGGTGCGCAGCTCGTCGTAGCCGCTGTTCACTTTGCTCACCTGAATACGGAGCATTTTCTCCCCGGCGGCGTGTACCGACACCGCCAGCGGCAGGAACAACCCCAGCAGCAGGCTGACGACCAGCACCCCGCAGAGCAGTCCTTTCCATCCGGTCAGGCTCTTTCGTATGCTACCCATAGCGTTTCCACCTTTCTCGTACAAGTTTTATTCCCAATGCTTGACGCAATACCGTTGATACAGCAGATAGATGGCTCCGATCACCACCAGCACCACCGCAAAATAGAGCCACAGCATCGCCGAGCTGTTGCCGTAGTCCTGATTGAGCATCCGGCTGTACGCGTTGGCCACCAGCGTATTGTTGGTGTCCACAAACAGCTCGATCATAGTGTAGATCAGCACCAGCGAGATGATGTGCCGCAGACTGGGCACGGTGATGAGCCAGAATTCCTCCCACTTGTTGGCACCCTCCAGCTTCGACACCTCATAGAGGGATGCGGGGATGCTTTGCAGCCCGGCGATGAACAGCACCGTCTGCACCCCGCATTTCCAGATGATATTGATGCTGTTGGACAGCAGAAACACCAGGATCGGCGTGATCTGGTCGGGGATATGCAGATTGGCGATGATCTCATTATAGTTGATGATGCCCGTACCGGCGGTGCCGGAGGAGAACAGGGGCATGGTGATGAAATCGCCGTTGAGGGTGCTCATCACCACGGAGTTACTGATGATGGCGGGCAGGAAAAAGATCGCCCGAAAGACGGTCTTGCCCTTAAAATTCTGGTTGAGCAGCACCGCCAGAATAAGGCTCAGCGCCAGAATAAAGGGCAGGGAATAGAACATCATCCCCATGGAATCCCGCATATTGTCCAGATAGTCGGCGTTGACCGTCAGCAGCTCCCGGTAATGCTCCGCCCCCACGAACTGCGTCACCACGCTGCCCGGCTCGATGAGGATATTATTGAAGCTGTACCACAGCGAGCAGCCCAGCGGATACACGAAGAAGAGCGCCAGCCCGATGAGCCAGTGCAGCACAAAGGTATACCCGGCACGGGTGCGGGTCTTTTCCAGACTTCTGGCGGAAGTTGATCTTGCCATCGTTACACCTCTCAGCCCAGACAGAACGCATAGGGCTGCAATTCCCCGGCGGGGCAGCGCTGCGTTCGATCGGTTTGGTTCACATAGACGGTCGTGCCGTTTGCATAGCGGGTACAGCTGACCCCGTCCGCCCCCAGCGTATATTCGACCAGCGGCGACTGCGCCACCGCCGCATACAGAGCGGCATAGCCGCTGGCGGTCAGGGTCTCGACAATGCTCTGCCGGTGGTCGGCGTAGAGCGTGCCGTACAGCTTATATTCGCTCAGGTCATCGGAGCCGTCCACAAAGGTATCCGTCAGCGTATAGCCCAGCCCCATGCCGTAGGCGGCTGCCCGGGCGATGGCCAGCGGAATATTCTCCGCCAGGTTGATTGCCTCAGTATACAGGGGCTTATAGCCGTGGAACACCATCTGGTAGAACGGCACGGCGGCGTCCAGTCCGTCGTAGCTGCCGGTATCCGCGGGGGCGTCAAACACCACGTCCGCCGCTCCGGCGGCATAGCCGTTGGCGGCAGCCACCGCCGTTTTGTATCCCGCCTGCTGCGCTGTTTTCAGCAGCGCCGTCGCGTCCTGCTCCATCCCCGCCTTGCTGATATACCCCTCGTCGGAATATGCCGTGCTGCCCAGACTGGACAGGCTCACCGCACCGGCGCCGTAGCGTGCCGCCTTTTTCAGCGCAAAGGCGGCGGCGTTGGCCAGCTCCTTCCGGGCGAGGGTGTAATAGGCGTTGGTCTTATCGTTCACCCGCAGCGGGGTCACGGGGAAATGCTCCGCTTTATACTGGATAGCGGTCTTGGCCGCATCGAAATTGAGCGAGAAGCCGCCGCCGGACTTGGAGAAGTTCACGATATCGTAATCCGGAAACAGACTATCGCCGCACAGCGCCATCAGCGCTGCAAAATCGGTCTTAGAACCGTACACTGCCGGGTAGGTCTTGCCTCCGGCGATGCGTCCCGGGCGGATCCCGGCGTCTCCGTAGCCCATCAGCCGCACCAGCGGCAGCGTGCCCGTCGTCTCCTGCAGCTCCGACACGATGCTCTGCGCCTGTGAGAAGGTGGTCATCGCCACCGGCTTTTTCCGAGGAATTCCAAATATCGAAGTGGTGATATGGGTCCCGCCCAGCAGCGTCACCGCATAGGGAGCGCTTTCCTCCGTCGTGGCGGTCATGCCCTGCGCCAGCAGATAGTCCCGATACCGGGCGGCGATCCCGGCGTAGCCGGCCTCGTCTCCGTGAAGCGCCTGATACGCCACGGTCATCTTCTCTCCGGACATCCGGTCGTTGACCCGGCTGGTGATCCCTTTATAGTTGCCGTGATATACATAGGAGAACTCGTCATAGCCCCGCACATAGAACACCGCCCCGACGTAGGAGCTGCCCAGCCGGGAATTGCCCGCCTGCGCCTGAATGGCGCAGGAGGCGGCGCCCTCCTCGATGATGCCCATCAGCCCCTTGCCGTCTCCATAGGCGCCGAACACGGGCAGCCGCACCGCCTGCTCCTCGGTCAGATTCAGCGGATTGCGGCGCGCCGCGTCCCGGCCGTATACCTCGCCGGTATACTGGCGGGCGCCGTCCGGCGTCTCCGCCGTATGCATCACCGCCCCGCTGCCGGCGGGAACAAACAGCTGTCCGCCTGCCGCATCGTTCTTCACGCTGCACAGGAACGGGGTGACCGTCACCGACACCAGCTTATAATCCTCTCCGTCCTCCAAAATCTTGGAGGAATCCACGGTGACGGTCAGACCGTCCTCCCGCAGTACATAATCCACCGGCACGGCGATCTGATACGCATCGAAGAAATAAGTGACCCGCACGCCGTTATCCAGCTTTTTGCACACCACGCTGCCGTTATTCTCCGTCTGAGAATAGCTGGAGAGGGTGTCCCATTTCAGCGTCTTGGTGTTCGCCACCGTGATGCTGATGGGGCTGCTGGCATTAGCGCCGGCGCTGCCCTCCCGGAAAGCGTCCAGCAGAATGTCCGACCAGTAATCGCCGGTATCCGTCGCCCGCAGGACGATTGCCCGGCCGTCCTGCTCCCAGGACAGCGTATATCGGTCGTTCGTCGCCAGCGTCTGGGCGTCCGGCACCGTCCCGCTGACGCTGCGGTAGCCGTTGCCCGCGGAAGAGCCGCCGCAGCCGGACAGCGCCGCCAGCGGGATGCACAGCGCCAGCAAAACAGCGGCGGTGCGGATGAAGCTATGTTTGAACGCCGTCACTTGCGTCACCTTTCCTTTTACAAAATCAGTCGGTCGGCTCTCATCGGTAGGCAACCTCCTCGTAGATAGACACGAGGAAGGTGAAGAACTGGGAGATCAGGATCGCGCAGAGGAACAGAATGAACACCACCAGAATCATGAAGAAGATGGTGACGATCCCGGTCAGCAGGAACTGGAAGAAATCGTATTCGTGCATCTTCATGGTCGCCACCGCCACCAGGAAGAAGGTGTAGAGCAGCATCACCGTCGTCAGCGCCCCGATCAGCCCGGAGGTGGACAGGGGCAGGAACCGGGTCAGCAGCACCCGCACCAGCTGGAACAGAACCCACGGCACCAGCGCATAAGCGGTGGCGGTATAGACCTCCCGGAGGGTGCCCTTGCCGGAGAACATGGAGCAGACCAGCCAGTTGCACACCGACCACAGCACCAGCAGACCGGCGGTGCTGCCCAGCGTATACAGCGAATTGTAGTTGCGCAGCAGCGTATCGGTATACAGGAACCCGGCGCCGATCACATTCAGCACCGCCGCCACATAAAACAGCACCGTAATCCCCACTGCCGCCTTGACCGAGCCGAGCTTTTTATACTTCATCTCGTCGTAGCTGTCAAAGGGGTGAAACGGCACCCGCAGCATCAGCTGCAGCCGCGGGTTGGTGATCAGCCGCTTTTTACGGCGGCGCAGCCACAGCCAAAGCCCCACCACGGCGCCGATGACCGCCACGATCAGCAGCAGGATCCACACAAAGTGGTCAGCGATGAACTGGGAGACCAGCTCCTGCCATGCCAGATCGTACACGGAATAATCCATTCCGGTGCGGGCTGCCTCCAGCGCCGCCCGGTAATCGCCCTCGTTATAGTAGGCCATCGCCAGACCCTTATAGGCGGGCTGGCAGTTCCGGTTGAGAGACAGCACCTCCTGCCACAGGTCCTTCGCCTGGGCATAGTCGCCGTCCAGATACAGTCCCTGTGCCCGGAAGAGCTTGTCGCCGTAGTCGGTCATCCGGAACACGGTGACGGTGTAGCTGTCCTGATCCGCCACCAGCACGTCCCGGCCGTTGAGGGCCAGCGCCGTCGCCTTGCGGAACACGCCCAGCTGGCTGCCCTGCCCGTAGCCGCCGCCGAAAGCGGACAGCAGGTTGCAGTCGGTGTCGTAGATATACACCGTGCCGTTGCCGCCATCCAGCACATAGATGAAGCCGTCGGTGCTGACCGCCACCGAGGTCAGATCCTGTACGGCGGCGCCCTCCGGCTTGGAGGTCTCCAGAAAATTCACCGTGGAGGAGGTCACGGAATCCCCGTCCAGCTTACGCTTATAGAGAATGTTATCGCCGTTGTGGCTGATCTTCCGCAGCTGCCCCACCGTCCCCTGGGAGCTGTATTTATCCGAGCTGATGGCGCCGGTGACGGTAATCATGAAATCCTCGGTGTCAAAGCAGAAATCCGTAAAGGAATAGGGCAGAGTCTTGACGGACGCCGCCTTTTTTGCGTCGGTGCTGGTGAGCCGTTTCCACAGATAGGAAAGGGTGTCCAGCGCCGACGCCTCCACGGTGTTGGAGCCGTAGAAGCCCATAAATTCGTATTCCGGCGAGTACATCAGCGCTCCGTAATAGCACCCGAGGCTGAGGATGTAGGTGTACCCCTCCGTGTCCTTTTCGATGGCAATGGGGTGGAACAGAAAATCCTCCGGGATCAGCGCCGACCGGGGGCTGCCCAGCGTCTGCTGCACCACGCCGTCGGCGTTGCAGATGAGGATGCGCTCGTGGTTGGTATCGGCGATATAGAGGTTGCCCTCTCCGTCGGCATACACGCCGCCAGCACCCTCAAAATCCACCGTCCCCTCCCCGTCGGTTACCGGAATCTCCCGGGCGGCGGAATAATCGGAGCGGATGGAGATGAGCCGGGAGGTGCCGCCGCACAGCAGCAGAATCTCTCCGTTCGGCTGGCGAAAAATATCCGTGATTCCCTCCAGGCTACTGGACAACCCCAGGGAGGCGGCGCTCAGCTCCTGCACGGCGGCGTACATTTCCCGGGTCACATTGACCTCGGTGGCGCCGGGGACATCGGTACGGGTATAAGAATCCGTAACCCCCGCCGCCGTCGGCAGCACCATTGCCGCCGCCAACACAACGAGAAGTGCGAAAACAGCTATTTTCTTGAACAAAGCAATCTTCCCTCCCGTTGTTATTCTTTGATGCCCGAGCTGCTCATGGTCTCCAGCACATTCCCCTGGGTCAGCAAAAACACCAGAATCGGCGGGATCATCATCAGCACCGTGATCGCCATAGAACTGCCGGAACGGGCGATTCCGCCCGCCGCCACAGAGCTCATCACCGACGGCAGCGTTTTCAGCTCCTCGCTGAAGATGGTGCCGGTGGACTGGGTGGACCACATAGCCTGGAATGAGAACAGCAGCACCGTCATCAGCGCCGGTTTCATAATGGGCATCACGATGCGCCCATACATCACCAGCACCCCCGCGCCGTCGATCCGGGCAGCCTCCAGCAGCGAGTTATTTACGCTGGCATCCATAAACTGTTTCATCAGGAAGCAGCTGACCGTCGACGCCAGCGTAGGGAAAATATACACCCAATAGGTGTCGATCAGATGCAGCTTGGAAAAGATCAGATATTGGGGCACCGCCAGCGTGACGGCGTTATACAGCATCATCATCTGGATGAGGGTGAAAATCGCCTTGCGCCCCCGGACCCTGGATTTCGACAGGGTGAAGGCCGCCATGGACCCCACCAGCACCGACAGGAGCGTGGTGGTGATGGAGATGAACAGGCTGTTGAACAGATACCGGGAGATCGGCACCTGCAAATTGCTCAGCAGCGCCGGCAGCACCCGGAAATTCCGCAGGGTCGGGCGCATTACGTAAAATTTCGGCGGGAAAATCAGCAGCTCATCCAGCGGCTTGAGGGAGGTCAATATGCAGTAAAACAGCGGAAAGACCGTAAACAGCCCTGCGCCCAGCAGAACCGCAAAGAAAACGACGTTTCCTGCCTTTGAGCGGGTGAACCGCCTGTATTGCGCATTCTTTGCCAAATCGTACCGCTCCTCACTTACTCACTTTTCCCGATGAGGTTGAGAATCGCCCCGATGCCGTATCGGAAAGCGATCACCACCGCAAACAGGAATACCGACAGCGCCGCCGCATAGCCCATCTCATAGCGGGAGGTCGCCACGTCCTCAATATACGACACCAGCGTATCCACCGAATTGTTCACGCTGGGATAGCCCGCCAGCGTCTTGATCAGGGTGCTGATGGAAAACGCCGCCTGAATCTGCATCACGGCGCTGAACAGCAGAATAGTCTTCATGGACGGCAGGGTGATATACCACAGCTCGTGCCACCGGGTGCGAATGCCGTCGATCGCCCCCGCCTCATACAGCTCTGTGTTCACATTCTGCAGACCGGAGATATTCGCCAGAAAGGAAATGCCCATGCTCATCCACAGCTGCACCAGCACGATCACGAAAAAGTTATAGGTGGTGTTCTGGAACCACTGGATCGGTTCGGTGATGAACCCGAAACTGAGCAGGATATTGTTCACATAGGCATAGCTGTCGCCGGAAAACATCACCTGCCAGATATACAGGGCGTTGCCCACCAGCGAGGGCACATAGAACACAAAGGTCAGCAGCACCCGGATGGCGCGGGGAAACTCGTTGATCATCCACGCCAGCAGAAACGCCAGCAGATATCCGCCCGGCCCCACGATGAGCGCAAATTTCAGGGTCGTGCCCACCACCTTGAAGAAGGTGCGATCCGCCGTGAACATCCGGATATAGTTGCCGAAGCCGATGAACAGCGGCGAGGACACCATGTCGTAGTCAAAAAAGCTCAGCACCATGGACGCCAGCACCGGCAGCATATTAAAGATAAAGAAAGCCAGCAAAAAGGGCAGCAGGATCAGATAGAACATCACGTCCTCCCGCACAGCACCCTGTCGGATGGCGGCATTGCGTTTTCTCACATTCTTCGCCTCATTCTGTCGTTACAAGATGGATCGGTCATCGGTTGGCATACTGCTTCCACTTGCGGTCGATCTCGTCGTCCGCCTCCTTGCCGAAGCGCATGAGCATATCCTTGGAATTCTTGTTGGAGTTCACCACGTTCCAATAGGCCTGATAGATAGAACGGGAGACGTAGTAGCTGCCCGGATATTCCGGCAGCTCCTGCACATTCTGCCAGGCGTCGAGGATCGCTGCCTGCTCCTCCCGGCTCCAGGAAAGCTGCCGGAACGCCTCGGTGTTCGCCACTGCTACCCGGCCGGTGGGACCCAGCACCGATTCCAGATCGTTGGAATAGGACATCTGGGTGTCGGCGGAGGTCCACCATTTGAGGAATTCCCACGCCCCCGACGGGTTATCGGAGGATTTGAGGATCACGCACCCGGTGCCGCCGCCGCTCACCGCATGGGAGACGGTGCCGTCGCTCTGCACGGTGCCGGGGATCGCCGTCACGCCCCACAGCCCCTCGATCTCGGGAGCCGCCGCCTTGATGGTGTTAAACAGGGTGTAGGAGCTGATGCCCAGCGGGGTGGTACCGGTACGGAACCGGTTATAGAAATCCAGCGTCTTGGGGAATTTCAGTTTGGTATAATAATTGGTCCACTGGCCGAAAATTTCCATTGCCTCGGCAGACAGCAGATTGGTCTTTTTGCCGTCCTCCGCATACAGCGGCACGCCGTTTTGCAGCAGCAGACTGGGGAAGATATTGTTGCTGCCCACACCCAGGTTCGCCTGCGCCACATCGGTGGCGGCGGTGATGGGCAGATACACCGTCATATTATTGCGCATGAGGAGCTTAGCCACCAGATTCAGCTCCTCCCAGGTGGTCGGCACCGACAGACCGTATTCCGCCAGAATATCCTTGCGATAGAACATCATATAGAAATTCTGGGTGTCCGGCAGGGCATACAGTCCGCCGTTGAACCGATAGGGGGTGTCGGCGCCGGGCATAAACCGGCTCAGCACCTCGTCGCAATCCTCGAATTCCGACAGATCCCGCAGCACGCCGCGCAGCGCCAGGTTCACCGGCTCCGAGCGTACCATCTGCAAAAAACAGTCCGGTCCGTTGCCCGACAGAATCGCCTGAATGACCGTGGCGTTCGCCAGCCGCAGGTTTACCTGCACGTGGCTCTGGGGCTCAAAGGAGCGCTTGATGAGAGAATTCAGCACCTGCGCCTGGTCCCGCCCCCAGGAGACCCAGATAGTGATGGACTGTCCGTCCCCGTCGCCGCCGGCCACGGTGTTATAATCCTTGGAGAAGGACACCGCAAACCGCCGGGCGGAAAACGCCAGCTGCCGGAAAAATCCACTGCTTTCAACCGGCTCCTCGGCGCCCACCGGGTTAAGGGTGATCCGATCCAGATCCAGCGGCATCTCCCGCAGTTCCTGCAGCACCGAGGACACCGAGCAATAGTTGGAATAGTAGGTGTCCTTATACCGGTGCGCCTCATACCGATGGTTCAGCATCTGCTCCACCGTATTGCGCATATTCAGGATCACCGCATATTTGGAACCGCTGGTTTCGCCGGTCACCCGCTGCAGCGCCTCACCGGACTCCTGCAACCGGGCGGCGATGGTCTGCAGCCGCTCCTCCATATCCGCGATCTGGGTGAACAGGTCATAATCCCGATAGATGTCCACCGTCTCGCCGGTGATTTTCGTCATATCCACATAGAGGGTGCCCAGCTGGGACACCGCCTGGGTCAGCAGCGTGCGCACCTGCGCCATATCCGCCGCCGTCACCGTCAGCCCGATGCGGTGCTTGCCGGCGGAGAGATACACCAGATAGGGGGTGCCGTCGTCTGCGGCGAAGAATTGCTTCTGCCAGTCCTCGCCGTAGGGAAAGCCCACCTGCGCCGCCTCGGCAAAGGGAATCTCTCCGTCCACCGTCAGGGTGCGATAGCTCTTGCCGCCGATATTGCTGCTCTGGCGGAAAGAAAAGCCCAGCTGATAATAGCCCTCTGGCAGCTCCGGGGTCTCCCACACCAGCGTCTCGCCCACCATCTTCCAGTTGCCGCCGCCGATATAGTTGATGCGGCTGCGGTCAGCGCTCTGGGGGGTCACCGCCACCGAAGCGCCGTCGTTTTTGCCCACCAGATAGTAGCTGGATTTCACCGCAGCGTCCTCGCCCTCCAGCACCACCGTATCGCCCGTATAATACCGGGCCGTATCGGTGGGAGCGGTATAGGCCGCCGGTGTCGCCGCCGGGGCGAACCGAAAATACTCCAGCTGAATGGCGTCCTCCCGCGGCTCCAGCGTCACCGTATGGGTGCCGGCGGTCAGATATACCCGGTATTTCTCGCCGCACTGGATGGATTCGTCCACCGCCTCGTTATAGAAATACTCCGTATACGGCACCTGCTGGGCGACAAACTCGTTGCCCGCATCGTCCGTATGCACCTCGCTGTCCTCGTTCGTCCACATCCGGGGGAACTCCAGCGCCGACGCCGCCTCATACGGGTAGGCGCCGTCCACCCGCAGCCCCAGAGTGACGCCGGACATCAACCGCTGAGGGGCCCGATAGGACAGCCCGACGTAGTAATAGGCGCTCTCCGGCACCGCCAGCGAAAAGGAAATCGCCTCGGCCTCCAGCATGGCTCCGTCCAGTGCATATACCGCCCCGGCGGTGGCCGCCGGGGTATCCCCCTGGGCGGCGACATAGGCGACATAGTCGGCGTCACCGACCGCCGTCGTCACCGGCGGCGTGCCGCTCTGCGCCGTTTCCTCCGCCGCAGCCGTCAGCGCCCCCATAGGAACGACCCCCATCAGCAGTGCCAATGCTGCCATGAGCGCCACGCTGCGCACCACTTGTTTACTCACTTTCATTCCGTCCTCCTGAAACCGTCGAGACCGGCTCGGTCATCCCAGCCATTTCACCAGCCGGGGATGGGCGTCAAAGGTGGCGACCGCCTGCTCCAGCGCCTCCGCCCCGGTGGGGCGGAAGCTCAGCCCCTTGACGATCTCCACATAGTCATGGATACCGGAGGGCGTTTTCTGATAATAGGTGTTGTCGGTCACCGTCAGCCCTACCTGCTCCTTGGGAGATTTGGTGTAGATCAGGGCGCAGTCGGCGCAATCCAGCACATTCTCCGTGATCACGAAATCGTGCAGATCCTCATAGAGATTGTACCAGCCCAGCAGCGCCCCCTGATTTTCCTTTTTGCACCGCTGGAGACCGCCCCAGCCGTATCCGGCGAACCGGATCAGATTGCCCTTATAAAGAATGTGGTCGATGTGGGGCGGCCTCTTATCCGTCGCCCGTCCGGCCCAGAACTCGATGTTCATGCAGCAGTATTCGATGAGGTTATCTGCAAAGCAGATGTGGTCGAACCGGGCGCCCTCCTCACCGAAGCCCTGAAAGGTCAGCGCGGCATCAAACTGCTGATAGATCCAGCAGTTTTTCACGGTGATATGGCTGCCGAAATACCACACCTGAAAGGCGTTGCCGTACCGGGAGGGGACATTCCGCCGCTCATCAAAGCCGCAGACCTTGCCGCCGCACCAGCCTACCACGCAGCCCCGCACCTCCACCCGGTCGATCTCGCCCAGATGGAACGGACCAAAGGTGAAATACTGGAAATGGAGGTTTTCCGCCTGAAAATCCTCTATGTAGCTGCCCCGGAACGCCACATCCGTGGTGCTGATCTCGATATTGTCGAAATATTCCCCCGGATTGCCGCCGGTGAAGTAGAGGTAAAAGACCCCCTCCTCCGCGGTGTGGTAGAAATCGCCGTCCCGCTCCAGCTCCGCCCGGGTGTAGCGCCAGCGCCCCAACAGCGTATCGTGATTAAAGGTGGCCACACCCGCCCGGGTATGCTGCAGAGGGGTGCACCAGACAGCGGGATCCTCCGTCTGCCGCCAGAGGGCGGGGTCGGCATAATCCCGGAGGGAGCCGTAGATACGGGGCTTGTCGCCGATGCCGTAGGCACCGAAATGTACACCGCTGTGCGCCATATGCTTCTGCGCCGTACGGAATATCGAGCCCCGCTCAAACAGCACCGCGTCCCCCGCCTCCAGCGGCAGGGCCTCCAGCCCCTCAAAGCTCCGCCGGGGGCTCTCCGGGGACAGCCCATCGTTGGCATCATCTCCCCGCGGGGATACATAGTAGGTGTTCCGGCGGGCGCGCACCGTATCCGGCGCCGCCAAAATCTGTTCTTTCAGTGCCTGAGCAGCGGCGTCCGCGCCGCCGGTCTGCTCCTTCACCTGTTCCATCATAATGCAGACTCCTATTAGTTTTCGTGCCATTCCAGCGTCGCCTGTGCGTCAAACCGCTGCATCACGGCCACAAAATCCGCCGCCGTGGTTACGGAATACGAGTTGGGATCGCTGTCGTTCAGCTTATAGCCCCGATAAATTTCCGCATCCTGCCGATACCGGGCGTTCACATAAATTTTCGTGCCGGAGACCGACAGGCGGCTGCCGATGTCGGCGGCGGTGATCTGCCAGTTGATGATCATCCGGCCGGGGCAGTCGATGATATTGTTCTGCACCCGCAGACCGTCCACGGTCATCGTCTTGGTGTTGCCCACAAAGCAGCCGTCGATGCCCCGGGGGCCGCCGTCGTTGATGCGGGTGCCCCACCCCAGCGAGGTGAACCGCATGATATTGTTCGCCATGGTGAAGTTCCGCACCGCGGAGCCCTCGTCCCAATACTCGAAGTCGGCGTTGTTGTACTCCAGCAGGTTATCGTTGAAAGTGATATTCTCATAGCTGAAGTCCGCCCCGCCGTAGCCCTGCCACGAGATGGCGGTGTCGAACACCTGATAGATCCAGTTGTGGTTGCAGGTGATGTTTTTCGCGCCTGTCCAGAATTGGATGCCGTTGCCGTAGCGGGAATTGCCGTCGGTGGTGGTGGCGCCGCCGATGTAGCCGATCTCACAGTTGGTGATGGATACATTATAGGCGTTCCAGGTGCAGCTGACTCCCATGATGCCGCCGTATTTCAGACAGAGATTGTCGATCACCACGTTGCCCACGCCGCTGGGCACCCCGATGATGCCCATGCGCAGGGCGATCTCGATATCCGCATACACCTTGGCGGGATTGCCCTTGTCGCAATAGAGATACAGGGTGTTGGTGGATTTATCCTGGAAGAAATCCGTATTTTTCTCCAAACTGCGCAGCCCGGTCTTGCGGTAGCCCACCGCCTGTCCGTGATCGAAGATCATGCTGCCGCAATCGGCATAGATATAGTCCATCTGCCACACATTCCTCTTGACAGAGGGCGCCCAGACGGCATTCGCCAGATTCGCCGGCGAACCGTAGAATTTCGGCTTTTCGCCGGTGCCGTAGGAGCCGTAGGTGACTCCCTTGACCGTCAGGAAGGTGGTATACAGCCGGAACACCGAACCCCGCTCAAACAGCACGGCATCCCCCTCGCTCAGGGGCAGCCCCCGCACCGCCTCAATGGTCTTGAGGGGAGCCGCGGGGGAGGTGCCGGCGTTGGCGTCGTCCCCCTTGTCGGAGGAGACGTAGTATTTCTTTCCGGTGATGGTGTAGTAATTCTCGGTGTTGCCGGTGCCCACGATGGCGCTGCGCAGCGCCTCCGCCTGAGCGTCGGCATAGCCCGTCAGCGGATTGCTGAGGTTCGCCGTATTCCCGGTGGGCAGCACCTCCTTCACCGTGCCGGAGGCGTTGCTCACCGTCTCGTCAAAGGTGAACTGTCCCGATGCCACCGCGTCCACCGACGTAACGTCGGAGGAGGGATCGGAGGTGTCGTCGGGAGTCGGGCTGCTGTTGTCCGACACGTTCCCCGAGGAGGGGGTGTCGCTATTGGATGGAGTGACCGCGGGGTTCTTCCCACCGCCGCAGCCGGACAGCAGCACCGCCAGAATCGCCAGCAGAGCGAGGACGGCCTGTAATCGACCCGTTCCTTTACGGAAACGGTTGTTATTTCCAGCGTTCTTCATCGTACATCTCCCTTATTTTTGCAGCTGCTTCACCAGATTGTTGAAGTTGCGTACACGGGTGTCGATCATACCGGCGTTGCTGTCCAGGAAGCTCTTGATCTGGCTGCCCTGCAGGGACAGCAGACCCTGCTTGCCGTCGCCGAAGGTATCCTCGGCGCTCTCATAGTTGGTGGACCAGATGGTGTTCGTCTGGCTCATGCACCAGTTGTACACCTCCAGATTCTGCTTGTTGCAGAAGAAAGAATCCAGATCGTAGTGGCTGCCGTCCAGGAAATACCGCAGGAAATACGGCACCGCCTTGGCGTTCTTGGCACCCTTGACCAGCGCATACGCCTCATACTCGTCCCGGCCCTGATAATAGGTGCTCTGGCCATCCACCGACGGCATGGGAACCGCATAGAGGGTACCGGCGGACTTCAGATTGCCGAAATAGGAGTTGTTGCGCCGCAGATACACCGACGCACCGGCGTAGAACAGGCTCTCCGAGGCGTCGAACACCTCCGCGCGTCCCCAGCCCAGCAGCTTATCCTTGTTATACCAGTCGGCGATCTGCTGGGTCGCCGTGACGAAGGTGCTGTTGGACAGATTGCTGTAATACTGATTGCCGTCATAGCCCACGGGGCCGGCGATGCCGTACAGCTGGCTCCAGCCCTCCCAATAGGCGCCGGTGCAGCCGAAATTGGCGTTGGAGACCTTTTTATACTCCTTGCACATACTGATGAACTTGCTCATGGTCCACTTGCCGTTCTTCCACAGGGTATAGGGGTCCTCAAAGTCGTATTTGCTGATGAGGTCCTTGTTGTAGAACATCATATTCACCGAGCCGATGTGGGTGCCCTTGAGGCTGGTGGCGTAGGTGACGCCGTTGACCGTATAATCCTTCATCAGCGTCTGATCCCACGCCGCATCGGTGAAGTCATAGCCCGCCGCCGAAAGGGGCTGGAAAGACTGCATCCATGCCGGGTTGGGGGTGCGGGTACGGGCCACGTCCGGCGCGTTGCCGGAGGCCACCATGGACGCCAGACGGGTGGTGTAGATGCCATACTGGATGGTCTGCCAATCCACCTTGATGCCGGTCTGCTTCTGGAACTCCTTGATCGCCGCCGAAGCGCCGGTGTATTCCGACATCGGGTTCCAGTTGGCGACGATGACGGTAGTGCCCCGCAGCTCCTTGGGCATGGAGGACAGCACTTGACTCCAACTCTTGCCGTTGACGGTATTCTCCGCCCGCACCGAGCTGGTGGGCGCCGTCGAGCCGGAATCGGAGGAGGAGGACGTAGCGTCGGAGTCGGTGCTCTGGGACACCCGGCTCTCCTCATCGGCAAAGAAATCGTCGTTCACCCCGGACTGGGGGTCCTGCTTGTTGCCGCAGCCGGCCATCATCGCCGTCATGACGATCGCCAGAAGAACCGCGGTCATCGCGCGCAGAGTGTTTTTCATGGTACTCATCCTTTCATAAAACATAGATCCAATCGTCAACCGACGATACCGCTCGTAGCAATGCTGGCCATAAACTTCCGCTGGATGCAGATATAGAACACGATCAGCGGGAGGATGAACAGCAGACACCCCGACAGCAGAATCGGCACCAGCATGGTGGTGCTGGTCTGCAGATCCGTCTGGAGGGTGGCCGCAATGGTCTGGGCACCGAAATTGTTGATGGCGGTGGCGAAGGTGTATTTATCCAGATACATCTGCGCCAGATACACGTCATTCCAGTGCCAGATCACCGAGAACAGCAGCACCGTGATGATGGCCGCTCCCGAGGAGGGGATCACGATCCGCAGGAAGGTCTTCCACGCCCCGGCGCCGTCGATGGCTGCCGCCTCCTCCAGCTCCTTGGGCAGGCCCTTGAAGAACTGGGTGAATATGTAGATGAACAGCGCCCCCTTCAGTCCCACGCCGAACAGAGAGGGCAGATAAAACACCAGCGGCGTACCGATCACATTGGGCCGCAGCTCGTGTCCCACCAGCTTGGACAGCAGCCCCAGAATTCCGAAGAAATCCAGGCGGCTGAAGCCGATATAGCTGGGGATGATGGTCATCATGGAGGGCACCAGAATGTTCAGCACCATCAGCGCCAGCATAATGCGCTTGCCTTTGAGGTTGAACCGCGCCAGTCCGTAGGCCGCCACCGCACAGGAGCAGAACTGAATGAGCGCCGCCACGATCTCATATATCAGCGTACGGGGCAGGGTATGGGCCACATCGAACACCTTGAGCGCATCCCGGATGTTGCCGAAATAGATGGATTTCGGTACCCAGGTCACCGTTGCGTCGTAGGCATCGGAATAGCTCTTGACCGCATTCACCAAAATATACAGGAACGGATAGATCAGCACATAGCTCAACGACAGGAAAAACAGATACCGCAGCGCCGACGCCGCCACCCGGGGCAGCGCCTTTTTCCAGCGCTCCTTATCCACGATCACGGGCGCCCGCTCCTTTCCGATTGTTCTTGCCATCTCACCGCTCCTATCCCATTAGCACAAAGGAAATATACAGCGCCGTATGCCGTCCGGCGGGCAGCACCTCCAGCACCGCCCGATTGGCGGCGGCGACCGTCTCTCCGGCGGTCAGCGTACAGTCATAGCCGACCTTAGGGTCGGTATGAATGTCCCAGCCGGGCAGAAACACCGTCCGTTCCCCCTGGGCTGTGAAACCCTCGGGGAGAATCCACCGCAGCGCCAGCGTATAAGGCTGATTTTCAAAATACAGCCGGGAGGAAAACTCGATATGAACATCCACGCTCCCGCCGGGAGCGATTCGGGGCGACGACAGCGTCACCGCCGCCCGCAGCAGCGTGTGGGAAAACTCCATGGTATACGGCACGGCTTTCTCCAGCAGAGGCTGCACCCCCCGCTCCACCGCCCGGGCGAACAGCTGCGCCGCATCCGCCGGGATATCCTCGGCGCCAAACGTCACCGTGTAGGGACGGTGCTTATCGTAGCGCCCGCTGTAATACTGCAGCACGGCGGGCGCCACTCGGGCGATCCGGTCGCCCAATTCGGTGCAGGTGGCAGGGAAGCTCTTCCCCACCGTCCCCTGAGACAGGGAGATGGTGACGATCCGATCCCCGATATAGGCGCTCCAGTCTGCCGGGATTCCGGCGGTGCCGTAGAGCAGCCCCATGGTCGCCCCCACTGTGGCGGCGGTGCAGTCGGTATCGTCGCCGCAATTGATGGCGGTGAGCATGGAGCGCTTGAAATCCCCCTCGCCGTAGAGCAGCCCCAGCACCGCATACGCCACATTGGAGGGCGCCTCAAACCAGCCGGTGCCGATGTCGGCATTCCGCTCCAGCACGGCGTTGCGCGCCCGGGTCCATTCCTTGCCGCTGCGGTAGCATTCCTGCACCAGCCTCACGCTCTGCGCCACCCGGGAGGTTTCGGGGATCGCCGCCAGCCCCACGGCGATGCACTCCTCCATCCGGCACCCGCCGAAGGCGGCGGACTGCATCGCCGCCACAAAGGCGGCCGCCACCGTCCCCTCGCCGCTTCCATGATCCACCCGGGCGTCCTCAATGGCGTACCGAGCGGCCAGCGCCGGCAGCGCCGGAGCGGCACACGCCCAAACCTCCGTGCGGATCCAGGCGCCGTTGGAATGCTTCCAGGTGCTGTGGCAATCCCCCGACAGACCGGGGCGTAAGCCCTGTATCAGATTGGTTTTAGCGACGCCGTATTCGTTCCAGTGGGGGGTGACAAAGGACAGCCACAGCTCTCCCAGCGTATCCGCGTCGATGTGCTGAGGCCCCACGTTTTCCAGCGCGTGCAGCCACACAAGCTGCAAATCCAGATCGTCATTGGGCAGCGGTTCCCCCGGCTCCGTGGCAAAGCCCCGGACGTCCAAAATGCTGCGGCTGTGCTCATAGGGGCCGCCCATGGTGCCGCCGATATTTTTACCGATCCAGCAGGCCGCCACTTTATCCCGGTATCGGTCGAAATCCAGTTTCATACAGTTACTCCCATCCGTTGTGCAGCCACGCGGCCCTCCGGCCGGTGCGTTTCAATACAGGCTCCGCAGGTATTCCACACTCCTGCGGGCGCATTCCAGCGGCGACAGCCCCATACTGGGCCGATCCTGCTCCACCACCAGCCACTGGGTGCCGGCGTCCTCCGCCGCCGCCAGAATCTCCGGAATATTTTGCAGTCCGCAGCCCACCGGCCGCAGCTCAAATTCCCGCTCCACCTCGTCCCGCCGGTCGGCGGGAGTCGCCCGCAGGGCATAGGCCACATCGTTGCGGCGTCCCACAAAATCCTTCAGGTGCAGCACCGGCACCCGCCCGGCATAGCGGCGGATATAGTCCGCCGGATCCTCACCGCCCACATTCACCCAGCAGACATCCAACTGAGCGTCCAGCAGCGCCGCCGGCACCTGCCGGTACAGCCGATCCAGCGCATATTCCCCGTCGATGCGCTCAAACTCATAGTCATGGTTATGATACGCCAGCCGGATGCCGCAGGCCTGGGCGCGAGCGCCCAGTATTTTCAGCCCCTCGATGGCCTCGTCGAACCGTCCCCCGGCCGGACGCAGCTCCGGCGGCAGGGTGGCACTGGCGATGTGGGGGCAGCCCAGCAGCCGGTAATCCTGCCACACCGTCGGGTCGTCCATCATCTGGGCATAGGTCACATGCGCCGAGATAGGAGTCAGCCCCAGCCGGTCGCACAGCTGCTTGACCTCTCCGCCGCTGCGTCCAAACAGCCCCGCAAACTCCACGCCGTCGTAGCCCAGTTCCCGCACCTGCCGCAGAGTGCCCTCAAAATCGGCTTCCATTTCATCCCGCACGGAAAACAGCTGTAATGCTATGGGAAATTGTTTCATGACGCTCCCCTTTCTCGGTTCATCCTCATGGACAGAATACAGACAGTCCATTCTGGATATATCTGCCAATTCCTTCAATTTTCACAATGTAATTATAATTCTTTTGTACATTTGTATCAATGTGCCTTTTTTATATCTTTGTGCGCATTTCTCAGATGGGAAGTAAAAAATGCACAGGCAAATCCGGGAAAAGCGCTATTCCCCCCGGAAAAAGTTGCCTGTGTGCCCCCCATATACGGATAAAGCGAGCCTGCGGAAACCGATCCGCAGGCTCGCTGTTTGCGGCGTTCGACCGTCCGACGGTCTCGCCGATTCATGGATATTTCCGCCGCGCCGCCGGGGCCGATCGCACCGAAGGAGGCAATACGGGCACCACAGGCACAGCGCCGCCCCGCAATTTTGCAGAAGCGGCGCAAAGGCATGGCAGAATCAGTATTGAATCTCCCCGGTGAAGATCAATTTGGCATCCCCGGTCAGGGTCACACCCTCCTCCGTATAGCGGACGGTCAGATCGCCGCCGCGCACCTTGACGGTGATCTCCTGCCCCTGCGGACAATAGCCGTTCTCCACCGCCGCCACCACGGCGGCACACGCACCGCTGCCGCAGGCGAAGGTTTCCCCGTTGCCCCGCTCAAACACCCGCATCTTCAATGTGACAGGATTCACCACCCGCACGAACTCGGTATTGACCCGCTCCGGAAATTCCGGCGCGTGCTCAAAGGCCGGCCCCAGCTCCGCCAGCGGGAGCGTATCAATGCGGTCGCAAAAAACCACACAGTGGGGGTTCCCCATGGACACACAGGTGACCCGGTATTCCTGTCCCAGAACCGTCAGCGGCACATCGACCGCCCGGTCGCCGGAAAAGGTGCAGGGCAGAGCCGCCGGCTCCAGCGAGGCACGCCCCATGTCCGCCGCCACCGAGGACACCGTGCCGTCGGTGAGATACAGGGTCAACCGGCGCACGCCGCTTTCGGTTTCCACCGTCACGGTCTCCCCCGCGACATAACCGGCATCGTACAGATATTTTCCCACGTTGCGCAGGCTGTTACCGGCGACCTGGCCCTTGCTGCCGTCCCGGTTGAACACCCGCATACGGCAGTCCGCCACCCGGCTTTTTTCCAGCAGCACCAGGCCGAAGCCGCCGATGCCGTAATGGCGGTCGCACAGGGTGATGCTGAGGGATTCCGGGCAGCTGACCGCCCCGTCAAAATTCTCGATGAAGATATAGTCGTCGCCGGTGGCCTCCATCTTGGCAAAACGCAGCCGGGTGCGCCCGGTACGCATATGGTTCAGGTCCACCAGCTCCGTATTGTCGCACCGATAGCCCGCCGCGATGATGTCGGCCAGGGCATTGGCCGTATCCAGCGAGGTGAAGCAGGGAATCCCCGCCTGCATGGCGCGGCGGTGCAGCCGCACATAGAGATCCACCGTGGAATCGTAGGCCGCACCGGTATACACGACATAGCGGATCATCCCGCTGTCCAGCAGCGAAAAAATGCCGTCCTCCTCCGCAATGGAGGGAACCACGGTCGCGTCGATGCCGAGAGAGCCGATCGTCGCAGCGGTATCCGGCGTGGCAAACAGCCGCAGCCCCAGCGCATCCAGTTTCTCCGCCAGAGCCAGCGCCTCGGTGCGGTCGTGCTCCTCCACGCTGATGAACACGCCGGTCTCTTGGCCCGGCGTCGGCGGTGCCGGCGTCAGCCCCGCCGCGGTCAGGCCCTTGAACAGCGCCTCGTGCAGCGTCCGGCCGATGCCCAGCACCTCGCCGGTGGATTTCATCTCCGGCCCCAGGTAGGCATTGGCGTCGGTGAGCTTTTCAAAGGAGAACACCGGCACCTTCACCGCAAAATAGGGCGGCGTGGGACAAAGCCCCGTGTCAAAACCGAGCTCCCGTACCGCCGTGCCGGTCATGACCCGGGTGGCCAGATCCACCATCGGCACCCCCGTCACCTTGCTGATATAAGGCACCGTGCGGGAGGCGCGGGGATTGACCTCAATCACATACAGCTCGTTCTGCCAGATCAGGTACTGGATATTGACCAGCCCCTTGGTGCCCAGCGAGAGCGCCAGCTTTTCGGAGCAGTCGACGATGCGGCGCATCATCCGGTCGCTGACCGCATAGGGCGGGTATACGGCGATGGAATCGCCGCTGTGCACCCCCGCCCGCTCGATATGCTGCATCACGCCGGGGATGAGCACGTCCTTGCCGTCGGAGATCACGTCCACCTCCAGCTCCGAGCCCATCATATATTTGTCCACCAGCACGGGGTTTTCGATCCCGCCGGCGAGAATCCGCCGCATATACCGCCGCAGATGCTCCGCGTCGTGCACGATGGTCATATTCTGCCCGCCGATGACATAGGAGGGACGCAGCAGCACCGGATAGCCGAGCCGCTCCGCCGCCGCCTCGGCCTGTGCCTCGGTCAGCACGCCGCAGCCCCGGGGGCGCTTGATCCCCAGCCGTTCCAGCAGCGCATCGAACCGCTCCCGATCCTCCGCCGTGTCGATCCCCTCGGCGGAGGTGCCGAGGATCGGCACGCCGAGGCTGTCCAGATAGCCGGTCAGGCGAATAGCGGTCTGCCCGCCGAAAGCCACCACCACGCCGATGGGCTTTTCCACCTCGAGAATATTGGCCACATCCTCCTCGCACAGCGGCTCGAAATACAGCCGATCCGCCGTGTCGTAATCGGTGGAGACGGTTTCCGGATTGTTATTGACGATGACCACGTCATAGCCGAGCTCTTTCAGCGTCCACACACAGTGGACCGAGGAATAGTCGAATTCGATCCCCTGCCCGATGCGGATGGGCCCGGAACCGAGCACCAGAATGCAGGGCTTGCCGGAGCGAGCAAATCCCCGCGCCTCACAGGCGGAATCATAGGTGGAATAAAAATACGGGGTCTCGGCGGAGAATTCCGCCCCGCAGGTGTCCACCATCTTATAAGAGGCGGACAAATGGGGGAGCGCCGTCTCGCCCGTGATCCGCCGAATGGCGGCGTCCGGATAGCCCAGCCGTTTCGCCTCGGCGTACAACTCCGGCGTCAGCCCCGTTCCCAGTGTCCGCTCCAGCTCCGCCAGATGCCGCAGCTTATACAGGAAGAACCGGTCGATGCGGGTGATCTCATGGATCCGCTCCGGCGTGACGCCGCTTTTCAGCGCCTCGAACACCGTGAACAGCCGGCGGTCGTCCCGATCGGCCAGACGGCTCTCCACATCCCGTCCGTCAATCGGGGGCGCATTCAGCGTATCCAGCGAAATCTCCGCGCCCCGAACCGCTTTCATCAGCGCCGCCTCGAAGCTGTTGCCGATGGCCATGACCTCGCCGGTGGCTTTCATTTGCGTGCCCAGTCGGCGGCTGATGCCGGCGAACTTATCAAAGGGCCATTTGGGGAATTTCACCACCACATAATCCAGCGCCGGTTCAAAGCAGGCGCAGGTCTTGCCGGTGATGTCGTTTTGAATCTCGTCCAGCGTATAGCCCAGCGCGATCTTCGTGGTGATCTTGGCGATGGGATAGCCGGTGGCCTTGCTGGCCAGCGCCGAGGAACGGGAGACCCGGGGATTGACCTCGATGACGGCGTATTCAAAGGAGTCGGGATTCAGCGCAAACTGGCAGTTGCAGCCGCCCACGATGCCGAGAGCGGAAATGATGTCCAGCGAGGCGCTGCGCAGCATCTGAAGCTCCCGGTCGGAGAGGGTCAGCGCCGGTGCCACCACCACGCTGTCGCCCGTATGCACCCCCACCGGGTCCACATTCTCCATGCTGCACACGGCGATGACGTTGCCCCGACCGTCCCGCATGGTCTCAAACTCAATCTCTTTCCATCCGTAGATATACCGTTCCACCAGAATCTGCGCGATGGGCGAGGCATCCAGCCCGGCGGCGGCGACCTCCCGCAGCTGCTCCGGATTCTCCGCCACCCCGCCGCCGGCGCCGCCCAGGGTGAACGCCGGACGCACGATGACGGGATAGCCGATGCGCTCCGCCACCTGCAGCGCCGCCTCCACCGTGTGGGCGATATCCGAGGGGACGGTGGGCTGTCCGATCCGCTCCATGGTCTCTTTGAACAGCTCCCGGTCCTCCGCCCGGTCGATGGCGGCGGCATCGGTGCCCAGCAGCCGCACCCCGTTGGCGTCCAGGAAGCCGTCCTTCGCCAGCTGCATAGCCAGCGTCAGCCCCGTCTGTCCCCCCAGTCCCGCCAGCAGACTGTCGGGCTGTTCTTTCTGTATGATCCGCTTGAGGGTCGCCACATTCAGCGGCTCCAGATAGATCTCGTCCGCCAGCGCCCGGTCGGTCATGATGGTGGCTGGGTTGGAATTGACCAGCACCACATTGACGCCCGCCTCCCGCAGCACACGGCAGGCCTGCGCCCCGGCATAGTCAAACTCCGCCGCCTGCCCGATGACAATGGGGCCGGAGCCGATGACCAGAACTTTTTTGATGTCTTTGCAAAGCGGCATATTACGTTTCCTCCATCAACCCGATAAAGCGGTCAAACAAAAAGGCGGTGTCCAGAGGGCCGGCGTGCGCCTCGGGATGAAACTGCACCGAAAAGGCCCGCAGCCCGGGGTAATCCACCCCCTCGCAGGTGCCGTCGTTGGCGTTGCGAAAGCGCACGGCGCCAACCGAGCCTATGCTGTCGGACAGCACCGCATAGCCATGATTCTGGCTGGTCATATAGGTCCTGCCGGTGACGAGATCGGTCACCGGCTGATTGACGCCCCGATGGCCGTATTTCAGCTTTTCGGTCTTGCCGCCCAGCGCCAGCGCCAGCAGCTGATGCCCGAGACAAATGCCGAAGATCGGCACCTTCCCCGCCAGCTCCCCCAGCACGGCAATCTCGGCGGTGTTATCGGCGGGGTCGCCGGGGCCGTTGGACAGCATCACCCCGTCCGGAGACTGGGCGAGAATCTCCTGCGCCGTGGCGGAATGGGGCATCACCCGCACGGCGCAGCCGCGCCTGACCAGCTCCCGGATGATATTCCGCTTGCAGCCATAGTCCAGCAGCACCACCCGGCGGACGGGATTCTCCGGCGCGACGGTGTACGGCTCCCAGCAGGAGACGGCGGCCACCGCATCCGTCACCCGATAGGCAGCAATGGCCGCCGGGTCGGCGGGCAGTGTATCGGTGAGCATGGCGTTCATCACGCCCGTCTCCCGAATTTTTTTCGTGATCGCCCGGGTGTCCACCCCGCACAGGCCGGGGATGCCCGCCTGCTTCAGATAAGCGTCCAGCGTCATTTCACAGCGAAAATTGGAGGGATGGGGACACCATTCCCGCACCACATAGCCGCAGGCGGCGCTTTCCCCCTCAAAATCGGCAGGGATGATCCCATAGTTGCCGATGAGCGGGAAGGTCTGGAGAATGATCTGCCCCGCATAGCTGGGGTCGGTGAGGGTCTCAATGTATCCGCCCATGCCGGTGGTGAACACCAGCTCTCCCACGGCGGTACACGCGGCGCCGAAAGCGGTCCCCTCCATCACCTCGCCGTCGGCAAAGACCAGATACCGTTTCATACTGCGACGCCCCCGATCATGGCCGCCAGCACAGCTTTGATGGTGTGCATCCGGTTTTCTGCCTCCTCAAACACGACCGACTGTGGGCCCTCAAACACCCCGTCGCTCACCTCCATGGAGTCTCGGCCGAATTTCTCACACTTTTCTCTGCCGATGGCGGTCTTTTTATCGTGATAGGCGGGCAAGCAATGCATAAATACTGCCTCCGGCGCCGCCTTTTCCATCAGCGTCTCATTCACCTGATAAGGGGACAGCGCCGCGATCCGCTCCTCCCATACCGCATCCGGCTCCCCCATGGAGACCCAGATATCGGTATACACAGCCTGGGCATCCCGCACCGCCTCGGCGGGGTCCTCGCAGAAACGGAGGGTGGCGCCGGTCTGGGCGGCGATCTTCTCACAGGCGGCGACAAGCGCGGGATCCGGAAAATACCCCTTCGGCGCGCCCGCCGTGAAATGCAGCCCCATCTTGGCGCAGCCCACCATCAGGGAATTGCCCATATTGAAGCGAGCATCGCCCATATAGGTGAACCGGAGGTCTTTCAGCCTGCCGAAATGCTCCTGCAACGTGAGAAAATCCGCCAGTATCTGGGTCGGGTGGAATTCATCGGTCAGCCCATTGAAAACGGGCACCGCCGCATAGGCCGCCAGCTCCTCCACGATGGCCTGACCGTAGCCCCGATATTCGATGCCGTCGAACATCCCGGACAGCACCCGGGCGGTGTCCGCGATGCTCTCCTTTTTGCCGATCTGCGAGCCGGTGGGGTCCAGATAGGTGACTCCCATGCCCAGATCCCGGGCCGCCACCTCAAAGGCGCAGCGGGTACGGGTGCTGGTCTTTTCAAAGATCAGCGCCAGATTCTTCCCCTCGCACAGCCGGTGGGGCTCGCCGTTTTTCTTTTTCGCTTTCAGCTGCGCGGCCAGCTCCAGCAGCCCGCCGATCTCTGCCGGTGTGAAATCCAGCAGCTTCAGAAAATCTCTGCCTTTTAAGGTATTCATACGCCCTCCCGTCCGCCTGCGCAGACCTCTTTCAGAATTTGTACCGCCCGCTCCAGCAGCGGCAGGGGAATATTCAGTGCCGGCAGCAGCCGCACCTTTTGTTTGGCGCTGATGACCAGCACCCCCCGCTCCCGGCACTCCCGGATCACCTCCGCGGCCGGGCGCTCCGTTTCCACCCCCAGCATCAGCCCCAGTCCCGTCACGGAACGAATGCCCGGAGCGCCGGTCAGCTGACGGATGATGTAGGCCGAGCGCTCCTGCACACCCGCCAGCAGCTCGTCGTCCAGCCGGGACAGAACCGACAGCGCACCGGCGCAGCACACCGGATTGCCCCCGAAAGTGGAACCGTGGGTGCCCGGCGTCAGCACGTGCGCCACCTTTTCCCCCAGCACGGTGGCGCCGATGGGCAGCCCGCCGCCGAGCCCTTTCGCCGTGGTGAACAGATCCGGCCGGATCCCATACTGCATATAGCCATAGAGTTTGCCGCTCCGGCCGTTGCCGATCTGCACCTCATCGCAGATGAGCAGCACGTCCCGGGCGGCGAGCAGAGCGGACAGCTCCTGCACAAAGGCCGGCTCCAGCGCGACCACGCCGCCCTCCCCCTGCACCACCTCGATGAGGACGGCGGCGGTAGGATAGGTATCCAGCAGAGCGCACACACCGGCCAGATCCCCCGCCGCCACCGCGTGAAACCCCTCGGTCAGAGGGGTGAAATCCCGATGAAACACCTCCTGCCCGGTCGCCGCCAGCGTAGTGATCGTCCGCCCGTGAAAGCTGTTTTGCAGCGTGAGGATATGGTAGTATTCCTTCCCCTTTTTCTCCTGGGCATATTTGCGGGCCACCTTGATGGCGCATTCGTTCGCCTCGGCGCCGGAATTGGAGAAAAACACCTTTTCCATGCCGGTCTTTTCGCACAGCAGGGCGGCGAGCCGAGCGCAAGGCTCGGAATAATAGAGATTCGAGGTATGCTGCAACGTGCCGAGCTGCGCCGTCACCGCCGCCTGCCAGCTGTCGTCCGCAAAACCAAAGGTATTCACCGCGATCCCGGTGGAAAGGTCGATATACTCCCGCTCGTTTTCATCGTATACCAGAGAGCCTTTTCCGTGCTTCAGCACCACCGGAAAGCGGGCGTAGGTATCGGCAATATAGCGTTGATCCAGCTCCTGTACGGTTTGTGTCATTCCTGCATTCCTCCCGTCGGAGAGGGCGCATCCCCCTCCGTGAACATGGTGCCGATGCCCTCATTCGTCAGCATTTCGATGAGAATGGCGTGAGGGATACGGCCGTCCAGAATAAAAACCCGGTTCACGCCCCAGTGAATGGCGTGGATGCAGCACTCCACCTTGGGAATCATTCCGCCCCCGATAGTGCCGTTGGCGATCAACTCCGGCGCGTCCGAGGTGCGGATCACCGGGATCAACGTCGCGGGATCGTCCTTATCCCGGAGAATGCCCGCAATATCCGTCATGGAGATGAGGCTCTCTGCCCCCAGCTCCCCAGCGATCCTCGCTGCCGCCGTGTCGGCATTGATATTATAGACATTGCCCTCGCCGTCGCACCCGACGGTGGAGACGACCGGAATATAACCCTTGTCGATCACATCCAGGATCGGCGCCACGTTGACCGCCGTGATCTCCCCGACATATCCGAGACGGGGGTCCTTTGTTTTGGCTTCGATCATGTGCCCGTCCATGCCGGAAAGGCCGATGGCTCTGCCGCCCTTATTCTCGATCCGGGCCACCAGACTCTTATTGATCTTCCCCGCCAGCACCATCTGCACGATGTCGGCGGTCTCCTTATCCGTGACCCGCAGTCCGTCCACGAACCGGCTCTCCTTGCCGATCCGTTTCAGCATATCGGTGATCTCCGGCCCGCCGCCGTGCACCAGCACCACCTTGACGCCGATGAGGGACAGCAGCACGATATCCCGCATGACCGAATCCTTCAGCTCTTCGTTGATCATGGCGTTGCCGCCGTATTTGATCACCACGATCTTGCCGGTGTATTCCTGAATATAGGGCAGAGCGTGTACCAGCACCGCCGCCCGCCCGGCGTTTGTAATATCCATATGCGTTCCCCCGTATCAGGTTCTGTAATCGCCGTTGATCTTGACATACTCATAGGTCAGGTCGCATCCCCATGCCGTGGAGGAGGCGGAGCCGGCATTCAGACAGACCAGAATTTCGATCTCGTTCTCCAGCAGGATCTTCTTGGCCTCCTCCTCGGAGAAGGGGATGCCCGCGCCGTTTTTACAGACCGCCACCGTGCCTTGGGGGGAGCGGAACGCCACGTCGATCCGGGTCACATCCACGGCGGCGCCGCTGTATCCGATGGCGCACAGCACCCGCCCCCAGTTGGCATCCGCCCCGAACATGGCGGCTTTTGTCAGAGAGGAGCAGATGACGCTCTTGGCCACCGTCCTGGCCGTCGCCGGATCCGCCGCCCCCGTCACCGTACATTCCAGGAGCTTGGTCGCCCCCTCGCCGTCTCCGGCAATGCGGCGGCAGAGATCGACGGTCACGGTATTCAGCGCCTGCATAAAGGCGTCAAAATCCGCCCCCGGCGCCGTGATCTCCGGATTGCCCGCCGCCCCGTTCGCCAGAATCGCGACCATGTCGTTGGTGGAGGTATCCCCGTCCACGCTGACCATATTGAAGGTGTTCTCCACATCGCCGGACAGGGCCTTTTGCAGCATCGCCGCAGAGATGGCGCAATCCGTCGTCAGGAACACCAGCATGGTCGCCATATTCGGATGGATCATGCCGGAGCCCTTGGCGATGCCCCCCAGGCGGCAGGACACGCCGCCGACGGTGAATTCCACGGCGATCTCTTTCTGCCTGGTGTCGGTGGTCATGATGCCCTGCGCCGCCGCGTCCGAGTGGTCTCCCAGCGCCGCCACCAGCGGAGACATCCCCGCTGCGATGGGCGCAATGTCCAGCGGCTGACCGATCACGCCGGTGGAGGCGATCACCACATCGTCCGGGGAGACCGGCAGCTGTGCGGCGAGGAGCGCACACATTTTCTCCGCGATCTCCACCCCGTCGGCGTTGCAGGTATTGGCGTTCCCGCTGTTGCAGAGGATCGCCTGCGCCATGCCGTCCGCCAGATGCTCTTTGGTGACGATCAGCGGCGCGCCCTTCACCAGATTGGTGGTATACACCGCCGCCGCCGTAGCTTTTTTCTCGCTGTATATCAGCGCCAGATCCTTTTTCGATTTGTTTTTCCGGATACCGCAATGAATTCCCGCGGCCTGAAACCCCTTGGCGGCGCACACGCCGCCCGCAACTGTTTTCATTCTCTTCGTTCCTCCTTACAGGCAGAGCCCCTGGGTCGGCTCCGCGCCCAATACCATATTGAGACACTCCAGCGCTGCGCCGGAAGCGCCTTTTCCCAAATTGTCATACACCGCCAGCAACAGCATCCGCTCGCCGTTACCGGCCACGCCGACGCGCATGGAATCCTTTCCGGCCAGCGCGGCGGCGGAGAGGAATCCGTTGTCGTCCAGCGCCTCGGAAAACGTCACCACCGGCCCCCCATAGACCTGTCGGTATACGGCGGCGATGGTTTCGGGGGTGGTGCCGGGGGCGCACTGTCCGGCAAACAGCGGTACCGTAACCTGCATCCCGCTGTAAAAATCGCCCACCACCGGGCAGAACGCCGGAGCGGGCAGCCCGCTCTGCGCCGCCATTTCGGACAGGTGCTTATGGGTTTGTCCCAGCGCATACTGCCGGGGGGCACGGAGCGTCTCGGGCTGCGGCTGCTCCTCGTAGTCGGCGATCATCTTCTTGCCGCCGCCGCTGTATCCGGTCAGGGAAAAGCAGGAGAGCTGCGTCCCCGGGGACAGTATCCCCGCCGCCACCAGCGGGGCCGTCAGGGCGATAAACCCGCTGGCGTGACACCCCGGCACGGCGATGCGTTTCGCTGTGCGGATCGCCGCCGCATGGGCGGCGGACAGCTCCGGGAATCCATAGGCCCAGCCGGGGGCCGTGCGGTGCGCCGTAGACGTGTCCAGCACCACCGTGTCCGGGTTTTCGATCCACGAGACCGCCTCGCGGGCCGCCGCATCGGGCAGGCACAGAATGGCGATATCCGCCTCATTCAGCGCACGGGCGCGGGCGGCGCTGCATTTCCGCTCCGCCTCCGGCAGAACGATCCGATGCAGCTCTGTACGCCCTGCCAGCCGCTGGGCGATGCGCAACCCGGTCGTGCCGGCGCTGCCGTCAATGAATAGCTTTTTCACCGTTTCAACCTCTCCTTTTCCCGCCCGGTAACCGCTGCCGGGGCGATCCGTCCCCTGTCGATGCGGCTGACCGTTTCCCGTTGGTGCGGCTCGCCTGCGTGTGCGCCGGTCAAGCCGTCCTCCGTCGGATCGTCCGCTCCCGCCGTCATCCCGGCAACCGCGCGGGACGCAGGACGCATCTTTCCTCATTTATGCGCATAATTATACGCGGCGGAAACGGGTTTGTCAAGAGTTTATTCACGAAAATGCATAAATTTTCACCCGAAATACACCCGATACAATCCTTCCCCCCGGATACGGACGGCAAACGACGGCAACAGCAGCGGCACAGCGATCCCACCGGGGGCAGCCAAAGCCGCAGTACAGCGATCGAGCCGGGGAGACACCATCGACTCCGGAGACCGAGACGCGGGACGCGCACCCCGCCGCTTTTCGAGTCCGCACCGCATCGAAAACCACGCACAAGACGCCAAAAAGCGACAGAGCCAGGGCTCTGTCGCTCCCAATAGACAAAATCAACCGGGGCAAACCGTTCCTGAAACGGAATATTTCCCCGTTTTGTTTGTCCCATCACCCGCCATACGACAATATTGCTGCGTTCTTCGACCGACCACACGAAAAATACTTCTCGTATCCGATCGAAGAGTTTCGGCAAGCCGCGTGTTGTATCGGCAGGTTGCCCGACCGAAGAATACCGGCATATGCTGAACGGAGAACAACAAGGGCGATACGCCCGCCGAAAGCCGACAAAGCGATCGTCCCCCGATCGCTTTGTCTGGCGGTATATTCATACAGGTCAGCCCTTATATATATCGGCCGGTGATGCTGTTCTCGTCCTCCCGGATCTCCGCCGGTGTCCCGGTCGCTACGATCCGCCCGCCGTCCTCTCCGCCGCCGGGCCCCATGTCGATCACATAGTCGGCATTGCGGATCACATCGAGGTCATGCTCTATGACAATGACGGTCGCTCCGTGATCCAGCAACGCCTGAAAAACGCCCAGCAGCACCTGCACATCCAGCGGGTGCAAACCGATGGACGGCTCATCAAACACAAACACGGAATCCTCCTGGGTTTTGCCGATCTCGCTGGCCAGCTTCAGCCGCTGGGCCTCGCCGCCGGACAGGCTCGGGGTTTCCTCGCCCAGCGTGAGGTAGCCAAGCCCCAGCTGCCGGAGAATACCCAGCCGTTGGCTGACGGTTTTCATATCCCGGCAGAATTCCATTGCGGACTGCACGTCCATATCCATCAGCTCGGGGAGCGACGCGCGCACACCGGCCCGGTCGGTGAGCTTGACGCCGTAGGCGGCCCTTGCGTAGCGGGAGCCGCGGCAATCCGGACAGGGAATGTTCACATCCGGCAGAAACTGTACATCCAGACTGACGACCCCCGTCCCGTCGCAGCCGGGACAACGCAGAGAACCGGTGTTATAGGAAAAATCACCGGCCTTATACCCGCTGCTTTTCGCATCGGCAGATTTGGCATACAACTTCCGCAGCTCATCGTGCACACCCGCATAGGTGGCCACCGTAGAGCGGACATTGATGCCGATGGGGGTAGCGTCGATGAGCTTGACGTGGCGGATGCCCGCGGCGGCAACCGAGCAGATATGCTCCGGCAGCGGTCGGCCGTCGATCTGCGCTTCCAGCGCGGGAACCAGACTCTCCAGCACCATGGTGGTCTTGCCGGAGCCGGACACGCCGGTGACGACGGTGAGCCGTCCCCGAGGGATAGCCACCTCCAGCGGCTTGACGGTGTGGATGGGGTCGGTGGACAGGCGGATCGCACCGCCGGCAAACAGTTCTCCTCTTGCGACGCCGGTGCGGTATCGCGTGTCGGCTCTGCCGGAAAGGAACGGTCCGATCTGGGATGCCGGATTTTCTTCGATCGTGGGGATCGTTCCCTCGGCGATCACATAGCCGCCCCCGGCCCCCGCCTGAGGTCCCATTTCCACGATCCAGTCGGCCTCTTTCAATATCTGGGTGTCGTGATCCACCAGAATGACGGAATTGCCGTCGGTCACCAGATCGTGCATCACCCCGGTCAACCCCACGATATTGGACGGATGCAGCCCGATGGACGGCTCGTCCAGCACATAAAGGACGCCGGTGGTGCGGTTGCGGACGGCCCGGGCCAGCTGCATCCGCTGGCGCTCGCCGGTGGAGAGGGTGGACGCCGCGCGATCCAGAGTCAGATAGCCAAGTCCCAGATCCGTCAGCCGTTTGGCCGTGTCGAGGAACGCCTCGCAGATGCTCTGCGCCATAGGGCGCATCTCCTGCGGCAAACTGCCGGGAACGCCCCGCACCCATTCGACCGCTTCGGACAGCGTCATGGTACAGGCCGCGTCCAGCGAAATCCCCCGCAGCCGCGGCGCACGGGCGGCGGCGGACAGGCGCGAGCCGTGACAGTCCGGGCAGACATCCTCCCGCAGAAATTTTTCCACCCGCTTCAT
>DJEF01000047.1:49804-93568 GCA_002431285.1 Ruminococcaceae bacterium UBA5905 | reverse complement strand
ACGCTGGATGCCGACGAGGCCAACGCGTGCCTTGCGGTGATGCAGAAGCTGATCGACACGCAGGATGCGGCCAAGGCGGCGGCATTCCTGAAGGATCGGGAAGGAAAGTCCTTTGCCGTTCGTTCCTTCCGGGTGATTCCCGGCTCGCAGTACCCGACGGTCGATGGGAAGCTGATTGTCCGGGATCACATCCTCGGCTCCCGGCTGCATATTCAGATTCTGACGGAGCAGGTGTCGCTGCTGAAGGCCTATGACGAGAAGCTGCAGGCGATTCAGGAGCTGGTGCGCGGCAAAGAGACGAACCGCACCAATATTCACAATTTTGCCATGGCGGTGATGACCGGCACGGTCAAAAAGGTGAATGACTACGAATACGCGTATTGCTACACCTCTTTCGGCATCGAAGAATCCGTGGCGATGACAACCATCGACAGCGTGCCCTTTGGCATGAGCCTGCCGCTGTTCAGCGCCTATAAGGGTTTCTGCGCCGTGGGGGAGGATGTGCAGCAGCAGATCACTGCCTCGGTCAAGGACGCCCTCTTGAATAAAAAGGAAACGGTGGACGCCACCCTCGCGGAAGTGAAGCAGTGGATTGCTCCTGAGCGGGTGAACGCCATGCTGGCAGTGGCCCATACGTCCTTTAACGACGATCTGGCGGAGATTGCGGAATTCCTCAAGGCCTTTGCCATGGAAGTGACGAATTTTGCCGCCACGCGATAAAACCGCAGTTTACCGAGCAGCCGGTGTCCCGTCCTTTGAGCCGGGACACCGGCGCATATGAAAAGGCGAGGGTGTATATGAACAGTATATCCGAATTGATAGCGCTGTCCGAGCGGGAGCTGGAAAAGAACAGTCGGGGCACGAAAATGGTGGGGAACCGGCCCCACTATCCCATGCTGTGTTTGTATAACGACGCGTTCACGCCGGAGGCGTGTACCTCCATCGCGGCGAAGCTGGAGAGGATCTGGCCCCAGGCCTTGCAGCATCTGGTGAGCTACGGGTATTCCTTTTCGGGTGAGCGCAGGTCAATGACGAAAAAGCTTGAAAGCGCTTTGCCTCAGCCCCTGATTGACCTGATGAATCGGAAAGTAACGACCTCGGAGGGAGCCGTTGAATTCTGGAGCCTGACGGACGGGTCGAGCGTTTCTTCGGAGGAGCTGCTGGGGGCGGTCGATTCCGTCCAGCGGGAGCATGATTCCTTCGCCAGTATGACGCAGCTGCTGGTCTATAATACGGTCGATACATCGAATATGGAGTCAGTTGCGGATTTTGAGCGGGTTTATCGGGTCGTTGACACCTTTGACCGGCTCATCGAGGGCAAGAAGATGCGGATGCTCATTGTCCTGCTGAATGATGCTCTGGCGAAAAAGTCGTTGACCAGAGAAATCAAAGGATTCCTTGCCGAAAATTCCCTGTACGATTCTGTCGTAATTCTTTCCACCCGTACCAGAGACAACGAGGTCTTTGAAATCTCCGAGCTGTACCGGATCGTAGCCGATCTGTTTATTCTGTCCAATAACGACGCCGTATCGTCGCTGGACGATGCAGACTATAAGAGCCGGTTTGCAACATTGTATGATCGCTCCATATATACTGTATCTTATGTGCTCTGCGAGAAACCGAACCGTAAGATCGCAATCCAGATCGACGGCCTGATTCTCGATGCGGTTTATGCGGACATTTCCCGGGAGAGCGGGAACAGCGACTGGAATACCTGGATCAAGAAGCTGGAGTTTGACACGGGGAAAAGCGAAATATGCGAGCGGTTCCTGTCCTCGTTGGATGTTCGGGTGGATCTGGAGGCGATCGAGCATCTTCCGCTGCGGGAGTCCGCCGTGGGAGCGCTGGAGAATATCGGAGAGTGTAAATTCCGCACTTTCTGCGGGTATACATACGACGATGCGGTGGCCGACTTTGTGGATCGGTACATCGAAAAGGCGCTGTCCGGCGGCATGGACTGCACGCCCTGCGTGCAGCAGTTTCAGGAGTTTTTGTACAGTCGCCTGTCTGTCAGCGAGCTGAAAGCCCTGGACGATGCCACTATGGATCGCGTGTTTGAACAGCTCAGCTGCGGAACCCCGAATGAGGAGCTGGGCGTGTATGAGTATTTTAAGAGACAGATCGAGATACGCCTGCGCAGGAATGTGATCTATCCGCAGTTCAAGCGCTGCCTGACGGCGGCGCGGGACAATGCCCGCGCGTTTGCGGCCAGGATCGAGGCGCTGCAAGCGGCGTATCAGAAGATCATCCCTCTGAAAAACGACGAGATCGGGACCGTATACCGGCTGCTGACCGAGACGTATTTGAACAGTGCCGCCGGCCATGCCGCGCTCATGAAGATCGGCCGGGCGGATAACGATGCCGCCGCCATCCTGTCCGCGGTGTTCGATTGCTTCCGGAGCGTCATTCAGGCGAATCTCGATACATTCTCCCTGCCCTTCATTGATGAATGGGAGCGGCGGCTGAATAAATCGGGGGATCGGATCTATCGAGAGATCAGCAAGACTCTGACCGATCGGGCGGACGATTTGATCCGCCTGTACGGCAATCTCCCCATCCACCGGAAAGCCACGGTGTATATGCTGCATACCGCCGATGCCGACGGGCAGAATTGCACGAAGCTCTTTGAGCATTTGCAGGAAACCTTCAAGGACGATCCGCTGGTGCAGTATGTCAATACCGGATATGACGACGCTCTGGAGGCCATTTCGCTGATCCTGTGTCAGCCCTCCGATCTGTTGATGTGAGGTTTTAGTATGGAAGTTATATATACCGACAGCGCCAATAAGAGCATCTATGAAATCGAGAAACGACCGTCGGAGAACCGGGTCGTACTGAACTGGAAATCGGTGGGCCACAGCCAGTATCTCATCGTGTTCGCCGAGACGCGGCAGGCAGCGCTGCTGAAAAAGGATAGCCCCGACGACGCTCTGCACAATGCCCTGAGCGCGCATATACAGGCGCTCATCGCCGATCGGAGTGCGGTGGCCGAAAGCCCGCAGGTTACGTTTTTTCTGGTGTCGCATGACGAGCTGCGGCGGGACGGCGGTTTTGCGATACGGAATGTGCCCGGATACTATGCGGTCTACGGATTCGACGGGACGGGGGATGCCGCGGTCGTGTATGTGCCGGCGGATATGCAGTCCTCCGCCGTCTTTTCCATGACGGTGGACGTGGTGATCCGGACGGAACCCATACTCGTGGAAAAGCGCACCGGCCTGTTTAAGAAGGAAACGGTTTTCAGCGGCTACCATCGGATCATGCTGGATAAGGGTTATCCCAATCTGGCAGACGGCCATCTCAAGTATGGGTTGGCGGGGAGCGTCTATACCTATTCCTTTCCCCGCGAGGTGGTGAAAGACGGCGGCAGCTTTGTTGTGAAAGCGGCCAGGAATGACAGTATCCGATTTATGTCGGATAATCAGGGAATTATCATCCGATAAGTTTAGGGGGAAAATGCGGTATGGCAGACACCACTCAAAGGCACATTGCGGAGGACAGCGCGTATACGATCACCTGTCCGTATTGCTTCAACCGGGCTTCCGGCGGGAACGGGGAGCCGATCCCGCACACCAAGGTGCTGTTTCGCTCTGGCACCTATTTCAGCAGCCCGCGGGAAATAGAGCAGAAGCTGGGGTATTCAGAATTGGACATCGAGATGATGAACAGCGGCGACGAGCGAACTGCCAGGAAGAAAACGTTTGACACCTACAAGAGCTTTCTCATCCGGAAAGACCCGGTGTACCAGGCTTTCTGGGATAGCTTTGAGGGGCGGACGACGGAGCAGCCCAGTCGCTCCGGCAATGTGCAGAATCCGTGGGAGCTGCCCATCATCGGCCCCAACAACGGGGTCACAAGGCTGGTGCCCGACATGGACGGCTTTGTGACGCAGGCGGTGGACGTTTTCGGCAAAACGACCCATAACCGGGTGTGCCCTTTCTGCCACAATCCGTTCCCGCTGGGCTTCGGCAAAAATAAGGTGAAGTATATTTCCATCATCGGCATCACCGGCTCGGGGAAAACGGTGTATATCAGCCAGCTGCTGAAAAACATGACGGATTTCGCCTCCAAGGTGGGGCTGAACGCCTATTTCACCTCCGATCATGAGACGAATTTTATCGAGAACAATGTGGTGAAGAAAGGAATGCCGCTTCCGGACAGTACGTCGCCGCGACGGTTGTCTCAGCCTATGTTCTACGATATCGTGCGCAGCGATGGGACCGTGCAGAAGACCGACACCATTGTGCTGTACGATATTGCAGGCGAAAACTGCCGCCGTGCCGAGGATATGGAGGATTTCGCCCAGTATGTGAAGCATTCGGACGGGCTTATTCTCCTCATCGACCCCAAGCAGCTGGGCTTTCTGTCCGCGGATATGGATGAGGATGAGATTGACGAGCCGTCTCTGGCTCTGAATACCCTGTGGTCGGTGCTGGAAAACAGAACCAATCGCAAGTGCAAGATCCCCGTTGCGGTCTGCGTGTCCAAGAGCGACCAGTGCTACGGCATCCTGCCGCCGATCGCGCAGGAGACGGTGCACAGCACGGGCCTGGACCAGAGCGGTCTGCCGGTGATGGAATTTGACGGAAAAACTCTGAATGAACTGGTCATGGGTGATCACGGCCTAAAGGATCTGATGTTGCATAACGCGCAGGCGGTGTGCCAGAATTTGAGCACCGGCTATTGGAACTACAATTTCTTCTCCGTCAGCGCCACGGGCTGTGCCTGCGCGGCGACGGAGGAGGGGTTCTATGCGCCGGTGAACCGCCCGGAGCCGAAACGGATCGAGGAGCCGATTCTCTGGATGTTTAAGCAGTTCGGGTTCATTCGTTCCAATGAGCGGGTGCGGCGCCCCTTTAAGATCAAACACGCCGACCGGTATATATATCGGAAGAAGATGTTCGGAAAACCCTATCTGGAAAAGCAGCCGGACGAATTTGCGGAGTATGAGGAGGAGCGCATCCGGATCGCTCCGCAGGTGCTGGTCAAAAACGAGTGGATGCCGATGACCGATGAATACCGGAATCTGCCCATCGTGACGAAAGGGGAATGAAGATGGAGTTTTACCAGGCATGTTACGGAAAGCCAGCGAACAACTGGCAGGTGCTGAATGTGTCTCCGGACACTCCGCCGCAGATGCTCTCCTTTTTTGAAAACATCGGAAACGGCTGTACGCCGCAGAATATGGGGACGGATGTGCTGCTGGATGCACAGGGCGCGCCGGTGGATCTGTTTGAACTGATCTCCGGCGAGCATACGCTGTGCCTGCTGAAGGCCCGATACGGCGAGCGGGACAGCTTCGGGCGGCCGAAAATGTTTGCCCATGGGTTTATGTTTCCGGCACAGGGCAGTTATGCCGATCCGAACGGCATTCTCGCCGTATCCGACGCCAATTTCCGCTTTTCCAAGGAGGAGACGGCGGCGATCCCCGAAGGGCTGACGCTGGATGCGCCGCTGGATATTGACGCCGCCATGCGCCGGTGCGGTCTGACGGAGGATACATACAAAACCCTGCTGGCGTGCGTTTATCTGGTGCTGTCCTCTGCGGCGGATCTCCCGCTGTATGTGCGGTGCGAAAATGCTGTCGATCGGATCAAGGCGGCGATCTACTGCATTCTGTCGGCGCTGCCCGTTTCCTTGCGGTATCAGCTGTCTTTTTCCAATGCGAACAGCTTTCCGTATGCGAAATTCAAGCGGGTCATGTTCGTGGACCGGGTCCCGGCGGGTGCATATTATCTGGATATCGAGACCGGGGAGACGAATCTGCAACGGGAATTGCAGCAGATCGAGGAATCTCCGGAAAAATTCCCGTCCTACTACGTATTTCTGAAAAGCTCCCGGCGCGAGTTTGCCGCCTATTGCCGGAGAATCGAGGAAATTCGCTGCCAGCTGCTCAAGCCCTATGACGCGGAGCTGGAGGACGTGAATCTGGCGCATGAGCTGACCAATACGCTGAGCGATGTGAACCGAAAAACCGACGCGGAGCTGAGCCGGTATTTGCTGGAGCTGCTGATCAAACTGCCGCTGCAAAACGCTGTGGCGGACGACTATATCTGCGGCCTGTTAACGCTGCTGGAGCGTCGGAGCATCCAACCGGCGGAGACGATACTCAAGCGGCTGGAGCAGCGTGTGGACCACACGGCTTCCCCCGATCTGGTGGAGGTCTATAAGAAGATCGTTCTGCTGGCACTGATGTCCGGCGGTGATTCCGATACCGTGGAATTTCTGGATCAGCAGTACCGGAAGGGAATGACGGTGTTCTCCGAGTGGGCCGGCGCAGTGAAAGCGACCGCAGGCGGCGATGAGATCATCCGGCGGTTTTATGAGCGGTTGATGGAGAGCGCGGCTTCGTCGGAGCGGGTGAACGCGATCCGGGCGGAGGCATTGCGGTTCGTTCCGGACGATGGTGCCCTGTCGGATGCGGCCGCCGCCAGAATCTGTGCGCTCAGCGCTGCACAGCTCGTCCGGCTGGATGTGACCGTATCCAGAGTCCAGCCCGTGTTTCAGGAGCTGGAGCGGGCCTTGTCGGAGATACCCGGAGCAGAATGCCGCAAGGCGGAGGCGGCCGACCGGCTCAAGACGAATTTCTGGGAGAATTTCCGGTTTTCCTCCTGCCGCTATACGGATGCTTTCATCGAGAATATGCGGTATTTGCACGTGGAAGAAGGCGTTTCGGCGGCTGCATGGGAAAAGCAGAGCAACGTGGACTGTCTGGTGCGGATCTATGATGCTGTGATCGGCGGCCGCAGCGCGGCTTACACGGATGAGCGCTATATTGCGGTGGAAAAGGAGCTCCGGCGGTTCCGGCAGGAGAATACGCTGAGCCCCGCCGACCGGGAAACGGCCGTGAATCTGATTCGCCGGCTTGTGGTGGATGCCATGGCCGCCAGAGAAGGAAGACAGCATTTTTGCTTCTGGCTGGAGCTGTGCACTCTGTCGGATGGGGCGGCCAATCCGGTGTTGCAGATGATGCGCTGGGGGCTGCCGGTGGTTTGCGAGGCGGATCGTTTCAGCGCTGCTCTGTATGAAAGCCGCAGAATGCAGGCAATTGCCGGGGACATCCGGCACTGGCTGAATGAGCTTCTGGACAGGCGGGAGGAATACGGCTTCGACAGTGATCGGATCAAGACCTTAAAGACATTGTCCAAGACGGTTGCGGAATATCAGAAAGATGTCGAGGCCGCGATGAAGAGTCGCGCTAAGGAGGAGCGAAAGCGTCTGAGCGGGGCGCACAGTGAACCGAAAAAAAGCAGCCCGGATGTTCCGGAATGCAGCTTTGAGGACGATGGCCGGATGTTTGGGGAAACCGGCCATGCGTCGGGCAAGCCCGGCCTTTTCGGCAAAATGTTCGGGGGAAAAAAGAAATAATCGGAATCGGGGTTGAGTATGCAACAGATGGAGGATACGTTGGTGTTCAGCTGTCTCAGTGGGTACAATCTGTATGTGCCCGCACAGGACGGAGTCACGGACACCGTACATTTTTTCAGCAGGGACCCGGTGGATATCCGGTATTCCAAGTACATTCACACCGCGGACATTGCGAGAAAGTGGAAGCATTTTGTGGAGCATCCGGTGGATATACAGCGCTTTTTGTGGCCGACGGATATTGTCGGCTGCGATGAAGACGATGCATACGGGCTGGTTTTTCCCAGGAGAGCGTTTCCGAAAATGGAGAAGCTGAAAAAACTGCTGTATTCTCCGGATACGCTGGGGTTGCAGAACCCGCTGGTGAAGAAGGTGATCCGGCATTTCCTGCTTGCTTTTTCCAATCTTCACGCCTGTGGGTACGCCTATCACGCCTTTGATCTGGAGAAAATGTACTATAACGAGGGGACGGGGGAGGTCCTGCTGGATTTCTCATCGGCCATGTCCCTGTGCGACCGCGGTACTCCGGAGCTCTTGGGCGCGGCGGTGGAGGAGGTCGGGATCGAATTCCTGCCGCCATGGCGGCGGCTGTCCGCCGACGAAGCGTTCTACCTGGAGGACGATCGGTATTCCATCGCCACCGTGCTGTTCCGGCTGATTACGGGCCGGATGCCGTACCAGGGGCGGTTTATGGATGGCTACGGTGATATGATGGTGGCGCAGCGGGATGTGGACCCGGATATGCACATCCAGATGTTCCGGCACTATCATGAGAATCCGGTGTTTATCTTTGATCGGGAGGATCGCCGGAACAGCATCGGCACCGTTTCCTCGGAGGAGCGGGTCATCGACCGGTGGGAGGCCCTCCCGCCGACGATCCGCGGGATGTTTGAGACGGTGTATTCCAGGGAGAATCTTGCACGTACACCGGAAGAAAACCGGATGCTGAGCGGAAAACGGAGACTGTTTACGGCCGATCAGTGGCTGGATGCTTTGGCCTGCGAGAATTTAATGGATGGTGACTGACGATGGGAAATGAATCGAGAATCCTGAAGGATCTGACGACGCTGCTGGGCGATGCGACGACGGGGAAGGAGACGGTTTCTCCGCCCGCTGCCGCTGCGCAAACCCGCCGCACCGGCCCGTATCAGGCTCTCGGCGCATCGCTGAAAAAGCAGGTCGCGCAGCACGGACGCGATATTCTGAAAGATACGGCGGCGCTGGCGGAGCTGCTGAATGGAGATGGGTGCGTCCCGACCGTTGTGGATCAGCTGGTATTGTTCATCCGTTCGAGCAATATCACCGACTACATTCCACAGTCCGAAACGGGGATACGCCTGACGGACGTCAACAATATCCTCTCCTGCGCGCAGGAGCACTCCGGATTGACCGCCACGGTCATCAAGGAGCTGACCGTGGCGGTCCTCTATGCGCTGTCCCTGCCTACGACGCTGACAAGGACCTATATTCCCGCCCCAAATGGGTATAAGGTTACCGACACGGTGTTTGAATCGTCTGCGGAATATGACCAGATCATCCAGGCGGCGGATACGGCTTTCCGGGATAAAAACGAGGCGGCAATGAAGCTGCTGCTGCCCCAGCTGAATCGCATGGCGGATAACGGCTGTGCCGACGCTCAGTATGCAAAGGGCGTGTGCTATTTCAGCGGCTTTGTCACCGAGAAGAATGACGATGAGGCGGTGCGCTATTTTGAGATGGCCGCGAGGAACGGCTCCGTCATGGCGTATGGCGCTCTGGGGGATTACTATTTTGATGCCGCCGTTCCCAATTACACGAAAGCCTTTGAATACTATACGATGCTGGGCGCTGCCGCGACGACCTCCGAAAGACGGCAGAAGATCCGCATCATTCTGGCCGAAAGGGTGCTGAATCACAAGGTGATGACGGCCAACTGTCTGCTCACGGCGGCGCTGATCGTTTTCCAGGTGCTGCTGGCTATGGGAAAGTTTTCGGCCTATGGGGCGACGCATCTGGTGTGGCCGGTGATCGCCATTGTGCTGTCCCTGCTGTCTCTGGCAGTATCGTTCCTCAGCTTTATACGGCTGCGGTATAACGGGATCCAGTGGGCGACCCCGCTGCTGTTTTCTCTGGCGATGCTCTGTACCTTTTTTGCGCTTTGATGAGGGGGTGATGAGATGAAGACTAAAAATCCGGAATTGCTGCTGTCCACGGCCATTTTTTCGTTGGTGAATATTCTGTATCTGCTGTTTCACTATTCCCGGTGGGGATGGCTCTCGCTGGGGCTGACGCTGGGCTACTATTTCCTGCGTTTTGTCGGTGCGGAGGATAAAAACTCTACGATCACCGATGCGGTCGGCAGTTTAGTGGGAGCGCTTGCGCTGGATATGCTGCTGATACAGATGTGTTATGCGGGGGCGCTGTCCACGGCTGCGCTCTTTCCGCGGAATGTGGGCATCGCGATCGGCGCACTGGCCATCCTCGGCGTGACGGTGTTCTGCGCGGTAAAGGTCAACGGTATGCTGGGCTCGTTCAGTAAGCACATATACCCGTTTGCCGCGCTCCTGCGCTACGGGATCCTCATAGGCGGCACGGTGGGCTGTTCCTACCTGTTTGTGGCATGGAACAAGACAAGTTTGCTGCTGCCGCTTTGCTGCGTCGCCGCTGTAAGTCTAATCCTTGAATTGATTGCACTTAAAAATGATGAAGACGAGGCGCGGCGGGTGTATCTGTGGGCGGTGGCCTGGTTTGTGCTGTTTGCGGTCGGCTGCTGTCTGTATCCCGATGCGGCTGTGGCGGTGATCGAACGGCTCCGCGGTTCCATGGCGTTTGAACGGATTGAGTGGTATCAGGCGGTGATCCTGCTGGTGCTGTTCTTCCTCGGAATTGTGGAATCCGCCGTGCTGCGTGCCAGGGGTAAAGCATGGGAAACGGACACCCGGTTGTATATTGTCCTGCTTTTCGGCACAGCTTTTGTCTGGATCACCTCGGCGCTGCCGACAAAGTACGGTTTCCTGCTTTTTATGGCGTTTGTCGTGGTGGCTCTGCTCTATCTGTCCTTTGATGTGGAGGATGAGGAGATCGAATTTCTGGATCGTTCGCTCTCGCGGGTGAATCTGCGTCTGGCGGTTCTGTTGGCGTTGCTTCTGGGGGCGCCGGTTGCGTTCTATTATGGGCGGCTTCTGCCGTATGCCGTTTTGGCCTTGAGTGCTGCCTACATACTGATCCGATGCAGCGGGGACAGCGGTTCCAAAGCCGCAGATAAAGCATACCGGCAGTGGGGTTTCTGGCAGGTGCTGCTGACGCTCCTGACCGTTTATGCCGCAGTGACGGCTTCGATGCGGTGTCGGTTTATCGGCAGCTATCTGTGGATCGGAGCTGTGTATCTGCTTACTACCTGTGCGCTATGGATCATTCATTTCAACAATGTGCGGCGGGCGGTCAACCACTACGCCATGCGCCTGATGATCCTTGCCCCGGTCGTTCTGCTGCTCCTGTCCTCTGCCGGGCGGTCGTCCATCCGGGTGCGGTATACGGTGGACAATGCCCTTTCGGCTTCGGAGGGGATCGCGGCCGAGGGGGTTCGTGAGAGCGGCGCCATCACGCTGACCCTGTATGCCAAATCGGAAAAGGCCAACATCGTAAAAGCCTGGTGCTATTGGCAGGAGAATAAGGAAACCGTGATGGAGCTGCGCGTTGGCGAGGAGCAGGAGAACCGCATTGAACCGCGTAACGACTGCCTGCATTTGGTGTGTGAGGACGAGTCCGGGCTGATTTTCACGGATAAGCGGTGGTTCTCCGGTGAGGAGCTGACGGAGAGTGCATCGGTGGGCGCTCCCCGTGCGCGGGTGTTCCGGAGACCGGAAAGCGATGATACGCAGCCGGCAACGGATGCCCCGGAGGAAATGGGATAAAGACAATTAAATGGATTGCTCAGGAGCACTCCCGGCCGTATGAGCCTACGGTCATGGGAGTGCTTTTTGTTATGAGTAGAAAAGGTAAAGCTTTTCGCCTCGTATTTGCGGAATTCTGTCATTGTATTCTAAATTGATAAATAGTGCTTACATTTTCTGCTACATTGCGTTGTGCTCGAATTGCGTACATAACTTTGGAGAACTTTAACCGGGTTTACCGCAACCGGGCTTGCCGTGACCGGGTTTGCCACTATCGAGCCTGTTGGCGATGATCTGCGATGGAGAAAAGTGGCTGACACCAGATAAAATAGCTGAAAACCGTTAAAAAACATATTTTCAAAAAACACTTGACATTTTGTAACTACTGAATATAATATAGTAGTGTGAAACAGAGAAAAGGAGGGATATCCGTGAATACGCAGTATAAAAAGGGCGTGCTGGAATTGTGCGTGCTGTCGCTGCTGCACAGGCGGGATTGCTACGGATATGAAATATCCGATTACCTGTCCCGGCATATAGACATTGCCGACGGGACGGTTTACCCGATCCTGCGGAAGCTCAAGACCGACGGACTGCTCACCACCTATCTGCAAGAGGAGAGCGGCGGGCCGCCTCGCAAATACTACACGCTCACACAGCTTGGCCGGGACACCTATGCGGAGGATCGCGCGGCGTATCTGCAATTTGCCCGGTCTGTACAATCATTATTGGAGGATGAGTGGAATGACTAAGAGTGAATTTATGACGCAGCTTGCATCGGAGCTGCGTAAGAGAAATGTCGCCGATGTAGCCGATGTGGTGGATGAATATGAGCAGCATTTTGCGTTCAAGCTGGCCGACGGGTACACGGATGAGGAGATCGCCGCCCGGCTGGGCGACCCGGTTGCAGTGGCGGCACAGTTCGGTGCGGTCGCCCCGGCGGGGGTGAAGCACACGGCGGCTTTGACCTGGCTGTGGCTGGGTTGGGTCGATCTGTTTTTCGGCATTTTTGCAGTCCTGCTGGTTGCGTTTGGCGTGGTGCTGGCTGCGTGTGTGCTGTCCTTTGGATTGACCGGTGTGTGCCTGATCGGCAATTTGGAGCGGTTGGCGTTTGTTTCTCTGCCGCCCATGCCGTATTGGTGCGGAGCCATACTTGGATTGAGTTTGGCGGCGCTGTGTGTGCTGTCTGTGGTCGGGTGTATCTGGTACGGCGCTTTTTGCCGCCAGATATTCCGTTCCTATGGTCGGTTCCGCCAAAATATGCTGGCCCGGAGCCGCGGCGGCGCGGTACTGCCCGGTCTCCCGATCGCACCGCAGTTCGTTCCCCGGAAAAAGCGTCAGCTGCGCACGGTGGCATTGACCGCGCTGCTGCTGTTTGCGGTCTGCTTCGTCCTGGGCTATGTGGCGTGCAGTCTCTCTGCCGGTGCGCCGGAATTCTGGCATACCTGGGGATGGTTCCGGAATTGAGGTGACGGAGCGATGTATGGCCTGAATGCAGTGGCGCTGGTGTTTTTCGGCTGTATCAACGTAGCGGCCTATCGGTTGTGTCAACGCCCGAAACAGCAGCGTCGACAGATCATCTCGGTTTTGTGCACGGTATTGCTGTGTGGCAATCTGCTGCGCTACGGCGTCATATATCCGCTGATGGAGGGAACGGCTCAGCTGCCGGTCGAGTTTTCTACGGTTGCCTATTTCGTGGTTCCCGTGATTTTGCTGATTCCCGGAAAAGGGCTGCACAGCTGGGCGGCCTATTCCGGGCTGATGGCCGGTTTTTTCTATTATCTGGCGATGATCACGGCAGGCGGGCCGTTGTATGTAGCGTATGCACCGGTGGAGGTGTATGTCTCCATGGCCTGTCACGGGACGATCTATCTGTGCGGGCTTGTGACGATCGGGACGGAGCTGTGCAGCGCAAAGGACGCGCCAAAGCTGGTGCTGGGTGTGGCGCTGGTGGTTGCTCGTGCCGCCATGCTCCGTCCGTTTGTGGCGGACAGTCACCGCTTGCTGATCTATATTCTTCTGGATGCCGCCGTCGTGCGGCAATGCCTGCCACAGAGCGCATGGGTGTTGGCTCTGCCGGCCTATTACGGGATCATGGGCGGGCTTGTGCTGATGACCGTGCGCGGCTTTTTTCGCCATAACCGAAAGCAGTATGAGAAGTTTTCCTTGACACATCCGTAAAGCGATGCGTGACAGAAACGGATCGTTTGAAGAACGACCGGACGCCAACAGGCGCCCGGTCGTTCTCTTTATGCAGTGGTTGGACCCGGCAAGCAGGGGATATCAATCGTTTGTATTCTGCATCGTTGCCATAGGGGGCCCTTTGGCCGTATTTTGCGTTCTTTCGTGCATTTCATGCGCATCGCGGCGGAATCTCGGATTACCGGTCAAAAGCCGCGGGAACATGGGGCTCTTGCCCGGTGGGAATGCCTGCTGTTTCTGACCGTCTCATAGAAATCAAAAAAATTCAAAAAAGCTCTTGACAAATTATAAAAGTGGATGTATTATATATTTGTAATCAGTACAAAACAGAAATGATTACGGAATGGAGGATGCCATGACAGCACAGGAAATAGCGGCCCGTTTGTCGGAGCATGGGGTGCGTCCGACGCAGCAGCGTTTGGCGGTCTACGCCTACCTGCTGGAGCATAAGCACCCGGCGGCCGAGGATGTGTATGCGGCGCTGAGCCGGGAGCATCCCACATTTTCCCGTACTACCGTATATAATACCCTGCACGCGTTGGTTCAGGCGCATCTGGTGTGGGAGCTGTCCCCGGGGACAGAGGAAAAACGCTACGATGCCGGCATGACGCCTCATGGACATTTCCGGTGCAACGGATGCGGTCAGATCAGCGATGTGCCCCTGGATAGAGTTGCGGTGGAGTCGCTTCGGCCGAAAGGGTATGCGGTCACGGGGGAGGAAATCACTTTCAGCGGTTATTGTCCCGCTTGCCGGGAAATACTAGAAAAAATCAATTAAATTATGGAGGTAATCGGTATGAAAAAATTTGTATGCAGCGTCTGTGGGTATGTGTATGAGGGCGAGGAAGCGCCGAAGGTCTGTCCGGTCTGCGGCGTCGGTGCCGACAAGTTTGTGGAGCAGAAGGCGGAGCGTTCCTGGGCGGCGGAGCACGTGGTCGGCATTGCCCGGGATGTGGATCCGGAGATCGTGGAAGGGCTGCGCGCCAACTTCACCGGCGAGTGCTCGGAGGTAGGTATGTATCTGGCGATGGCGCGGGTCGCTCACCGTGAGGGGTATCCGGAGATCGGCTTGTACTGGGAGAAAGCGGCCTATGAGGAGGCAGAACATGCAGCAAAGTTTGCCGAGCTGCTGGGCGAGGTCGTGACCGACAGCACCAAGAAGAATCTGGAAATGCGGGTGGATGCCGAGAACGGCGCTACCGACGGCAAAATGGCGCTGGCCAAGCGGGCGAAGGAGCTGAATCTGGACGCGATTCATGATACAGTTCACGAAATGGCCAAGGACGAAGCCCGGCACGGCCGCGCATTCGAAGGCCTGCTGAAGCGCTACTTCGGCAAGTAATCGAACGCAGAAATGCGATTTGCCGGTTCAGGCGACAGGCACGGAACGTGGTTCCGTGCCTGTTTTTCTGTAACGCGGGTTTCGGGTGGGATATTCTTGATGAAGGCTGTTTCGGCTTGTGCTGTGGGGGCGATGGCGGATCGCCCGGTAAACGGTGTTATATACAGTTATGCACCCGGCAAGACATGGAACTCTTGCCGGGTGCATTTCTGTTGGCTTTTAGCCGATCTTTATGTCGATATCGCCCGTACCGGTTTTGATTATGCATTGGCCGCCGGTTGCCGTTTTGGGAACGTTCACCCTGCCGGTGGCGGTGTCGGTGATAAACACCTTGTCCGTAAGCAGGCTACCGGATACATGGCCTGTACTGGTTTTTACGGATAGTTCGGCGGCATCGCACCCGCTGAATTTTACATTGCCCGTGGTCCGCTCGATCGAGAACATATTGGCCGCTATCACGCGGTCCAGGGTGATGGTTCCTGTGGTTCCGTTTGAATGTACGTTTTGGCACGCAACGTCGCGCAAACTTGCGTTACCGGTGGATACGCCTACGGTTATATCGTCCCGGCAGGTCACGTCGGAAACCGTCACCGCACCCGTGGTGACAGAGAGGTCCAGTGCGCCGGCGGAAGTTTTTTCGACCCGGATATCTCCCGTGCTTGTTTTGATTTTGCCTGTCTCCGTAACGGATGCGCAAAAGGCAACGGTTCCCGTAGTCAAAGAAATATCGGCGTTCACAAATGTGAAGTCTTTCGGTATTTCCACATTTCCGGTGCTTTCGCGAATGGTCAGGGCGTCGTAGGCCGTTTTCGGAAGATACACCGTGATCTGCGGCGAATCAAACTGGAATCCGATATAATCGTACCAGTGCCTGGTGTCGCACGCCTGAATTACAAGCGTATCCTCTCGGACGGTAACCGTGTGCTTTGCGTTCTCTTCTTCGTAGCACTCCACCCGGCATTTCCCGTCGCTCGACAAGGCGAATACGATAGCAGCGGTGTCGGTTTGCAGCGATATGTCGTGGAATACCTCGGTGATTTCGTAAGTGTTTGTTTCGCATCGGACTGTTGACAGCTTCGTAAAATTCCATTCCCGCGTCGCCATGACGCCAACGAAAAGGATGCATCCGATCAGCACAAGGGCCGCCGCTGTGATAAGCCATATCTTTGTTGCCGTTTTCATTAGGCTTCCTCCTTTTTCATAATGCCGTGTTTCACCCATAGGGTCGTGTTCTTCGTCAGCGCCAGGATGCCCTTCGTTGCCTCCTTGCAGCCATAGAACAGAAAGATGGAGAGCCCCGCGCAGACAATTCCTGCGGAAAGCAACGCGAGCCCCGGCGCACCGCTGCCGCCTACGGCAAAAACTACACACGCCGGTACGCTGGCGACTGCGCAGACCACCAGCGATCCAAAGACCGCCCACAACGATACCATTATCGCCCACAACGACACGTAGAGCGCGAAAACCACGGCAGCCACGGCAATGCCCAGAGAAAGCCACAGCGGCGAGCCCAGCGCTATGAGCACGATCTCCCATGCTTTCAGGTCTCTTTTCGGCTTTATCCTTTCCTTGGCGATTTTCGTAAGAGGAATGTCAGCGACCGTCTGCCGGACGATCTCTTCTACATCGCCGATTGCGGCGACCGCGTTCTCTTCCGAAAGCCCTTCTTCCATTCGATCCTCAAGCATTTCCCCGTAAAAGTTCAGACGTTCCTCGATATCGTCTTGCGGCAGCCCGGATAAGCCTTTCCGCAACCGTGTAAGAAAATCCTGTTTAGACATTACCTTCGTCCTCCTTGGTCACAAATTGATAAATGGCTAAAATTTCTTTCCACTCAACCTGAAACTCCCGGATGCGCTGCTGTCCCTCTTCGGTGATGTGGTAGTATTTTCTAAGTCGGCCGCCGTGTTCCGCGGTGCGCACCGTCAGCATATGTGCCGTTTCCAGGCGTTTCAGAATGGTGTACAGGGTCGATTCGGAAAGCTCAATATACGGCTTCATATCCTTAATGATCTTATAGCCGTATGAATCCTCGCTTTTGATCGCCGCCAGGACGCAGACGTCCAGAAGCCCCCGTTTCAGCTGACCGTCCATATTATACCTCCTTTCATGTTATACATCGTATCACGAAGTATGACGGTTGTCAATAGGTTTTGAAGAAAAAGACGGCAGAGAGAACGAAGTCTCTCCACCGCCGGGGTACATGGATGTTTGTTTATCGGAACACAGTCCTGTCGTTGCAAGCTCCGCTATAAAGGCCGCATTACAGTGTGGCCGTTTTGGATGAACTCGTAGTTTTTGGAGGAGTTTTAGATGGCATAAAAGCGCGCAAACCGTCAGCCGATCTATCGAACAGCGTATTTTATGGAGAGACGAGACGGATGCGCTGCGGACTTCTTTGGAATCCGGTGTCGCGGGCAGTCTGTCAGTGTTTAATGCACAGGGCAGCCTCCGCAGATGCTCGCTGTTTCCGGGTGGGATCTGTCAGTCCGATATATGCTTGATCCGTTGCAGATCGCTGCTGCATAGCGCATCCATATTTCGGAAGATTTTATCGGCATCCCAATTCCACCATTGTATTTCCAACAGATACGCGATCATGGCGTCGTCAAACCGCCTGCGGATCACCCGACACGGGTTTCCGCCGGCAACGGAATACGGAGGAATATCTTTAGTGACAACGGAATTGGCGGCTATGATGGAGCCATCCCCGATATGCACACCCGGCATGACCGTTACATTCTGACCGATCCAGACGTCGTTGCCAACGACTGTATCTCCTTTTAACGGCAGATCTGCAAGGCTCGGTGTAAACTGCTCCCATCCGCCGCCCATAATATTAAAGGGATAGGTCGTGACGCTGTTCATTCTGTGATTCGCGCCGTTCATCACGAACTCGATGCCTTTTGCAATGGCGCAGAATTTTCCAATGATCAGCTTGTCCCCGATAAAATCGTACTGGTGCGTCACATGGTCCTCAAAGCGCTCGGCGCCGCCCGCGTCGTCATAGTAGGTGTAATCTCCGACAATAATATTCGGTCTGGTGATCACATTCTTGATATAGACCACTTGTTTAATGGCTTCGTTGGGGTATACGTGATCCGGATTCGGTCCCATACTGTCATCCTTTCCAATTCCGGGTTCTCTATGTCACGCATCGGCGTAAATGTGCACACATTCTGTTTGCATCGGCGGGCGCGGCTAAAGCCGTCCGAGGGCCGCACAGGCAATACTTCGGTCGTGGGACCTGTCTGATGGGTCCCAAGGAACGGCTTGGCAAAAGCGGGACCGCTTTTTGTCTGTTGCGCGGCCGCTCCGGATGCTCTGACAAACGCCCAAACGCAGGCCCGCCAAAGACACCGCGCGGTTCGATCACCCAGACAAAGCCGTCGGGATGCAAGCGGTTTTGTCGGCTCATTCGTTCGCGCGCATTGACACTGTTGTTCTCCGCTTAGTCGTGATTCGGTATTCTTCGGCAGGGACACCGCGCCGCCATTGCGTCGATGCCAAGTTCCCGGTATCCGGGTGACCGGAGAAGTGCGACCGCGGAGGATCGACAGCTCCCATATATCGGCTCTGTGGCGTACCGCTGGCGCACACGCATCCCAATGTTATCCGCTATTGTTGTGCCGCTTTGCGCTGCTCTGTATACACCGGATGCCCGCGATCAACGGGGGAGGGGTTCGCCCGATTCGATGAATGGTTCTGTCCAGGTATCCTCCGTGTACAGCGTGATACCCTCCTGCGCCAGCAATCGGGCGGTGACGCCCTGCCCCGGAATGCGCTGCCCGGTGTGGGTGCCGTCGTAGATGCGGGTCACGCCGCAGCTGGGGCTGCCGTCTTTGAGGATGGCGGCGGTCAGTCCATGGCGGCGGCACAGCGCCAGCGCCAGTGCCGCTCCCCGCGTATATTCCTCCGTGCAGTCCCGCCCGTCCCTGGCTATGACCTGTTGTCCGACAATTTCACAGGGGACGCGGGGCGTCGGCAGACCGCCGGCACACTCCGGACAGAAGGGCAGCGCCATGCCGCTGTCCGCTAACCGCCGCAGCTCTGGCCGGTCGAATCCGCCGCCGTCGTAGCGGCAGCGTTGTCCGCACAGACAGGCGCTGATCAGCAGCGAGGGGCGCTTACTGTCGCTCATCCGAAATACCGCACCAGCGAAATCACCTTGCCCAGCACGGTGACTTCCTTGGCGATGATCGGCTCAAAAGCGTCGTTTTCCGGTTGCAGACGGATGTGATCTTTTTCCACGTAGATGCGCTTGACGGTGGCCTCGTCGCCGATCAACGCCACGACGATATCGCCATTCTGCGCTGTGGCGGTGCGGCGCACGATCACCACATCCCGGTCCAGAATGCCGGCGTTGATCATACTGGTGCCGGACACCCGCAGCGCGAACAGCTCGCCGGGCTGATAGTGATCGCCGCCGGAGAAGGGCACATAATCCTCGACCTCCTCCACGGCCAGTATGGGCAGACCGGCCGTCACCTTACCCAGCAGAGGCACACGGGTGACGTTCTCCCCGGGCAGACGGATCGCCCGATTCAGACCGCTGCGCCGATCAATGTACCCCTCATCCTCCAGCCGTTTCAGGTATGCATGGACGGTGGAGGTGGAGCGTATGCCGGTGGCCTCGCAGATCTCACGCACGGTGGGGGGGATGTCGTCTTGCAGGCGTTCGCGGACAAAAGTCAGAACCTTTTGCTGCTTTTCGGTCAATGGTCTCATGGAAAACTCCTCCTTATACGTGTGGCGCAGGGAACGGTTGTGCTGCCCGGATCGGAGCGGCGACAGGGCCGAAAACCTGCTTTCACGGACAGTATACCATAGATCGCAGGAAATTGCAAACATTTGTTTGCAATTTTTCCAAAAAAATTTCCCGTTCATATATTTCTTGCGTTTTATTCACGATTTCGTCATAAAAAGGACAAATTTGTGCGGTATAGTTAACACGTACTCAGGAGAGCAACGGGGCCGCACCCGTCCTCCATCAAACGAGTACAATCCTCCTCAAAACACCCCTCTAACGAAAGCTCCCCGGCGGAAACGTCGGGGAGCTTTCGTTTGCCCTTGACAGGGGGATTGGGCGATGCTATACTTTTCCCAGCGGTTAGTGCGGCGTGGTAGCTCTTGCGTTGGATGCTGCCGAAATGTCGGCTTGATAACGTGCGATGCACGCAGGTCCGGTATATCCGGGTCTGCGGTTTCCTCTCAGAAAGAGACTGCGGACTATCAGCAGCGGAAGAACCGGAAAGGATAGAGCGGGAGGAAGCGGATATGCAGTCGGATTTGGTGGATTTGACGCCGGAAACGGCGGCGGATGCCTCGATATGCTGTATCGTTCGGGCGAAAAAGTCTCACCCGGGCATCGAGGCCAAACGGACATGGCTGTCGGCGCGACTGCGGGAGGGGCACGTGTTCCGCAAGGTCGCGGCAGCGGAATGCGCGTTCATCGAATATGCCCCGCTGGAAACGGCCTTTGTGCCGATCGAGGGGGAGAACTATCTCTACATCTATTGTCTGTGGGTGCAGGGGGCGCCGAAGGGCCAGGGATTTGGTCGTCGACTGATGGAGTCCTGTCTGGAGGATGCCCGGGCCCGGGGCCGCTCCGGGGTGTGTATGCTGGGGGCGGAGAAACAGAAGGCCTGGCTGTCTGATCAGAGCTTTGCCCGGAAATTCGGATTTCAGCCGGTGGATACGGCGGGCGAATACACGCTGCTGGCGCTGAGTCTGGACGGAACGGTGCCCCGGTTTTCCGATGGGGCGCGGCGCATGGCGGTGGATGCTCCGGGGCTGGTGGTGTATTATAGCGACCAGTGCCCGTTTATACCCGGTCGGGTGGATAAGCTGCGGGAATACTGTGACGCCCACGACATTCCGGCGCAGTTCATTCATGTGGATTCGGCGGAAAAGGCCCGGGCGCTGCCCTGCGTGTTCAATAACTGGGCGGTGTTCTACGACGGCCGGTTCAGGACGGTCAACCAGATCGACGGAGCCGCGCTGGAAAGGCTGCGGCGCAGATGATGGATCGGCAATGCGCTCCGGGTTCGATCGTTTTTTCGGTGAAACAGCGTGATTACCGGCTTTGTTGCTCGCCGCTAAAAAAGCGCTGTTTGCCGAAAATCTTCGCCCTGAAACGAGAGATTCCTTTGACAGCAGAAGAACACGGCAACACGGTCGTATTGCAAGTGATACGACAAACAAAACGGGAAAATACTCCGTTTCAGGTACGGCTGCACCCGGAGCGTTTTGTCTAAAACGAGCAAGCGGTGCGGACATTTCATCCGAAATGTCCGCACCGCCGTTTATTGTTCGATATGACTGCTGACGATGTGGTAATAAGCATTGGAGGTGAGCCGGTATACAGCCGTATAGAACAGAGCAAACACGCCGACGCTGATGAGGGTGGTGAGAGCGAACAGCCGCAGGTTCGTGAGATTCAGGAGCTGCAGCAGCTGGCGGATCATAGGATAGGCGAACGCCAGATGCAGCCCCGCCCCCGCCAAAGGCAGGAAAAATACGGTCAGCAGCTGAGAATTGATGCTGCGGCGGATGTCCCGGCGGTCCATGCCCACCTTCTGCATGATGCTGAAGCGGGCCTGATCCTCATAGCCCTCGGTGATCTGCTTATAGTAGATGATCTCCACAGCCGCCGCCAGAAACACCACGCTGAGGATGGCCCCCAGATAGAAGAAAGAGCCATAGGTGCCCAGGAAATCCGCCCGGTTCAGCTGGCGGCTTTCCACCGTCAGCATCTCATAAACCGGCGCAGCGGCGCCGGCGTTGTTCAGAGCGGATACCACGGCCTGAATCGCATCGTCCTGCTGTTCTCCGGTCAGCCCGGTGTCAAACGCATAGTGCCAGTTCACCGTCAACGCCCGCCCTTGAGAATTTTTCTCTACGGGCGCTGCCAGCGCCTCCACGGCAGACAGGTCCGGCAGGATAAACACATAGGCGGTAGACACAGCGGCGGTCATGGACCCGTCGGGGATGCAGGTGTCCACCTGCCGGACAATGCGCAGGGTGCAGAGGTCGTCAAAGGTGACGGTATCGCCGGTGAAGCTGCCCCGGTTCACATACAGCAGTGCTTCCCCCTGCCGCAGGGTATAGCTCGTACCGCAGGCGCGGTTATAATCCTCCAGCGGAATGAAATAAAAGCTCTCCAGGGACGTGACCTGCATATTAAAGGAGCGAATGGACGCCCGATTGCCCTCCAGAGCGCCCCAACCGGACAGGCAGCGCCAATCCAGCGAATTCTGCAGCGTCATGCCGTTGTCGGCGGCTGCGGTATTGGTGGTTTGCCGCAGCCGGGCGACGGAGCCGTCCTTTAGCGCTGCAGCCTGCTGGAGCCGCACGTCGATCACACATTCCCGGGGATACCGGGTTTGCAGCGCATCATTGGCGCCGAACAGCAGGCTGGTGGTAGAGGATACGATCACCAGCACCATGGTGGCAAGAATACAGATGGACGCCAAGCCGGCGCCGTTGCGCTTCATCCGGTAAGCCATGGAGGATACCGACACAAAATGGCGGGATTGATAGTAGTACCGCTTGTTTTTCTGCAGGATCCGGCACAGCAGCACCGACCCGGCGATCATCAGCAGATAGGTGCCGACAATCACCAGCAGCACCGCGACGAAGAACATCCCCATAGCGGTGATGGGGTTTTGAATGGTCACCGCCATCCAATAGGCGATCGCCAGCACCACCGCTCCCAGAACCCCCGCCACCCAGTTGGCCTTTGGAGGCTTTTCGCCCATATTTTCGCTGCGCAGCAGCTGAATGGCGCTGGAGAGATGCACCTGCCGCAGGCCGTTGAGAAACAGCAGCAGGAAGATCACGCCAAAGACGGCGGCTGTGCGCAGAATGGCGGGCAGAGAGAGGGACAGGTCGAAGGTGGCGTTTCCCTCCAGAATGCGCACCATGCCCAGCTCCGCCAGCTTAGACAGGAGGATTCCGGCGGTCAGACCGGCGGCCAGCGAGCCGACCGCCATCAGCAGCGTTTCAAAGAACAGGATGCGGCTGATATGCCGCTTGCCCATGCCCAGAATATTGTACAGACCGAATTCCCGTTTCCGCCGCCGGATGAGGAAAGAATTGGTGTAGAACAGGAACAGCAGCGAAAACAGGGCGATAACCCCGCTGCCGAATCCCATCATCATGCGGATGTTGCTGCCGCCCCGCATGGCGGCCAGCGTGTCGCTGAATTGCAGGTAGGTGATGATATACTGCATCGTCACCATGCCCGCACAGGTGAGAAAATAGGGGAGATACAGGCGGTGGTTTTTCCGCATACCGTCCAGCGCCAGCGCCGGAAAGAAGCTCGCTTTCATTGGGCGTTCCCTCCCGTGGCAAGGGTGGTCAGCGTGTCGCTGATCTTCTGATACAGCTGCTCGTCGGTATCGTTGCCGCGATAGAGCTGGTGGAATACCTCGCCGTCCTTGATGAACAGCACACGTCCCGCGGTGCTGGCCGCCTTCACCGAATGGGTGACCATGAGAATGGTCTGCCCCATGCGGTTGATCTCACTGAAGAGGTGCAGCAGCTCGTCGGTGGCCTTGGAGTCCAGCGCGCCGGTGGGTTCATCCGCGAGAATCAGCTGCGGCTCGGTGATGAGCGCCCGGGCGACCGCCGCCCGCTGCTTTTGGCCGCCGGATACCTCGTAGGGATACTTTTTCAGCAGCTCCGTCAGCCCCAGCCGCTTGGCGATGGGGGCCAGGCGGCGGAACATCTCCTTATACGGCATTCCCGCCAGCACCAGCGGCAGGAAGATGTTGTCCTCCAGCGTGAAGGTGTCCAGCAAATTAAAATCCTGAAACACAAACCCCAGATTGTCCCGCCGGAACGCCGCCATAGCGGACTCCTTGATGCCGGACAGCTCCCGCCCGTCCAGCAGCACGCTGCCGCTGGTGGGGGTATCCAGCGCCGCCAGAATGTTCAGCAGGGTGGTCTTGCCGCTGCCGGATTCTCCCATAATGGCGACGTATTCCCCGGCCTCGACGCTGAAATTCACGTTTTTCAGCGCCTCCACCTTGTTGCCGCCGAATCGGGTGGAATACACCTTGCGGACACCTTTGACCTCCAAAATACTCATGTTCGTACCCTTCCTTTCTTGCAGAATTGCGGCTCTCGGAATCGCGCCGCCCGGACGCACCGCAAAACCGCCTCCCCTCGTGGGGATGGCTCTATTATAGACGAGGCGGAAAACGAAGCCAATCGAATCGGCTTACATTTTCCGCCCCGGTTCTTACACTACTGTAAGAATTGCCGTTATTCCGCTTTCAGGTCGTATTGCTCCAGCTCCAGATATACCGCCGTTCCCATCCCCACTTGCGATTCTGCCTGGATGCCGATGCCCAGTCCCCGGCAGACCCGGCGGCACAGGTACAGCCCGATGCCGGTGGCTTTTTTGTCGCTGCGGCCGTTATAGCCGGTGTAGCCCCGGTCGAAGATGCGGGGCAGATCCTCCGGGGCGATGCCGATGCCCGTATCCCGGATGCAGAGGGTGGTGGGACCGGTCAGAGCGACGGTGACGCTGCCCTGACGGGTATATTTGAGGGCATTGGACAGCAGCTGCTCCAGCACAAAGGATAGCCATTTTTCATCGGTGACAATGGTCAGGTCGGTGGGGGTGAAATCCAGCCGCAGTTTGCGGTCGATGAATTCGTGGGAGAACCGCTTGAAGCAGCCCCGCAGGATGGGGTCCAGCGGCTGACGGCGGAACACGTAATCGGTGTCCGTGGAATCCAGCCGCAGATAGGTCAGCACCATCTCCACATACTGTTCGATACGGAACAGCTCGCCGGTGAGCCGGCGGACGAGGGGGGTGTCCTCCGTCTGCAAGGCCAGCCGCATGGCGGCGATGGGGGTTTTGATCTGGTGCGCCCAGACGGTGAAGTATTCCACCGTGTTTTGATAGCGCACGGCGGCATCGGTCTCCCGCCCGGCCACCTCCCGCTGGAGCTGGCGGATAAGCTGCCGGTAATCCTCGTCTGTGGCGGTCAGCGGGGCGGGGAATGTCTCGAGGGTGGCTGTAACGGGACTGTGGATCAGCTCCTGCAGGCGGGTGTGCACCTTATGCACCCGCACCGTCTCCAGCACCAGCGCCCCCAGACCCAGCACCCCGCACAGCAGCAGGGGATACAGCACCGCTTTCAGCGGCAGTCGGTAGAGGTAAAAGGTCAGCAGGAAGATCCCGCCGCAAAGGGAATACAACAGGATACCACCCCGGTGCTGCCGCCATACGGCTCTCCATAGCTTCATTGTGCCCTCCTTGCGGCTTGGCCGAAAAACGGTTGTGTTCTAACCCACCAGATATCCGACACCGAATTTTGTGGTGATGAAATTCTCCAGCCCGATGGCATCCAGCTTTTTGCGCAGCCGGTTCACGTTGACGGTCAGGGTGTTTTCGTCGATGAACTGCTCCGATTCCCAGAGCCGCTCCATCAGCTGCTCCCGGCTGACCACCCGGCCCTTGTTTTCCATCAAGCACAGAAGAATGCGGTATTCGTTCTTGGTGAGCGGGACAGATACGCTGTTGTAGGTGAGGGAATTGTCCCCGGTGTTGAGGAACGCGCCCCGATGCTCCAGCACCGGGGCCGCTCCGACGAAATCATAGGTGCGCCGTAGCAGGGCCTGCACCTTCGCCATCAGCACGTTAGCGTCAAACGGCTTGGCGATGAAATCGTCTGCGCCCAGATTCATGGCCATGACGATATTCATGTTGTCGGCGGCGGAGGACAGGAAGATGATGGGCACCTGCGACAGCCGCCGGATTTCGGTGCACCAATGATAGCCGTTGAAAAAAGGCAGCGTAATGTCCATCAGCACTAAATGGGGCTGGAAGGCGGTAAAGGCGGCGGTGATATTCCGGAAATCCTCCGGCACCTCCACGGTGAAGCCCCAGCTTTCCGCCTGCTCCCGGATGGCGCGGGAGATTCCCGGATCGTCCTCGACGATCATGAGCTTATACATAGAGTTCCTCCGGCAATGCGCTCAGATGAGCGGTCGTTTAATGAACATTTCCGGCATTACAGCTGGGCAAACAGCTGAGCGCCCCGGGTCCTGAGCCAACGATACGCCCACAGCGCCAGTCCGGCGGTGAGGAGCGACGCCAGCCCCAAGAACAGCGGCACGGGCAGTAAGCCGCTCAGCAGCAGATACCCGACCCCCAGCACGATCGCATACGCCCAGCCGCCCAGCAGCGCCACCATGACGCTCATGCTCTGCTTGATGGGGACGATCTCGCTGGTCCAGTGGAGATTGGGGTTTTTCAGCCCGATATACAGGTCGAAGGCGGTGAACAGGCACATCACCAGCAGCACCAGCACGCCGGTCAGCAGCCCGGTGAGCAGCGAGGGGCGCAGCACGATCCAGACGCTGACGATGCCCAGCAGCAGCGGCAGTCCGGTAAGGGTGAGCTGCACGGACAGCTTTGCCTTCAGCACCTGCCAGGGGGCGATGGGCAGGGATTGGAGCAGCCACAGGCTTTTCCCCTCCAGAGAGACGGAGGGAGCCGCCATATTGTTCATGGTCGCCAGCAAGCACAGGACGGCGCCCAGCAGCACCGTCGCCTGGTCGGCGCTGCCCATCAACTCCACCAGCACCTCCCGCACCACGCTGCCCTTGATCAGCAGCGCCACGACAGCGAGGGGCAGCATCAGCAGCCCCATGCCGCAGTTGAGCATATAGTTGGGGCTGGAGAAGAACCGGCCGAACTCCTTGCGCCGCAAGGCGGCGGTGGGGGTTTGCACCCGTAGGGGACCTTTTTTCTCCTTGATCCGCTCCACCTTATTGGCAGCGGTGGCCAGTTTCAGGAAGCTGCGTGCCAGCACCCACAGGGTCAGTCCCAGCAGCACGCCGATTATGGCGGCCCATAGCAGGATCGCCAGCGGCGCACCGGTGCCCGCCAGACCCAGCTGATACAGCAGCCACGCCGAGCCCTGAATCTTGCTGCCGTAGACAGCGGCATTCTCCACCAGCGCCGCAATGAGGTCGTTGGCTTTGAAATACACCAAATAATACACGCCAAAGAACACCAGCGACACCAGCACGGTGATAAAACTCTTGTTTTTGAGCTTTTGGGTGATCTTCGCCACCACATACCCCAGCACGCAGGACAGCAGCAGGTCGGCGGCGGAGATCAGCACCAGCAGCATCAGCCCGCCCAGAACGGAGCTGACGGAGAGGGGGCAGACGATCCAATAAATGAGGATGGCGGGCAGCAGCACCGTGCCGCTGTACATCAGCCCCATCAAATAGACCCCCAGCAGCCGGGCGGTGAGGATATACCGCACCGGAATGGGCATGGACAACAGCAGGTCGTTGTCCTTGGCCTGATACAGCCCGGAGAAGGTGTTGAACACGCTGCCGAATACGCCCAAAAACAGGGACAACAAGGCAAAGACCAGATAATACAGCCAGCCCATACCGGATTCGGCTAAGGGACGGCAGATGGAGTAGGCCAGGAATCCGAACATACCGCCCAAAACCCCTACCATCAGCACCACAAACAGCACGATGTAGGCTGCCACAGCGCCTTTGGAGCGGGCTTTATTGGTTTTCGGATTGTAGAAGTAGCTGCGGAAGATTTCCAGCAGCTGCTTATGCAGCAGGGTTCTCAGCATTCTTTCTCCGCCTCCAGTTCCAGAAACACGTCCTCCAGACTGTCGTCACCCTTGACCTCCTCCATGGTGCCGGAGCGGATGAGCCTGCCTCCCTTGATGATGGCCACCTTGTCGCACAGCTTTTCCGCCACCTCCAGCACGTGGGTGGAGAAGAAGATGGCGCCGCCCCGGTCGCAGACCTCCCGCATCATACCCTTGAGCAGGTGGGCGGCTTTCGGATCGAGTCCCACGAAGGGTTCGTCCATGAGGATGAGCCGAGGCTCATGGAGCCAGGCGGCGATGATGGCCAGTTTTTGCTTCATCCCGTGGGAATAGGAGGCGATGGGCTGCCCCAGATCGCCGGACAGTTCAAAGAGCGCTGCGTACCGGTCGATGCGCTCTTTGCGGTCGGCGGCGGATACGCCGAAAATGTCGGCGATAAAGCTCAGATACTTGATACCTGTCATATATTCATACAGGTCGGGGTTGTCGGGGATGTACGCCAGCAGTTTTTTGCAGGCGATGGGGTCGGCGGCGATGTCGGTGCCGCCGATGCGGATATGCCCCTCGTCAAAGGGCAGGATGCCGGCGACGGATTTGAGGGTGGTGGTTTTGCCCGCGCCGTTGTGCCCGATGAAACCGTAGATTTCGCCGGGGGCGATGTGCAGGGACAGATCGTCCACCGCCTTTTTGGTGTCGTAGATTTTCGACAGATGTTCAATGTACAGCATGAATACTCTCTCCTTACAGTCGGATTACAGTCGGACGGATCGTGATGGGTAGACTTATCGCCGGGCAGCCGTGCGGCGCATATTGAGCAGCACATAGATGCCGATGCACAGCAGGACGGCTCCCGCTAAGGCGGCATACATGGCGCCCACGGATACCGGGTGGTCAAAGAAGGTGAGGCTGCAGTCGATGGAGCCGCGGATGCCGTCAATGATCTCTGCCGGGAATCCGATGCGCTCCATCTCCCGGAATACACCGGCCAGCGCATGGTTGCGCAGCAGGCTGGTGCCGTAGGTGCCGGGCAGGAAGGACAGCGCGGTCTGCAACCCGGAGGAAAAATTGGAGATGGGCATATACGCGCCGCAGATGAACCCGTAGCTGGCGCTGACGATGGTGCCCACCGCCGAGGCCTGCCCGGCGGTTTTCAGCGGAAAGTTCACACAGGAGGACAGGCCGACCCCGAACAGGGTCAGCAGCACCACGTCCAGCAGCATGAGCAGCACATCCGTGCCGGACATATACCAGCCCATCTTCCACAGATACAGGGAGCTGATCCCCAGCGCCGTCAGGCTGATGATGAGGGTGGACAGCGCGGAGGCGATGTAGTAGGATAGGGCCATGGTGGAATGACGTAGAGGCGAGACGGTCAGATCCCGGACGGCGCCGCTGACCTTATCCTGCACCATCAACAGATTGGAGCAGAAAGCGACCGTCACGCAGCTCACCGCCAGCAGGGAGGAGATGAGCTGTCCGCCCACGGTGGCGTCGATGAGCGCCGGGTCGATGGCAAACCCCGCCGGTACCGCCCCCGCAAAGCTGTCCCGGTATACTTTGGCGAGAAATGTCGCATACAGCACCAGCAGGATCAGCGGTGTGATGAGGGAGCAGAAGAACATCCCTTTATCCTTAAAAAACAACTGCACATTGCGGCGGATCATGTTACCCAGTTTACCCATATGCGTACCTCCTCAGCTTTTCACCGGCAGAGCTTTGCCGGTGACGGCCAAAAATACATCGTCCATTTTCCCTTTGATGATCTCATAATCGGTGAACAGCTCCGGGTGCGCTACGATGAGCCGGGTGGCTGCGGCGGTGTCCGGCACGCTGACCCGCAAGGCACCCCGCAGTTCCTCGATGGGCAATCCAAGGCCCTCCACGGCGCTTTTTTCTGCGCCGTAGAGGGTGATGTAGTCGCCGGTGTAGGAGTTTTTGAGAGCCAGCGGCGTTCCCTCGGCGGCAATGCGGCCGCTGTCCAGAATCACCACATAATCGGCGTCGGCCGCTTCTTCCATATAGTGGGTGGTGAGAAATACGGTCATCCCCTCCTCCCGGCGCAGGGTAGCGATCACGTCCCACAGCTGTCGGCGGGTCTGGGGATCCAGCCCGGTGGTGGGTTCGTCCAGAATGAGGATCTCCGGCTTATGTAGCAGCGCCCGTGCCACGTCGATGCGTCGGCGCTGGCCGCCGGACAGCTTGCCCACGGTGCGGCGGAGCAGATTTTCAAAATCCAGCAGCCGCGCCAGCTCCTGCAGCCGGGTTTCAAATGCCTGCCCGGTGATACCGTAGAGCGCCGCCCGGCTGCGCAGATTATCCCGCACCGTCAGGGGCTGATCCAGCACGGAGCTTTGGAACACCACCCCCAGACGGGCGGCGATCGTCGCCGGCTCCTCTGTCACGGAATGACCGCAGACCGTGACCGTGCCGCTGTCCGCCCGCAGCTGGCCGCACAGGATGGAGATGGTGGTGGACTTGCCGGCACCGTTGACGCCCAGAAAGGCGAACAGCTCCCCGCGTTTGACCTGAAAGGACAGATCCTGCACGGCGTGCACCTCTCCGAACGATTTGTTCAGATGGTCGATTTGGATGATAGGTTCCATGAAACTCCTCCTTATTCTTACTCTTTGGGGCGGGTCAGCAGACTGACTACCGCCATCACGGCGGCATACAGCACCCCGCCGATGGCCCAGATGAACCAGCTGTATCGGGGCTGCCCGTTGCCGCGGGGCCCGAAGGTATACAGCAGGAACACTGCCGTCACCGCCAGCCAATATACCGTGCTGATCGTGCCTCGGATGGCGTTCTGCCGCTTGCGGGAACGGTCATTGGCGCCCTCCTCCAGCAGACGGCTCATGGCGCCGCTGACGGTGCCGGCGTAGACGAAGGCCATACAGCCCAGCCCGACCAACAGCAGCAGCAGGACCAGGGCGAGCACACCGGCCAGATCGCTCGTCGCCAGACCGGCGGACAGGAACAGGGGCACCGCCGCCAGAATGCATAGCACCGTGCCCACGGTATACAGCCGGGCGGCAGTGGGGGCGAACTGCTTTTGTCGTTCCTGCACCATCCCGGCAACGCCGTATTCCGTCTCAAAAGGCACCTTGTCCAGAAAAGCAAAGTCCCGGCAGCGGTTTCCGACGGAAAGGAACAGCGCCACCCCCGCCGCCACCAGAAGCAGCAGCAGGCACATGCCGATGCTGACAGCGGCCCGTTCCGATACCGGCGCGGTGGGGATATCGCTCAGCGCCATCAGCGTCAGCAGCGGCGCCGGGGACAGGATGCACAGAAAGGTCGCCAGCGCCATATGAGGCGCCACCGCCCGGCGGCAGGCGAGATAGGCGGCCGCCTCCGCCAGCGAGACCCGGCGGCGGGCAGGTGTCGTGTCCTCGGGAGCGTTCTCCGGCTCCTCCAGCTCGTCTTTGAGCAGATAGTCGGTGGTGACGCCGAACAGGCGGCTCATCTGGACGATTTTATCCAGATCGGGGATGGATTGCGCGCCCTCCCATTTGGACACGGATTGACGGGTGACATCCAGCTGGTTGGCTAATTCCTCCTGGGACCAGCCCGCCCGTTTGCGCAGAGAGATCAGTTTATCGGCAAAGATCATAGGGGATTCCTCCTTGTTGTGGGGCGTCCGGCGCCCTCTGCCATGAGGATACGATTTTTCCCGGTTGCGGGCAAGAAAGCGGGGCCGTCAATGTGTCAACCGATGGTTGCATCCGGTTGCTTTTGCAGATCCGGGTGCTGCTCGACGATGGTACGTCCTGTCTCGGAGCCTGCCGGCACCGGCTGAATCCCGGTCACGTCCGGCGGACAGGAGCGGATCACGTGCACCGCGCCCTGGAATGTTTCGCCCAGCCGCCGGGCGATCTCCCCCTGGGTGAAGTCGCACACGCCGGTGGCGACCAGCACGCACAGGCCGTAGGTATAGATCCACATTTGTGAGAACAGCTGCTCCGCCTGCGCCGGTGTGGCATGGTAATCCCGGGTGATGATGGCCAGGTCGTTTTCTTTCCCAAACATCACGTATTTCACCGCTTCATTCAGATCCATATTCATTCCCGACCGCTGCATGAACAGCAGCCGGAACAGCTGCGGTTCCTCCCGGGCAAAGCGCACCCACTGCATACCTCGCATCTTGTAGGCGGGATTGTATTGCTCGGCCACGGCCATATAGCGTTCAAACAGCTCCTGCGCCTGTGTATGTACCGCCTCGCGCACCTCCTCCATAGAGCAGAATGCGGTGAAGATGGGACGGGTGGAACTGCCCAGGCGCAGCCCCAGATCCCGGGCGGTCAGATGCTCGATGCCCTGCTCCCGGACGAGAGCCAGCGCCGCATCCGTGACCTCCGACCGGGTGAATTTCGGTTTCGGCGGCATAATATACCCTCCTGACTATAATAAAACGCTTGTTGCGCATCGCTTGTTTTATTATAAGCATCTGTCGGAGGAATGTCAAGTTCGCTTGGGCATATTTTTTAAGGACCGGCGGATTTTTCCGTTGATAAATCGGCTGGGATGCTGTATACTGTACGGTATGGAATGGGGGATGTGCCGTGAACGATAAAATGAAACAAACCTGTCGGCGGATCATTCGGATATTGATGGTGCTGCTGGGTGCATTCCTGCTGACGGCGGGGCTGGTGATTCCGCTGGTGAATAACAGCCGCGCACTGGGGCTGGAAAAGCGTCTGAAGGCGCTGCCGCTGCCGGAGCAAACCGTGCTGTTGGACAGCTATTCGGCCGCCGGGCGGTACGACGGCTCCGGCGAGAGCGTGCGGTATTTCGGGGCGGTGCTGCTGCAGAGCGAGCTGTCGCTGGAGCAATTGCAGACCTATTATGCGGCGGTCGCGCCGGACTGCGTGGCGGCGGTGCAGGCGGGGCAGACCATCACGTGCGTCGGTGGGGGAAAGCTGCAATTTCGCGCCCAGCCGCCGGAAACGGGGAGCTATATCGTGTATATACTGGATCGGTCGGTACATACGGGCCAGGGATGGCTGGATCTGGATATCCGGGGCGAGTAAAGAAGCTGCGGAAAAGGGAAAGTCCGTCGGGGAAATTCCCCGGCGGACTCACGCGATCAGTTTGTTGCTTTGGCTTTGGGACGGAACAGCAGAGAGATGCACCAGATACCGGCCAGCGCCACCACGGTATAGACGATGCGTGCCAGCAGAGTGCCGGCGCCGCCGAAAATCCATGCCACCAGATCAAACTGAAACAATCCGATGCTGCCCCAGTTCAAAGCACCGATGATGGTGAGAATCAACGCAACCTTATTCATGAGAGCTTCCTCCTTTCCGATGCGGTTTGTACACAGTATGCGCCGCCGGGCGGCGAATTATGCAAAAGACGCCGCTCCCGTCTCGCGGAGAGACGAAAAAACGAAAAAACCGCCCCAAATTGCTTTGCGTCGGCGATGCGCACACGCCATAGGGATGGACGGGCGCTTATTTTTTTGGCTTGCGCGCCGTGTTGCCGCAGTTTTTTTCGGGAAGTTTGCAATAATGGTTGAAAATTCCGGGGAAATACGGTATACTACTATACTGTATTATTGTGGGTTCGTAGCAAAACCCGGAAAGTGAGGCAATCCAATGGCGGACAATAAAAAAATGGTCGAGGCCATCACCTCGATGGAGGACGATTTTGCCCAGTGGTACACCGATGTGGTGAAAAAGGCGGAGCTGGCGTCCTATGCGGGCGTGCGGGGCTGTATGATCGTGCGGCCCTACGGCACGGCGCTGTGGGAGAATATCAAGGCGGACCTGGATGCCCGGTTTAAGGCGCTGGGGCATGAGAATGTGATGATGCCAATGTTCATCCCGGAGAGCCTGCTGCAAAAGGAGAAGGATCATGTAGAGGGCTTTGCCCCGGAGGTGGCATGGGTCACTCATGGCGGCAATGAGGAGCTGCCGGAGCGGCTGTGTGTGCGCCCCACCTCGGAGACGCTGTTCTGCGAGCACTATAAGGATATTATTCATTCCTATCGGGATTTGCCGAAGCTGTATAATCAGTGGTGCTCTGTGGTGCGGTGGGAAAAGACCACCCGCCCCTTCCTGCGGACGATGGAGTTCTTCTGGCAGGAGGGACATACCATGCACGAGACGGCGCAGGAAGCAATTGAGGAAACTGAGCGGATGCTGAACGTGTATGCCGATTTCTGCGAGCAGTCGCTGGCGATCCCGGTCATCAAGGGACGCAAGACCGATAAGGAAAAATTTGCCGGCGCCGAGGCGACCTACACCATCGAGGCGATGATGCACGACGGCAAGGCGCTGCAGAGCGGTACCAGCCATTATTTCGGCGACGGCTTTGCCAGGGCGTTTGGCATCCAGTATACCGACCGGGAGAACAAGCTGCAATATCCTCACCAGACCTCCTGGGGATTGTCCACCCGCATTATCGGCGCCATCATTATGACCCATGGCGACGATAACGGCCTGGTGCTGCCTCCGGCGGTGGCGCCGGTGCAGCTGGTGATCCTGCCCATCGCCCAGCATAAGCCGGGCGTGCTGGAGAAAGCCCGGGAGCTGCAGGAGCGGCTGCAGACGGTGGTGCGGGTGAAGCTGGACGACAGCGACAACAGCCCCGGCTGGAAGTTTGCGGAATATGAGATGAAGGGTGTGCCGCTGCGGCTGGAGATCGGCCCGCGGGATATCGAGAATAACCAGTGTGTGCTGGTACGCCGGGATAACCGGGAGAAGACCGTGGTGTCGCTGGATGAGCTGGAGACGATGATCCCGCAGCTGCTCAAGGCCGTGCATGACGGTTTGTATCAGAAAGCGCTGGAGCGGCGGGAGAGCATGACCTATTCCGCCACCTCTCTGCAAGAGCTGACGGAGCTGGCGGCTACCCGCCCCGGTCTGATCAAGGCAATGTGGTGCGGCGATGTGACTTGTGAGAACCGCCTGAAGGAAGAGGCGGGCGTCACCAGCCGGTGTATGCCTTTTGAGCAGGAGACGCTGGCGGATACCTGCGTGTGCTGCGGCCGCCCGGCGAAGGCTATGGTGGTCTGGGGCAAGGCGTATTGAGCCGATATCGTCCCGGCCACACCGGAGATTTTGTACAGCATTGGTGGATACATCGACCGCACGCGGTCTGTGCGGTACCGCTTTTACTGAGAAAAGGGAAAAGGAGCAAACGATATGGCACAGTTGGACAGACCCGCTGCGGGGGAGACAGTGGCGATCATGCATACCTCGATGGGGGATATTTCCATCCGTCTGTTCCCGGAGCAGGCGCCTAAGGCGGTGGAGAATTTCACCACCCACGCCAAGGATGGCTACTATAACGGCATCGTGTTTCATCGGGTGATCAAGGACTTTATGATCCAGGGGGGCGACCCCACTGCCACCGGTTGCGGCGGCGAGAGCATCTGGGGCAAGAATTTCGAGGACGAATTCACCCCGACGCTGCATAATCTGCGGGGCGCTCTGTCCATGGCGAATGCCGGTCCCGGCACCAACGGCAGCCAGTTCTTCATTGTGCAGGCGCCGTCGGTGCATCCGAATTTCATCGGGCAGATGCAGGAGCTGCCGGAGTATTTTCCCGCCGAGTCGGTGGAAGCCTACAAGCAGGTGGGCGGCACTCCGCATCTGGACTATCACCATACGGTGTTTGGACAGGTCTATGACGGTATGGATGTGGTGGATGCCATCGCCGGCGTCCAGACCGATGGACGGGATAAGCCCCTGACGGATGTGACGATTCAGAGCATTGATGTGCACCCGTATGCGTGATCGTTTGCGGGAGGCGTGGACGCTGCTGGAAACGGTGACGCCGCTGGCGGCGGACTGCGGTCGGGTGTGCGACGGGCGCTGCTGCCGCCCTCATGGGGATGCGGTCGGTATGTGGCTGTTCCCCGGAGAGGAACGGCTGCTGCCGGAGGGCGGTTATACGCTGACCGCTACGGCGACCGGACTCTTGTATGCCTGCGACGGCACCTGCGACAGGGCGTGCCGTCCGCTGGCGTGTCGGATGTTTCCGCTGTTTCCCTATGTGACGGAGACGGGGCGGATACAGGCGGTGTACGATCTCCGCGCCTATCGGGTGTGCCCCCTGGTGCAGCATTGCGCCCGGGTGCAGTTTCAGCGGGAATTTGTTCGGGCGGTGCGCCGGGCCGGACGGATTCTGATGGGCGATGAGGTCTGTCGGGCGTTTTTGAAGGAGAGCAGCCGGGAGATCCGGGAACTGTGGCGGCTGCTGCCGCTCGATCAGGAACGGCCGCCCATCGGCCGCCGTTCCATCAGAAATTGAACCGATCAGTAGTAAGGAGAACGAACGATGAATAGACATACTTTTGGGGCGTTGCTGATGGCGGGGGTGCTGCTGTTGTCATTGGCGGCCTGCGGTGGAAAAAATCCTACCACCACGACCGACGGTACAGGCAATAAGAACAATTCCGAAACCAGTGACGATGCCGGTCACGGCAATAGTGTCGGTACGGTGTATGCCGATAAGGACTACGGATTCCAGACGGAGATGCCCGCCGTCGGGGAGCAGGTGGCGATTATGCACACTTCTATGGGGGATATCTCCCTCCGTTTTTTCCCGGAGGCGGCGCCCAAGGCGGTGGAGAATTTTCTTACCCACGCGAAAAACGGCTATTACGATGGTCTGACCTTCCATCGGGTGATGAACGACTTTATGATCCAGGGGGGCGACCCTAACGGCACCGGCACCGGCGGCGAAAGCATCTGGGGCAAGAGCTTCGAGGACGAATTCGATCAGAAGCTGATGAATCTGCGGGGCGCTCTGTCCATGGCCAACAGCGGCGTGAACACCAACGGCAGCCAATTCTTTATCAATCAGGCGAAGCCGGACGGCAAGACGGCGGCAGAGCTGAAAGAGACCTATGACTATGATGCCATTATCGCTCAGTATTGCGCCCGCTATAATATGACTGCGGAAGATGTGGAGGCGGCACTGAAAGCACAGGGCGGCATCACCCCCGATTCCCGGCTGGTGCCGGACGCGGTGTGGGAGCTGTATGCCAAGGTCGGTGGCAATATCCATCTGGACGGCGCCTGGCGGCAGAGCGGCGGGCATACCGTGTTCGGTCAGGTGTATGCCGGGATGGACGTGGTGGATGCCATCGCCGCTGTGGCGGTGGACGGCAACAGCAAACCGCAGCAGCCGGTCACGATCCAGACCATTGAGGTCACAACGTACAACGGATAAGTCCTAACGACAGAACAGGGGGAACGGCATGACCGTACAGGTGCAAGGGCTGGAAACGGCCTATTACGATTCCGACCCGGAGGACCGGGCCGGTCGGCCGGTGGTGCTGTTTCTCCATGGCTGGGGGGCGCCGGTGGCGACCTACACGCTGCTGCTGGAGCATCTGGCGGGGTATTGCCGGGTGGTGGCGCCCGATCTGCCGGGTTTCGGCGGCACGGCGGAGCCGCCCGTTCCCTGGGGCGTGGACGACTATGTGGAATGGACGGTGGATTTTGCCCGGGCGGTGGGTCTGTCCCGGGTGGTGCTGATGAACCATTCCTTCGGCGGCCGCATCAGCATCAAGCTGCTCAGCCGCCATCCGGTGCCGCTGGTTGTGGAACGGGCGGTGTTTATGGACGCCGCCGGTATCCCGCCGAAGCATGGCATCGGCTATTATACTAAGGTATATAGCTATAAGGCCGTGAAGGGCTTTTTCTCTCTGCCGGGTATCCGGCAGCTGTTCCCTCACGCGGTGGAGAATGCCCGGCGGCGGCACGGCTCGGCGGATTATCAGGCGGCATCGCCGGTGATGCGGCAGACGATGGTGCGGTGTATTGCCGAGGATCTGACGCCGCTGCTGCCGGAGATAACCGCCTCGGTGCTGCTCATCTGGGGGGAGACGGATACCGCCACCCCGCTGTCCGACGGGCAGCTGATGGAAAAGAGGATCCCCGACGCCGGACTGGTGGTGCTGCCGGGAGCGGGTCATTTCGCCTTTGCGCAGCAATGGGGGCTGTGCAGCCGGGTGCTGGATTCGTTTCTCAAGCCCCGAAATTAGCACCGGAGATCGGATAAGGAGCGTGTGCGAACGTGGATATATGGATGCGTTGGCTGCTGATGGCGGCGGGAGCGCTGAATTTCGGGGTGCAGGCCTGGTATTTTACCCATATGCTGCAGCTCAATTCCTACCGCCCCGAGCGGTATAAAAAGTGGTGCGCCGACAACGATAAAAAGCTGGTGACGGTGCGACGGCTGCTGCCTTTTCTGTGCGTGTTCACCCTGTGGCTCCACAACCGGGTGCCGGACTATGCGCTGTATGCCATCAGTGCGGGTCTGGTGCTGTTGACGGCGCTGTTGAATCTGCCGAAGAAGGCGAAGAAACCGCTGGTTGTGACCGCCCGTGTGCGGCGGCTGTTCGTCACCGAAGGGCTGATCGGCGTCGTGCTGTTGGCGTTGACCTGGTTCACCCTGCCGATGCGGGGGTTGGGTCTGCTCGGACTGGGACAGATGATCATCTGGATCTGGGTAGGCGCGGCCAACTATATCAATCTGCCCATCGAAAAGAAGATCGCCGCCGGGTACGTGAAGCAGGCGCGGCAGCTGCTGGACTCCATGCCGGAGCTGACGGTCATTGGCGTGACCGGCAGCTACGGGAAGACCAGCGTGAAAAACTTTCTGGCGGCGCTGCTGGGGGTCAAGTATAATGTGCTGATGACTCCCGGCAGCTACAATACCACCATGGGCGTGGTGCGCACCGTGCGGGAGCAGCTGCGCCCCAGCCACCAGATCTTTATCGCCGAGATGGGGGCGAAAAACCCCGGCGATATCCGGGAAATTTGCGAACTGGTGCATCCTACCTATGGGATCCTCACCTCGATCGGGGAGCAGCATCTGGAGACTTTCGGCACGGTGGACAACATCGTGCGGACGAAATTTGAGCTGGTGGATGCGCTGCCTGCGACGGGTAAGGCGGTGCTCAACTATGATAATTCTTATATCCGCAGTCATCCCGTTTCGGTACCTCATGTGACCTATGGCGGCATGGACAGCGGCGCGGACTATCGCTATGGCGACGTTTCCGTGGACAGCCACGGCTGCCAATTCACATTGACTGCCCCGGACGGAGAAAGCTGCGGCTACACCACCCGGCTGCTGGGCGTTCATAATGTGCAGAATCTGGCGGGCTGTCTGGCGATGGCGCATACGCTGGGGATACCCCTGCGGGAGATGGTGTATCCGGTGCGGATGCTCCGCCCGGTAGAGCACCGGCTGCAGCTTTTGCCCAACGGTTATATTGACGATGCCTACAATTCCAATCCGGCGGGCTTCCGCAGCGCTCTGGATACGCTGGCGGCCTTTGACGCCCAGCGGGTGCTGGTGACGCCCGGCATGGTGGAGCTGGGCGAGGAGCAGGAGAACCTCAATCGGGAGCTGGGCGCCTATGCCGCCGGTCGGTGCGATTGGGCGGTGCTGGTGGGGCATAAGCAGGCGCCGCCTCTCAAGGAGGGGCTGCTGTCCGCCGGATTTCCGGAGGAACGCATTTTTGTGGCGGACTCCTTGCAGGAGGGACTGCGGTTCGTCGACGGGATCCCGGCGGAAAAGCAGCGCATTGTGCTGCTGGAGAACGATCTGCCGGATAATTTCTGAGGAGGAATGATGGGATGAAAACCAGAGTGGCGGTGCTGTTTGGCGGGCACAGCGTGGAGCATGAGGTGTCGATCATCTCCGGGATTCAGGCGTTGCAGGCGCTGGATACGGAAAAATATGAGGCCTTCCCGCTGTATATTGCCAAGGATAATACCTGGTATGTGGGAGAAAATCTGCGTCGGGTGGAGAGCTTTCGGGATATGCATACCTGTCTGGCGGCGGCTACCCGGGTGGTGCCGGTGTCGGATGGAGCGGCCGTCGGGCTGTGGCGGCATCCGGCAAAAAAATTCGGGAATAATTGCGTGGCGATCTTTGACGTGGCGATTCCCGTGGTGCACGGCACCAATGTGGAGGACGGCACCCTCATGGGGATGCTGGAGATGCTGAATATCCCCTATGCCGCCTGTGATGTCACCGCATCGGCGCTGGGCATGGATAAGTACGCTATGAAGGCGGTGCTGCGGCAGGCCGGAGTGCCGGTGCTGGAGGCGTTGCAATTCACCGGCCGGGAGTATGCCATGGATGGCGACCGGGTATTGAAAGAGATCGAGGAGCAGATCGGGTATCCGGTGATCGTCAAACCGGTCAACTTGGGCTCGTCTGTGGGTATATCCAAGGCCAGAGATCGGAAAAGCCTGGTGGATGCGCTGGATCTGGCGGTGAGCTTTTCGCCCCGCGTGTTGGTGGAACGGGCGGTGGAGCATCTGCGGGAGATCAATTGCGCTGTGCTGGGGGATGCGGACGAGGCGCGGGCCAGCGCCTGCGAGGAGCCGCTGAATGCAGAGGACATTCTCACCTTTGGCGATAAGTATCTGAACGGCGGGAAGAAAACCGGCGTCAGTCAGGGTATGACCGACCTGAAACGCCGCTGCCCGGCGGAATTGCCGGAGGGCATGACGGAAGAGGTGCAGCAGCTGGCGGTCAGGACTTTCCGGGCGCTGGGTTGTCTGGGTGTGGCGCGCATAGATTTCCTCAATGACCGGGAGAGCGGTCGGCTGTGGGTCAATGAGATCAACACCATCCCCGGTTCTCTGTCCTTCTATCTGTGGCAGGAGGTAGGGGTGTCTTTCCCGGAGCTGATGGATACGCTGGTGACGCTGGCCTTTAAACGGCAGCGTCAGCGTGCCGCTCTGACTTTTACCTATGAGAGCAATATTCTGGCCGGATTTTCCGGGGGCAAGACCGGTGCCAAGGGCGGTAAGCTGTCCTCGCGCTGACCGGCGGAAGAGCGGTCGGACGATGTGACTCCCGGAGGTGTAGCTTTTTCCGTTCGGGCGATGCGCAGCTAAAAAGCGGTAGGGGCAAGGCAAACGCCCCGGCAGTTGTATCAAGACGCGTATCCGTTTCCGTTTGTGGATGATTTCGTCGTGTACCTTGGTAGAATGGGCACGGCCTGTTGTTATCGGCTTTTGTGCTGTTTCGGGAGTGTCTGGGGAGGATAGCAGGGAATGCGGTCCCATGAGGGACAGCGGCATTTTCGGATGTATCCTTTTGATGTTGACTGTTTACGATTGTAAAATATAGGCTTTTGTGGCTTTGTGTTTCAAAAAAACCGGAGCGTCGCTGTTCTATATACAGCGACGCTCCGGTTTTTTTATTAGGATTCCTTTGTTACATATCCAGAACAGGCTTGCCGTCCAGATAGTTTTTATACTGCGTAATGAAATCCTCTACCGTGCTGGCTTTCGTCGAGAAAGTCTCGCCCTCGGAGGTCTCCACGCAATAGAGACTGCCGCTGACGGGATAGAACTTGACGCTCATATATTGCTTTCCGTCAGTGGTATACAGAGAGAAGGCCAGATTTGCTTTCCCGGAGGGGGTGGTATCCTTCTCCGTGTACCGATAAAAGCTCATCATCCGCTGATACAGCGTCCGGAAATCGGGGGTGCTGTACGTCTTATCGCCTTCGCTGACGATCATGGATTGATCGTTGTCCTCTGCATCGGCGTGGTGGGTCAGGGTAAAGCTGTGGGTGGAGCCGTCGAGGGTGATATCCACCCGTCCCAGCGTGGTGATGTCCTTGATGAACAGCAGATCACTGACGGTGTTGGAGTATTGCCGCTCCACGAGCACCTGCAAGGACGAGGCCGGCACAAGAAACACCGCGTCGGTGCCGTCCACCGCGCAATAGTAGTTGCCGTCGGCATCGGTCTTGCCGATGCGCAGGGTGGCGGTGACGGAGTTATAATATACGGTGGCGGAACTGCCGCTATCCTCGGAGGAGGTGGTGGTGGTTTCCACCGCCAGAGTGAGCTTGACCAGCGTGCCGGGGTTGTTCAGCCCGTAGGATTCCCGCTGTGCGGCGGTGGGATGCAGCGCCACGGCCTCGGAGGCGTACAGAGCGGTGAGATTGGCCAGCGAATTGGAGACCGATTCCGATACGCCCCGGTAATAGGGTTTGGTCATCACATAAGAGGAATAGGAGACCTCGGTGCTCTCGTCCGATTCCGCCCGCCGAATGGACAGCGCCGGATTGTGGGCGCTGCCGGATATTTGCAGCTCCCGCAGGATAGCCTTGCCGCTGGAATCGTCGCTCTTGACCGTAGGGGTGGACAGCAGCACCGTGGAAACCAGCGAGGTGGCGGGCTGCAGGAACGGCTCCATCGTGGAGGTATTGCAAATATAGACCGTGTTGTCGTCATCCAGCGCTACATAGTAGCCGCTGCCGGAGGGGACGGCATTGCCGATGTGCAGCACATGGGAGGTACCGTCCTTATAAGTGGCCGTGATGTTGACGGGCTGATCTAACCCGTAATCCGCCGCCTCTCCTTCCGTCTCCAGTTTGGACGAGGCATTCAGCGCCGTCATCGCCTCTGTGAGTCCTTTTACAGTGGTGCTGTCCAGCGTCAGATCTTCGTAGCCGGTCAGTTTATAGCTCTGCTCTCCGGTATCGTATTTCAGGGTATAGTGATCCTTGGAATTACGTACCTGCAGATCGGTGACGAGACCGGTGTCCGTGGATGTTCCTTTTTGAATCAATGGGTAGGTGGTTTCCTCAACCGCTGAACTGACAGAGGAGGAGCCGGGCTGTTCGCCTCGGGGCAGATACAGCACCAGCAGCAGGATCACCGTGAGCAGCACAACGCCGCCCAGAGCGATGAACAGGGTGCGCAGACGGGGGTTCAGGCGCTTTTTTGCCGCGTTCTGTTTTTCCTCCGGACGCACCGGCCGGTCAAAAGCGCTGAACCGATCCTCCGCCGCGTCGGTCGCAGAGGGCGCTTCCTCGGCCGGGGGTGCTTTTTCCACGGAGGAGGTCTCTTCTTCCGCAGGGATCAGCGGATCTTTTTCTTCGTCCAAACTCATAGATTCTTCCTCCGGATAAAGACAATCAGGCAGATCACCAGGATCACCAGCGGCAGTCCGACGGTGAACACGCCCAGTCCCAGAACGAGCTGTGTAGCGCCGGAGAATGTCACCTTGTCGGTGGTCAGGGATTTGTTGGAGATGGTGATGCCGCTGTCGGCGCCGGTCATGGTGTTGACGGTATCCAGTAGCAATTCTTCGTTTTTGAAGACGGCATTGCCGGTGATCTGCTCATAGGCCATGGTGGAGCAGCCGCTGACCACCACCGAGCCGGATACGCTCTCCTGGGTATTGTTATTGTAGGTGTCGGTCACGCAGGCGATCATGCTGGTCAGCGGATACGCGTCCTTATCGGCGGCAAAGGCGCCGTCGGCATTCTGATTGCTGATATCCTGCAGCTTGATGAGCTGGGCGCTGTCCGGGTAGGAGGTCAGCTGAACTCCGTAGGTGGATATACCGTTTTCGCTGTCTTTCTCCTGAAGAGTGGTGGTCAGACGCCGTGCCTGCAGAGTCAGCACCTTGCCGGTGCTGGTGGAATTGGGGGTCAGGTCCGTAGAGGGTACGTCGCACATGGCGTAGAGCTGGTTGTAGTTCTGTACCCGGTTCAGATCGGTCTCCAGCAGCAGCTCATCTGTCACCTGGATCTTATATTCGACATTCAGGAATTCATACAGGTTCGGGCAGGAGGCGGTGGGGCTGGTGAACACCATCAGATGCCGCCCGTAGTTGCCGTCGTTGTAGTACCATTGCTGCACCCGCTTGATCTCGGTATCGGAATAATCCTTTTCCGGAGCGGCGATGAGCAGGATCTCGGCGTCCTTGTCGAATTCGGCCGAGCCGGTAACGGTGACCTCCTTGAAAGTATAGCCGTTCAGTTCATACAGGCTTTTCAGTCCGGCGATGGTGTTGCTGTCCTCCTCGTGCCCCACCAGCACCTGCACAATGTGCTCTTGACCGCCGGTCAGATTGTAGATGGCGGAGGCCAGCGTCTTTTCCACCTTGGACTCAAAGGAGTAGCTGCCGGTGGAGTAATAATTGGAGGTATCCAGCGCATACAGGTCGCTGACCGAGCAGACCTTGCTGCGTTCGCCGTAGATAAACAGGATGTCTCCGGCCTCCACGTCGTAGGCGGAATATTTGGCGAATTGTGTGGGCTGTTGGTCGGGATCAATGAACGAGTAGGCGATATGCCCGTCGGATTCCGCGCGGAACTGCCGCAGGGTATTATAAAACTCTTTCATGGTGGTGTCAAACTCCGACACGCCGGTCTGCGTACCGGCGGAGGGTTCGGAAAAGGTCTTTTCGTCGGCAAACACCACGATCTCCAGGTCCTCTTTCACGTTCCCGGCGATCTTGGCGCTTTCATCCGAGATGGAAAAGATCTTGTCCTTAGACAAATCCAGCGATATGGGATAGCGGTCGGCGAGAATGCCCACCAGCACATTCAGCAGCACCACGGCGGCAATGACCGCCGCCGTTACGGCGG
>DJEF01000047.1:1008-49763 GCA_002431285.1 Ruminococcaceae bacterium UBA5905 | reverse complement strand
GGTGGAAGCCGCCCCGTAGCGCAGTTTCCGTAGATTGCGCACTTTCTTGCTTTTGGAAGTCTTGGAAGCCGTTTCTTTTTTCTTAAATACCTTCATAGCGTGCACCCTCCTCTCAGTTCCAGCGCTTGCTGTCCAGCACACGCACGGTCAGGAAAATGAACAGTGCCTGGATGGTCAGGAAGAACAGAATGTTGTCGTACTGGATCAGCCCGGAGGTGAAATCCGCATACCGGGTACTGAGAGACAGGAATCCGGTCACACTGGAGATCCAGGTGACAGAGGAGAAAATAGAGGACAGCACATCCACGCTCAGCAGCAGCAGAGATACCGCCAGTGTGCCCAGAGCGGCGATGACCTGGCTCTCGGTGCAGGAGGATATGAGCAGCCCGATGGCAATGACCACGCCGCCCACCAGAAGCAGCCCCAGGAAGTTGCCGATGAGCACCAGCCAGTCGGGGGTCGTTTGGATGGCGATGACCACCGCATACACCAGCGTGATGGAAACGGCGATCACGAACAGCAGCAGCGCCGCAAAGAACTTGCCCATGACGATACCGGTCAGTCCGGTAGGGGCGGTGAACAGCGCCTGATCGGTTTTTTGCCGCTTTTCCTCGCTGAAGGAGCGCATGGTGATGAACGGGATCGCCAGCAGGGATACGGTGAACAGGCCGCCGTATACGCCGGACAGATCCGCCATACCGCTGTACAGGTTATAGGCATAGAAAAAATACCCGGATACGCAGAACAGCACCGCCAGCACCACATAGCCGATGGGGTTGGTGAAAAAGGACTTGAATTCCCGTCTAAATACAGCGCCCATTATCGGACACCTCCGTTCTGATGCATGGTGAGATTGATGAAGATGTCCTCCAGCGACATGGCCAGCGGCTTGGAAGCCAGCAGCGGCCAGCCCCGCTTGGACAGTCGGTCAAACAGATCCCGGCGAATGTCGGCGCCCGGCTCGGTCTCGACGGCGAACTCCTCCACGCCGGTCTCCCGGCTGCCCATGGGCTGCACGTCCACAACGCCTGCGATGGAGGCAATCAGATCGGCGGTCTCCTTCGCCGGGCCGGCGATGGACACCAGCAGGCGGCGATCCTTGGAGAATTGATCGGACAGATTGGCGGCGGTATCGTCCGCCACGATCTTGCCGGCGTTGATGATCACCACCCGGTCGCACACCGCCTCGATCTCCGGCAGAATGTGAGAGGACAGGATCACCGTGTGGTGTTTCCCGAGGCTTTTGATCAGCCCCCGCATTTCGATGATCTGGTTAGGGTCGAGGCCCACCGTCGGCTCATCGAGGATCAGCACCGGCGGATTGCCGATGAGCGCCTGCGCCATGCCGACCCGCTGTTTGTAGCCCTTGGACAGGTTTTTGATCAGCCGTCCATAGACGTTTTCGATCTTCATGACCTTGCAGATCTCGGTGATGTGCTTGACCCGGGGGAGGGCGCACTTCTTCAGATCGTACATGAAATCCAGGTATTCCCGCACCGTCATGTCCGGATAGAGCGGCGGAATCTCCGGCAGATAGCCGATGTTGGCCTTGGCCTCGTTCGGTTCCTCCAAAATGTCGTGTCCATTGACGGTCACGGTGCCGTCGGTGGCGGACAGATAGCCGGTGAGTATGTTCATGGTGGTGGATTTACCGGCGCCGTTCGGCCCCAGGAATCCCAGAATTTCGCCCTCGTCTACGGTAAAGCTGATGTTGTCCACCGCACAGTGGCCGCCATACCGCTTGGTGAGGTTTTTGACTTCGATCATAAGCAGTTGACCTCCGTTACTATTGATTTTCACACGAAACCATTGTACCGATATTTTCCGGGGAGTGTGTAAACAGATTGTGAAACCCACCGATGAAATGTGTACATTTCGTGTATTGTGTCCGGGAGAGCGCCCGCTTTCCCGGCACGAACAGTGTAAGTATACTACAAAACCGCGGGATTTTCAATCTTTTTCTACACGGCGCAGCCGTGGTGGGAGCCGCAGAGACTATACGGGGGAATCGGAGCCGTGTGTTTTTCCGCCCTCGCCGCCGTCGAAAGCGGCTGTATTCTTCAATTTTCTTCATTCTGCGCCGCGCCGATGGGTACTAAACGGATGAAAATGTGCCCATACTCATGGTTGCTGAACGGTTTTTTCTTGACAATCGGCCCGCACTCCTGTAAAATAGGAACGATGTTTACTCAGAGTGTCTGAGTATCGAAATCGGAGCGGCGCCGGATGTGGAACGGCTGCCATGCATTGTCCTTTTTTGAGCTGCGGAGAACGGCAGGTGCGGAGCCTGCCATCAAACAGTAGACACCCGTCCCGAAACCGGTCTTATGGCAAGACGGGTTTCGGTTCTGCGCTTATGCGGAAAGATTGACAAAACATCATCATATCGTTGGTAGTGAGAAACAGAGTATTGGATCGGAGGAACTGTATGCCAGAACAAAAGAAACCAACCACACAGACCGGAGAGAAGCGCTCCCGGCCGAACAACAACCGTAAGCCAGCCGGGCAGAAACCGGCGACCAAGTCTTCCGCCCCCGCGGCGGAGAAGAAACCGACGGCCCCCCGCGGCGCGAATCAGCGGCCGGGTACCGGCCGGGGAGGCCGCCGTCCGGCGTCTGCGCCGCAGCCGCCGCAGACGGCGCAGCCCCCGAAGTCGAATACCCGGCGTCCCGCCCCCGAGCGTCCGGCCGCCGAGAAAAAGGGCGGCCGCAGTCGGCGGTCACAGTCCCAGGCGGCGTCCGGGCTGCCTATTCATTACACCATGCTGGGCGGTCTCAACGAGATCGGTAAAAACATGGCGGTGTTTGAATACGGCGACGACGCGTTCATCATCGACTGCGGTATGTCCTTTCCGGACGAAGATTTGCTGGGCGTGGATGTGGTGCTGCCGGATTTCACCTATGCGCTGAAAATTAAGGATAAGCTGCGGGGCATCTTCATCACCCACGGTCACGAGGATCATATCGGCGCTCTGCCGTATTTCCTGAAGGAGCTGAATCTGCCGGTATTCTCCGGCCGTCTCACCGTAGCGCTGATCGAATCCAAGCTGAAGGAGCACAATCTCTCCGGCAAGGTGAAGCTGCATGTGGTGGAGCCGGGCGGCGTCGTGACCGTCAGCAAGGATCTGTCGGTGGAGTTCATTCATGTGAATCACTCCATCCCGGATGCTATGGCGCTGGCTATCAAGACCCCCATCGGGTATGTGGTGCATACCGGCGATTTCAAGATTGACAGCACGCCGGTGAGCGGCTCCATGATTGATCTGACCCGTTTTGGCGAACTGGGGCGGGAGGGCGTGCTGGCGCTGCTGGCGGAATCCACCAATGTGGAGCGCCCCGGCTATACCCCCAGCGAGCGGGTGGTGGGCGAGAGCTTTGCCAATCTGTTCCATCGGGCGGAGGGGCGCCGCATCATCGTGGCTACCTTCTCCTCCAACCTGAACCGGATTCAGCAGATCATGTCCGCCTCGGCCCGGGACGGGCGCAAGGTGGCGGTGTCCGGCCGCAGTATGCTCAACTGCGTGTCCATTGCCCAGGAACTGGGCTATCTGCACATTCCGGATGGGCTGCTCATCGACATTGATGAGATCAATCATTATCCCAAGGACCGGGTGACGCTGATCACTACCGGCAGCCAGGGGGAGCCCATGTCGGCGCTGAGCCGTATGGCGTTTTCCGATCACCGCAAGGTGGAGGTGGGCCCGGAGGATTATATCATCATTTCCGCGACGCCCATCCCCGGTAACGAAAAGACCGTGGGGCGGGTGGTCAATGAACTGATGAAGCGGGGCTGCGAGGTCGTGTACGAGAAGATGTACGATGTGCACGTGTCCGGTCACGCCTGTCAGGAAGAGCTGAAGATCATCCACGGGCTGACCGACCCGAAGTTTTTTGTGCCGGTGCACGGTGAGCAGAAGCATCTGGTCAAACACGCGGCTCTGGCCAAAACCATGGGTATGCCGGCCTCCAACGTGCTGATCACCGATATCGGCCGCACCATTGAGATCACCCCCAATAAAATGGCGGTGGTGGGCACGGTACCGGCTGGCCGCGTACTGGTGGACGGTCTGGGTGTGGGCGATGTGGGCAGCATCGTGCTGCGGGATCGCAAGCATCTGGCGGAGGACGGCCTGATCGTGGTGGTGGCTACGGTGGACAGCGTGTCCGGAGAACTGGTTTCCGGCCCGGACGTGGTGTCCCGCGGCTTTGTATATGTACGCGAGGCGGAGGGCACCATGGACGAGATCAAGGTGTTTGCCCGCCGGATCATGGACGATGCGGTGCGCCAGTCTCACGGGGATTGGGGCATCATCAAGACCCGTGTGCGGGATGAGCTGTCCCGCCGGATCTTCCAGAAGACCAAGCGCAGTCCCATGATCCTGCCGATCATCATGGAGGTCTGATTCCGGCCTTTCGCACCTGTTGTCCGATCGAACACCCGGGGAGGTGTATCCGATGCTAAAACTAAAACGTCTCTTTTTCTGGCTGTTTGGCTGCGTGTTTGCGCTGGCGTACGGCGGGTGTCTGTACCTGTGGAGTTTTGCTCCGTGGGCGGCGCTGGGCGGGGCCGGAACGCTTACACTGCTGCTGGCGGGATTGCTGGTGCTGCGCGGTGTGGCGCTGCGCCGCGGCCGCCGCACGATGGAGCTGTTCTCGACAGCGCTGGACGCCCGGCAGCAGACGCTGCTGGAGTCCTTTCCCATGCCGGCGGCGGCTTTTTCGGCGGCGGGTGAACTGGTGTACTATAACGATTCCTTTCGGCAGGATATTCTCGGCGGGGAGAGCCCGGAGGGCGCGACGATCGCCACTCTGTTTGCCGATCTGCCGATGAAGGAGCTGGAAAAGAAGACCTGCCTGGATGTGCGGCATGGCAGTCAGCAGCTGACGGCGTACGTCAACCGCATTCCCGGCGATGTGACCGGGACGGTGGTGCTGTATTTCTGCGATACGACCGCCCTCAAAGAGGTGGCGGCGGAATACCGGGCCTCCCGCCCGGTGGTGCTGCTCATCTGCATGGATAATCTGGAGGAGGCCACCCGGGAGCTGCGGGACAGCGACCGGGCGCGGATCGCTGGGCAGATTGAAACGGCGCTGGACGATTGGATCGCCGGTAACGGCGGCATCCTGCGCAAGCTGTCCTCCGAGCGGTTTATCGCCGTGACGGAGAATCGCCGCCTGAATGAGATGACCCGAACCCGGTTCCCGATCCTCGATCGGGTGCGGGAGGGGTTGGATAATGCTCCCGGCGGTATCACCCTGTCCATCGGCGTCGGGCAGGGGAAAACTCTGCTGGACAGCGAGCGGATGGCGCGGCGGGCGCTGGAGATGGCGCTGGCGCGGGGCGGCGATCAGGCGGCGGTTAAGACTGCGAACGGTTTCGATTTCTACGGCGGAAAATCCCGCGGTGTGGAACGGCGCACCAAGGTGCGCACCCGTATGGTGGCGCAGGCGCTGCGGGAGCTGATCCTCGGTTCCGATCGGGTGATCCTCATGGGGCATCGCCTGTCGGATCTGGACAGCCTCGGCAGCTGTGCCGCTTTGGCGATGGCCATTCGTCGCATGGGCAAGGATGCCTATGTGGCGGTGCGGCGGCGGGCGACCATGGCGGGCGAGCTGATTCGGGTCTATGAGGAGGCCGGACAGAACGGTCTGTTTTTGGAGCCGGAGGAGGCTATGGACTGGCTCTCCGAGCAGACGCTGCTGATCATCACCGATACCCACAGCGCCTCGCTGCTGGACAGCCCGGAGCTGTACCGTTCCGCCCGCAAGGTGGCCCTCATCGACCACCATCGGAAGATGGTGGATCACATCACCGATGCGGCGCTGGAGTACCATGAGGCTTCGTCCTCGTCGGCCAGCGAGCTGGTGACGGAGCTGCTGCAATACATGGGGGACGGCCTCATCGGCCCGGCGGAGGCGGAGGCGCTGCTGGCCGGGATCATGCTGGATACCCGCGGTTTTGTGCTGCGTACCGGCTCCCGCACCTTTGAGGCGGCGGCATATCTGCGCCGCCGGGGGGCGGATACGGTGTCGGTAAAGCGGATGTTCGCCGACAGTCTGGAGACCTATCGGCGCAAGTGCGATCTGGTGGCTTCGGCGGGGATGTTCCAGGGTATGGCTATTGCCGTGTCCGAGGAGGACTTCTCCCAATATCGCACGGCGGCGGCACAGGCGGCGGACGATATGCTGTCCATCCGGGGGGTGACGGCGTCTTTCGTCATCTGCCGCATGGGAAGGGATGTGAATGTGTCCGCCCGCTCTTACGGCGCCTGCAATGTGCAGGTGATCATGGAGGCGCTGGGCGGCGGCGGTCACATGACCATGGCGGCCGCCCAGTTCCGGGAGATGTCGGTGCGGCAGGTGGAGCTGAAGCTGCGGGAGCAGATCGAAGCTTATACCGATCGGAACCGGGAGATCCCCACGAACTGAATCGGTATATCGTATACGGTGGATTCTAACCAAAGGAGGTTTTTTCGATGAAAGTGATATTGAAAAAGGATGTAAAGGGACAGGGCAAGGCCGGCGAGCTGGTGAATGTGTCCGACGGGTACGCCCGGAATTTCCTGTTCCCCCGGGATCTGGCCATGCAGGCGGATGCCCAGGCACTCAGCGAACTGCATAGCCGGGAGGAAGCGGCCCGGTATCACGCCAAGGTGGAAAAGGAAACGGCGCTGGCAACGGCAGAGACCCTTAAAGGGAAGACCGTGACCGTGCACGCTAAGGCCGGTTCTGCCGGACGCCTGTTCGGCGCGGTAACTTCCAAGGAAGTGGCGGCGGCGCTGAAGGAGCAGTTTCAGCTGGATGTGGATAAGCGGAAGATCGTTATGGAGGATATCAAGGCCTTCGGCGGATATCCGGCGCAGATCAAGCTGCTGGCGGGTGTGACGGCGCAGATCACGGTCATGGTAACGGAGTGACCGGGTCTCCCGCGGGTACATAAGAATTCTGAAAAGGGCGGACTTTGGTTATGGCGGAGAATAAAGAGCAGGTGAACGACGGACTGGGTCTGCCGTATAGCCTGGAGGCGGAGCAGTCGGTGCTGGGCGCTGTGCTGGTAGAACCGGACAGCATCAACCAGATCGCGGATAAGCTGCATAAGGAGGAGTTTTATCTTCCGGAGCATCAGGCTATCTATGAAGTGATGGTGGAAAAGCTCAATAAGAACCAGACCATCGACTTTGTGACCGTGCTGGAAGCGCTGAAATCCAACGGCTATTTTTCCACGGAGGACGGTAAAGCGTATCTGCTGAAGCTGGCCAATATGGTGCCGTTTCTGTCCAATCTGCAAAACTATGTCAAGATCATTCTGGAAAAATACGATGCCCGACGGCTGATCAAAGCGTCGCGGGAGATCATCGACGAGGCGATGGATCCCAGCACGGAATCCTCCGTGCTGATGGATTCGGCGGAGCAGAAGATCTACGACATCCGGCAGGGACGGCAGACCGGCGGCCTGATGCACATCCGGGATGTGCTGGCCAGCAACTATGAGACCTTTAAAAAGCTCACCTCCGAGGAGCGCAGTCAGTATGTGGGGATTCCCACCGGGATTTCCACGTTGGACGCGGTGACAAGCGGCCTGAACCGGTCCGATCTGATCATCGTGGGCGCTCGCCCCGGTATGGGTAAGACCAGCTTCGCATTGAATGTGGCGCGCAATGTGGCAGTGGTGCAAAAGCGCACGGTGGCCTTCTTCAATCTGGAGATGTCCCGGGAGCAGATGGTGAATCGTCTGCTGTCCTCCGAGGCACGGGTTTCCAGCAAGAAGTTGCGGGTAGGCAATCTGACAGCGGAGGAGTGGGGGCGCATTTCGGCGGCCTCCAGCACGCTGTGTCAGGTGCCGATCTATCTGGACGATACCGCCAGCATCACCGTCACGGAGATGAAGGCGCGTCTGCGTCGGGTGAAGGACCTGGGCTTTGTGGTGGTGGACTATCTGCAGCTGATGCATACCGCCCGGCGGATCGACAACCGGGTGCAGGAGGTCAGCGAGATTACCCGTAGCCTCAAGATCATGGCCAAGGAGCTGAATGTGCCGGTGATGGTCTGCGCACAGCTGTCCCGCGGCACGGAGAAAAACGGCACCAGCCATAAGCCGAATCTGGCGGATCTGCGGGAATCCGGCTCTATTGAGCAGGACGCCGATCAGGTGCTGTTCCTGTATCGCAGCAATTATTATAAAAACGACCGCAGCGCGCCGCAGCAGGAGGATGGTACACCGCAGCCGGATACCTCCGAGATCATCGTGGCGAAGAACCGTCACGGGGAGCTGGCGGATGTGCCGGTGTCCTGGAGCGGCGAGTTTACGCAGTTTACGGCGCTGGATACCACCAATCGGGTGGAATGAGTATGGATGCCTTAGCGGAGAAGGTCTGCGCCTTTGCGGAAAGAAACGCACCGCTTCCGTTGCCGGGGCGGGTGCTGGTGGCGGTGTCCGGCGGCGCGGATTCCATGGCGCTGCTGTCGCTGCTGTGCCGCTGGCCGCAGCCGGGTCTGACGGTGGCGGCGGTGCACGTCCACCACGGCATCCGGGGAGCGGAGGCCGACCGGGACGCGGCGTTTGTCGCCGAGATGTGCCGGGCGTGGAAAGTCCCGTTATTTTCGGTGCGCGCCGATGTGCCGGGGATCGCCGCTCGGGAGCGGCTGGGGCTGGAGGAGACCGGACGGCTGGTACGGTATGCGGTGTTTGCACGTGTGGCGCAAATGTGGCGGGCGGACGTGGTTGCGACGGCGCACACCGCCTCCGATCAGGCAGAGACCGTACTGATGCATCTGCTGCGGGGCTGTGGGATTGCCGGGCTGGCCGGGATCCCGGCGGTGCGGGGGAGATTGGTGCGTCCGCTGCTGTCTTGTACCCGCACGGAAATCGAGGCCTACTGCCGGCGTCTGGGGATTCCATATGTGACCGACAGCACAAATGTCGATGTGCGGTATACCCGCAATGCGGTGCGGTATGACTTGCTGCCCGCCATGCGGCGGCTGAACCCGGCGGCGGAGCAGGCGCTGCTGCGGATCGCGGATTCTGCGGCCGAGGATGAGGCGTATCTGTCTCGGGTGGCGCAGGAGGCGCTGACGCGTGCTCGTCTGCCGGAGGGGCTGGACGGGCGGCAGATCGCGGATGCACCGCCCTCCATCGGTTACCGGATGCTGCGGCAGTCATTGGCGGCGGTGGGATGTCGGTCGATGGAACGGCGGCATTTCGAGGAATTCCTCCGGCTGCTTGCACAGGGGGATGGCGCTGTCTGCCTGCCCGGCGGCTGGCGGCTGACGGTGGCGGGCGGCTGTGTGCGCATCGACCGTCCGGCGGATGCGCTGCCCGATCTGCCGGATACACTGCCGATATCGGCTCTGCCGTTTGGCGGTACATGGGACGGCCGCCCGTTTTGTGTGCGTTTGGTGAATGCTCCGGACATGGAAACGGCAAAAAATGTTCATAGAATGTTCTTCAAATTCGCTGTGGATTATGATAGAATACAAAACGATCTGAGTGTTCGGACGGTGCGGCCGGGAGATCGGTTGCACCCGGCCGGGCGAGGGGTTGGAAAGTCTGTGCGGCGCCTGATGCAGGAGAACGGATTGCCACCGGCACAGCGGGAGCGATTTCCGCTGCTGTGCGATGGGGCGGGCGTTTTGCTGCTGCCCGGGATGACCTGTGCCGATCGGGCGCGGTTGACCGAGTCTGCCAAACATTTTCTCGTATGGGAATGGACGGGCGAGCCATCCTAAGCTGTGTGCCGGGATACTTTCATCGGTAAGGAGTGAAAATCGTGGAACCAAATAAAAACAATTCCGGGAAAATGCTGCGCAATCTGCTGCTGGTTATCGGCCTGCCGCTGGTGGTGTTTTTCGGCATGTGGGCAATGATCGGCGGGCAGTCCGCGGCCCAGAAAGAGGACACGGTCTATTCGGATTATATCCAGTATTTTGTAGACAATAAGGTGGAAAAATACACCTTGGATCTGGGCACCGGAAAGCTGACACTTTCCCTGCGTGCCCAATACCGTACCGATGTCAATAAAGACGGCAAGGTGGACGATAAGGACGTCATCGTGTATAAGGTGCCGAATGTGGCGTATTTCCTCAATACGGTGGATCCCATCGTCACTCAGGCCCAGCAGGACGATGATCCGAACAACAATGTGGCGTATGAGTGGAAGCCGGTGGCCAATGTTTCCTGGCTGTATACCTGGCTGCCGTACCTGCTGATGATGGTGCTGGTGATCCTGGGCGTTGTGATGATGCGCCGCAGTCTGAACGGCATGGACGGCGCGGGCAAGATCATGGGCTTCGGAAAAGCCAAGATTAAGCAGGCGGCCGATGAAAAGCGTAAGACCACCTTTGACGATGTGGCCGGTGCGGAGGAAGAAAAGGAGGAGCTGGAGGAGATCGTCGAGTTCCTCAAATCGCCGAAGCACTTTACCGAGCTGGGCGCCCGGATCCCCAAGGGCGTGCTGCTGGTGGGCCCTCCCGGAACCGGTAAGACGTTGCTGGCCCGCGCTGTGGCCGGAGAGGCGGGCGTACCTTTCTTCTCCATGTCCGGCTCGGATTTCGTGGAGATGTATGTGGGCGTGGGCGCTTCCCGTGTGCGGGATCTGTTCGATCAGGCGAAAAAGAATGCACCCTGTATCATTTTCATTGATGAGATCGACGCGGTGGGACGTCAGCGGGGCGCCGGGCTCGGCGGCGGACACGACGAGCGGGAACAAACCCTCAACCAGCTGCTGGTGGAGATGGACGGCTTTGGAGCCAACGAGGGCATCATCGTGATCGCCGCGACCAACCGCCCGGATATTCTGGACCATGCATTGATGCGTCCCGGTCGGTTTGACCGCCAGATCGTGGTGAATGCGCCCGATTTGAACGGCCGTGAGGCCATTCTCAAAGTTCATTCCCGCGGAAAGCCGCTTGGCCCGGATGTGGATCTGTCGGTCATTGCCAAGTCCACCGCCGGATTCACCGGTGCGGACCTGGAGAACCTGCTTAACGAGGCAGCGCTGCTGGCTGCCCGCCGGGGTCTGCGGGCGATCACCATGGCGGAGATCGAGGAAGCCACTGTCAAGGTGGTGGTGGGCACCGAAAAGCGCAGCCACGTCATGACCGATGCGGAGAAAAAGCTAACTGCCTATCACGAGGCGGGTCACGCGGTGGTCACCTACTACTGTCCTACTCAGGACCCGGTGCATCAGATTTCCATTATCCCCCGGGGCATGGCGGGTGGCTACACCATGAGCCTGCCGGCAGAGGACCGTTCCTACAAGCGGAAGAAGGAGATGCTGGAGGATGTGCAGGTGCTGCTGGGCGGCCGCGTGGCGGAGGCCCTGACTCTGGACGATATTTCTACCGGTGCCTCCAACGATATCGAACGCGCCACCGAACTGGCGCGAAAGATGGTCACCAAATTCGGCATGAGCGATGCGCTGGGGCCGGTGGTGTACGGCTCTTCCGATTCCGACGAGGTGTTCCTTGGCCGGGATCTGGGACATTCTCGTAACTATTCGGAGGAGATCGCCTCCCGTATTGACGAGGAAGTGCACACCATCCTGATGGACGGTTACAAGCAGACGGAAGAGAAACTGTCGGCGCATATGGATCAGCTGCGGCGCGTGGCCGAGGCGTTGATCGAGAAGGAAAAGCTGGATGGCGAGGAATTCCGCGCCATCATGGAGGGTCGGGATGCATCCGTGTCCGACGAGGGCGCGGCGCTGCCGGAGGATTCGACCGAAAAATAATGTGTACAGACGGACGGCTGCTGGCTTTGCGCCAACGGCTGTCCGTTTGCACCTGTATGGAGGAAAATACCGATGCGCTTGAAGAATGCGGTTGTATACGACGAGAATTTCGATCTGCGGGAGCTGGATGTGTGTGTCGACGGCGATCGGATCGCCGGGCTGACCGACCGGGAGCCGGCGGCGCCGGGATTGGATCTGTCCGACTGCACGGTGATGCCCGGTTGGCTGGATATTCATATCCACGGTTACGGCGGCGCTGATACCGGCGACGCCGACCCGGCCGCCATTCACGAGATGTCCCGGCGGCTGGCGCAGCATGGAGTCACGGCGTTTTGCCCCACCTCCATGACACTGCCGGAGGAGCGGCTGACGGCGATCTTTGCCGCCGCCAGAGCGGGGGCGCTGGAGGCGCCCGGCGCTTGCCCGGTGGGTATCAATATGGAGGGCCCCTACATAGCCCCAGGCCGGATCGGCGGGCAGAATCCCGCCTTTGTGCGCCCGCCGGATGCCGAGGAATTTGCCCGTCTCCAAGCGGCCTGCGACGGATTCGTGCGGCTGGTAGATATCGCTCCCGAGCAGCCCGGCGGGGCGGAGTTTATCCGCCGGGTTTCCCCGCATACGTCGGTGTCCATGGCGCACACCGACGCCGATTATGAGCAGGCTTGCCGGGCGGTGGAGACAGGTTGCCGCCATGTCACGCATCTCTATAACGCCATGGCCGGTCTGAATCACCGTCATCCCGGCGTGGTGGGCGCGGCTTTTGATTTGGCACGGCAGTATGCAGATTTCCATGCCGAGCTGATTTGCGACGGCAAGCATATCCACCCGGCGGCGTTGCGGATTGCGTTCCGGCAGCTGGGGGAGACCCATACGGTGGTGATCAGTGATGCGCTCAGCGCCGCCGGTACGGCCGATGGGCGCATGGTGTCCGGCGGACTGCCGGTGGTGGTGCGGGATGGCCTGGCCTATTTGGAGGACGGCACCATCGCCGGATCGACGACAAATCTGGAGGAGGAATACCGGAATTTGCTGTCCTACGGGATTCCCCGGCGGCAGATCGTTCGTTCCTTGACGGAGAATCCGGCGAAAGCCATCCGTTTGGACAACGAATTGGGCACCGTCACCCCCGGAAAGCGGGCCAATCTCACCGTTGTGGACGGGAGCGACCGGGTGGTGCTGACGGTGGTGGATGGCAGGATCGTATATGACCGCTTGAATCGGCGGGAAATATAAACAATCAGTTGAGAGAAGGCGTGTATTATGGAGTTATCGGCAATCAATCCTTATGAAAAACCGTTGGATCATCTGCCGCCGGACGGGGGTTTTACGGCGATTTTTCGCAAGATCGTCTGTGTAGGCGACAGCCTGTCCTCCGGGGAGTTTGAATCCACCGGGGCGGATGGCACCAAGGGCTACCACGATATGTTTGAGTTTTCCTGGGGTCAGTTTATCGGCCGGATGTGCGGCAGCGAGGTGCGGAATTTCTCCCGGGGTGGCATGACCGCTAAAGAATACTGCGAGAGCTTTGCGGAGCAAAATGATTTCTGGAATCCCCAATATGCGGCGCAGGCGTATATTATTGCGCTGGGTGTGAACGATCTGCTGGTGCTGAAGCAGGAGGTCGGCTCTGTGGCGGATGTGGATTGGACGGATTGGCGCAATAATAAGCCCACCTTTGCCGGATACTATGCGCAGATTTTGCAGCGGCTGAAAGAGATCCAGCCCCGGGCGAAGTTTTTCCTGATGACTTTCCCCCGCACAGAGGACGATCTGCCGGCAGATCATATAGATATGCAGCATCGGCAATTCTTGTACGAGCTGGCCGGCGCAACGGAGAACACCTACGTGCTGGATCTGCTGAAATACAGCCCGAAGTATGATGAGGAGTTTCACCGCCGTTACTATCTGAACGGTCATCTGAACCCCATGGGCTATCTGTTCACCGCCAAGATGACCGCCGCATACATCGACTATATCATCCGTCACAACATGGAGGATTTCCGTGAGGTAGGCTTCATCGGCACCGATCTGCACGGGTGAAAGATTATCTGCATATACGGAGTCTTTTTTGAGAAAAGTATCCGGGGGCGGCGAACGACTCGGCGCGGGGATGGCGTGTCCCCGGCCGGAAGAACCGCCGTTGTCCGGGGAAAGTCGGTGCGGCCGGGGAAAGGGCCGTCCGGCTTTTAACGGATGCTCTGCGGCGGTCGGTAAAGCGCCCCGCACATCGGAAAAATCGGGGTTGCACTTTGCGGAACGATGCGGTATAATAATTTCGCTTTTTTCTGTACCCGCGTGGGACGGCGGTGCAAGCCGTCCCCCTGCGGGCAGCAATGCCATATCATCTGTACGGCGGCTATCTCCGGACAGCCGCCCGGTTTTTTTGGAGGATCAAAAGCGCTTATGAACGAGAACACCCCACGCACCACCCGGGAGGAGATCCTGCGGCGGCGCACTTTTGCTATTATTTCTCACCCCGATGCGGGTAAGACCACGCTGACGGAGAAATTCCTGCTGTACGGCGGAGCCATTCAGCAGGCTGGCATGGTGAAGGGCAAGAAAAATATGCGCCACGCCGTTTCCGACTGGATGGAAATTGAAAAACAGCGCGGCATTTCCGTCACTTCCTCGGTGATGCAGTTCAATTACCGGGACTATTGCATCAATATTCTGGATACGCCCGGCCACCAGGACTTTTCCGAGGATACCTATCGGACGCTGATGGCGGCGGATAGCGCCGTGATGGTCATTGATGCGTCCAAGGGCGTAGAAAAACAGACCATCAAGCTGTTCAAGGTTTGCCTGCTGCGGCACATTCCGATCTTCACCTTTATCAATAAGATGGATCGGGAGGCGCGCAACCCCTTCGATTTGATGGAGGAGATCGAGCAGGTGCTGGGCATCCGCACCTATCCCATGAACTGGCCGGTTGGCTCCGGCAAGGAGTTCAAGGGCGTATATGACCGTAATCGCTCCAAGATTCTGGCTTTCAATCCCAATGATGACCAGAGCAACGCCCAGTATGAGGTGGGCGCTACGGCGCTGTCGCTGGAGGATGCGGAGCTGAAGGAACGGCTGGGCGAGTATCTGTACAGCACTCTCCAGGACGATGTGGAGCTGCTGGACGGCGCCGGATATGAGTTCGATATGGAGGCGGTGCGTAGCGGTAAGCTGACACCGGTGTTCTTCGGTTCGGCTCTGACCAATTTCGGCGTGGAGCCGTTTTTGGAAGAATTTCTCCATATGACCACCTCGCCGCTGGCGCGCCATTCGGATAAGGGCGACATTGATCCTTTCGGCAAGAATTTCTCCGCGTTCGTGTTCAAGATCCAGGCCAATATGAATAAGGCGCACCGGGATCGGGTGGCGTTTATGCGCATCTGTTCCGGCAAATTCGAGAAAGGGATGGAAGTCTATCATATGCAGGGCGGCAAGCCTATGCGGCTGAGCCAGCCCCAGCAGCTGATGGCGGAATCTCGGGAGATCGTGGACGAAGCCTATGCGGGCGACATCATCGGCGTGTTCGACCCGGGCGTGTTTTCCATCGGGGATACCATTTGTTCCGGGGGCGAACGGTTCTGCTTCGAGGGGATACCCACCTTTGCGCCGGAGCATTTCTGCTTGGTGGAGCAGGTGGATACCATGAAACGCAAGCAGTTTGTCAAGGGCATCACGCAGATCGCGCAGGAGGGCGCAATCCAGATCTTTCAGGAGCTGGGCGGCGGTATGGAAGAAGTTATCGTCGGCGTGGTGGGTGTTCTGCAATTCGAGGTGCTGACCTATCGGCTGAAAAATGAGTATAACGTGGATATCCGGATGCGGAATCTCCCGTACCAGTTTATTCGCTGGATCGAAAACGAGGAGCTGGATGTCAAAACACTGAATCTTACTTCCGACACACGGAGAATTCAGGATTTCCGCGGCCGCAAGCTGCTGCTGTTTACCAACAGCTGGAATATCACCTGGGCCAATGAGCACAATCCGCAGCTGGAATTGTCGGAATTTGGCAAGACGGATGCGTAGATGGGATGAACGGGGGACAACTGTGCCCGAAACGGTGGCCCCCCTTTTATGCATGGTCTCATCATGACCGACGCTTTCCTCAAAGCCTTGAAACAGAAAAACGAAACACGGCGCACGGGAGTATGAGCCCCATGCGCCGTGTTTTATTTTACATAGTATTGTTGTGGCAGGACGAGAGCCCGCAGCGTACACTGGCTTGTGGGAACACCGGAAACGCTCAGTTCTGTATAGCCGCGAAATCGTATTGTCCCTGCGGGTGAAACAGGATGTAGGAGGTGATCCCACCGGCCTGGCAGGCGGCGATGGCCTGTTTCATCGCCTCGGCGGAGGTGTTATCGGTTTGCAGAATGGGCGACAGCACGGGTTGCTCGTCTGCGGCCATCACCTTGACCCGGGCGGTCAGCTGGTTCAGCCGTGTCTGCATTTCTGCCAGCCCGGACTCGTCGGCTGTGGCGGCGGGGATGGTGAGCTGCGGGGCGGCGAATGTGGCGTGGAAAGTCAGCGGATTAGCGCCGTAGGAACGGGTGTCGGTTCCCAGCGCGCCGGACTCCGGGCAGGCCAGCAGCACCGGGCAGGAATCTCCCAGCAGCTTGCGGGCGTGCTCCACAAAGGCCCGCAGCACCTCGCCGTGGCTCAGCGTCGTGTTGGAGGAGGTGCCGAAATCGGCGCTCACCGTGTAGGCGGGGAACTGCACACCGTCCAGCAGAACCGCCGCGGCGCCCGCGTCCCGCAGCTCCTTTGCCAGATCAATGATGTAGAGCTGCGCGGCGTCGGAATAGGGGTTGAGCCATGCTTTGCCGCCGTTTTTCGGGTCGCCGTCGTACCAGACCCAGCCGGGCTGTCCCTGATAGCCGATGCGGCAATCCGCCAGCGCCCGGGCGGCGGCGTTATCCTGAAAAGCGTACATCCGGACGATGGGCTGTAAGCCGGCCGCGCGGATCGAGGCAAACAGGGCGCGCACCGCGGTCAGGTCTTTCGCGGTATCCGCGAAGGCGTTGACCTGTATCGCCTGCGGTACGGCAGAGCGATAGTGCAGGCGCCCGTCGGCGTCCTTCATGTCCAGAATGACGCTGTCCATCCCGGCCTGAGCGGCGCGGGACAGGGTGTCTTGAAGCGCCGTCTCATCGGTAAGCGCTCCGGCCGGCAGGTAAAATGCCTTGAGCGCGCGGAGTGCTTCGGTGTCCGTATCATGGGTGGTGTCGGAGGATGCGCTGTCGGATGAACCGTCCGTCGGCGGTGAAACCGGGGCGGAGGAGGTGGGCTCTTTCCCCGGTGAGACCGGATGCTCGGTAAAGTATTTAGCCCCGAAAAATCCCAGCGCAACGATCACAACGGTCGGGAGTGCCCATTTGAGGACGGACAGGAGCGGATTGCGGCGCTTGAAGATCCGTTGCCGACGGCGATGCAGTTTCTGTTTCAAAAGTACCCCTCCTACGGGAAGATGGTTATATCAGGCTGAAATTGGAAGCAAACCCCATCAGCGCCAGCGCCACCAAACCGATGTAGACCAGGGTGGCGGGCATCCCCCGGAACGCCTTGGGAATATCCGGGTTATCCAGACGCTCGATGCCCTCGGCGGTGATCCAGGTCAGCAGACCGAAGGCCAGACAGGCGCCCACCGACAGACCGATGGTGGCACCCAGATTGGCGGTGAACTGCACGTTGGTGATCAGAGCGATGCCCAGCACCAGATTGTTGAAGGCTGCCAGATGCAGAGTGTGCCGGATGCGGTGATACAGCTCCGGGAACCACCGGTGCAGGATGCCGTGGGCGAGGATATATAGCACCACGGTGATGCCGGAGACCATCAGCGGCCGCCAGAAGTTGGTGATCGCGGTGCCGCAGAGACGATCCAGCGGATAGGCGATCAGGGACGTCAGCACCGAAAAGCCGGTCAGCACGGCGGTGAACAGCCAGATGTTCTTCGGTTTGCGCACCACGTGCAGCATGATGGAGGAGCCGAAACCGGTGGTCAGCACAATGTTTTGCAGCAACGCAATGACCACGAAGAAGGAGAACAGGTCGGAGATCTCCGCCCATATCATATGCAGAAAGCTCATGCGGATTCCTCCTCCTTCCGACGGAAATAGGCGGCTACCCGCTGGCGTCCCCACTGCAGCAGCGCAGACATAAAGCCCAGCAGTATGAATGCGGCAAAGGGGGAGGCAGCCTCGGGCAGATCCACGGTGAAATGCAACGGGCGATCCCACAGAGTGTTGCTGATCGCCATTTCCCGCAAGGCGGAGATCAAGCAGATCACCGCGCCGAAGCCCACAGTGCTACCCAGCGCGTCCATGGTGGTTTCCGCCAGCGGCGCCCGCACCACGAAATCCATGCTGCGGGTATACAGCAGATTCACTCCCATGAGGGGGATGAACAGATAGAGCTTGGCATACAGTTCCGGGGAGATGCGGGTTTCCAGCAGATAGGCGGCGCCCACCAGCAGCAGTGAGGCCAGCAGAACATATACCGCCGGGCGCAGCCATTTCGGCAGTCGATTGCCCCACACGGAAAACAGCACGCTCAGGGGCAGCAGCACCACCGCGGTGCAGACCGTCAGCACAACGCCGTTTTTCAGCGAGACGCCGGCGGCGATCACCGGGCACAGCCCCATGCCCTGGAACAGCACAATGTTGTTGGTGACGGCATTCTCCACAAAGTCACTGACCGCTTGCCAGGCGTGGGCCCGCACCTTTTTCGGCTTACTCATGAGCGTTCACCTCCCGTCGGATACGCAGCGTTTTGGTGATATACCGCCAGACGTGCCAGCTCCAGCGATCCACGATGGGCGCTAACACATTCATGATGAGGATGGCAAAGCAACTGCCGGCTTCCACCCGGCCGATGTGCTGGAGCAGCATCACCAGGATGCCGGTGAGTACGCCATACACGATCCGCCCCAGGCGGAAACGGGGGGTCGTCACCGGATCGTTGAGCAGAAACACGCCGGTGAACAGCACATAGCCGGAGCACATCTGCGCCATGGTGCCGTACACCCGGCCGGTGCCGGTATAGGGGATCAGCCATGCCAGTATACAGCAGGTGATCAGATACGGCAGCATTAGATAGGGAGAGGCGCTGCGGCGGCAGAGCAGATAGGCGGCGCAGGCCAGCAGGATCAGAGTGGCGGTAGCGCCGATCGGTCCGGCAAAGTCTCCCAGCAGCAGCTGCATACGGGTGACGGAAGGGGTGGCCCCGGCGCGCAGCTGTGCGGCCAGCGAGGTCTCCGTGACCGTGGGGGACAGGAACAGATCCCAGTTCAGCGGCAGCTTAACGGCTGCCGACAGGGCCGGATAGGTGAATACCCGTTTGGGAAAACAATAGGACAGCACGGCGATGCCGGCGGCGGCCGGGTTAAACACGTTGCGCCCGTAGCCGCCGAAAGGCACCTTTGCCACCAGTATGGCAAAGGCAGCGCCCAGCATCGGAACCCAATAGGCGCTCATAGGCGACATGACCAGCGCCACGATCGCTCCGGTGACGGCGGCGCTGCCGTCCAGAGCGGCTTTGCCGCTCTTTCGTTGGAACATCAGGCAGATCCATTCTGTGATCACAGCGGATAAAACCGTCAGCGCCAGAATGATGGCCGGCCGTGCACCGTAGTTGACGACGGAGAATACGCACAGCACCAGCGCGGCCAGCAGCACATCGTTCTGCATGGAGCGGCTGCGGGATTCGGTGCGCACGTGCGGCGCCAGCAGTTTATTCATCGTGATCGCCTCCCCAATCCAGGAACATGGTTCCGTTGCTTTCTCCGGCGGCCAGAACGGTGGCGGCCACATCCCGCTGAGACGGGCAGATGTAGGAGCACAGCCCGCATCCGTCGCATTCCTGCGGCGCCAGATGGCGCAGCCGCTCGTAGTGCATATTTTCCTGCCGCCGGACGATCTCATAGGGGAGCAGACCCATGTGGCAGACGGCGGCGCACCGGCCGCAGCCGATGCATGGCTGCGGCATCCGCACCGGGTAATCCCGGATGGCCAGCAGTGTGGTGACACCGGGCAGCAGCGGGGTGTGCACATCCCCGATGGCCAGACCGTTCATGGCATCGCCCAGGATCACGGTGGCTTCACTGTCGGCTTTGCAGTAGCGGAGAATCTCCGCAATATCCGTGCCGTAGGGCACCCGCAGATTACGGGAATTCCGCACGCCGCTGCCGGCGACGGTGAGGATCGTGCCGGTGGATTTTTCGCCGCGGCGCACCGCATGGGACAGCGCGATACACGCCTGCACTCCGATGCGGAAAACTTCCGCGCGCCCGTCGGCGAACACCGTGACCGGATACTCGTCGCCCACAATGTAGATGTGTTCCCGGCCGACGGCCCGTTTCAGCGCGCGGCGCTTTTCCTTCGGCAGCATGGCGGCAATGTGATACTGGGTGAAATGCAGCGCGCGGGCGGCCAATTGCAGACCGTCCAGCGCCGCCTCGGCATTCTCATCCAGGGCGGCCCATGCGGCGCTGCCGAATACGTCATTCTCCGTGGCGTCGGCGACCAGCACCGAGCGGAGGGCGGCAGCATCGTCCCGGGGCAGCTGCCAGGCGGTGAGCTTGTCGATCAGGCAAGCGCCGTCCAGCTCGTCGTAGATGGCCGCCTCCCGCGCAGCGGTGAGCACCGTCTGCGCCGTGATCTCGCCGGCCGGGGTGATCGGCAGCGTTTCGCTGTCATCCCCTTCCGGATGCACCTCGGCGCATAGCATTTCTCCATACTGGGGATGATCGACCACCACGGTACCGGAAATCGTACCGGCGCAATCGGCGATGGCCGGAATACCTTCCGGCTCCTCCAACAGTACAGTCCCGCGGGCAACATGCCTGTCCGTCTCCAGCTGAGGCGCTTTCGGCGCGGTGTCGACGGCGGACAGCATCAGCGGAATGCGCAGCGGCGCCGTGGGGCGGAATACCTCCACCGGCTGATCGGGCGCTTCGCCCTTCTGAAAGGGGAGAGCCAGGCCCGGAAGAAACATTTTCATAGGAACACACCTTTCTGCAAGGGTCGGAAATTCCTTCCGTGAGCAATTTCCGTATTGTGCCGCGGGGAAATCGGTCGTACATTGTATGTGAATCCACCGTCCGCTGCCGGACGGGTCTCGGAAACGGAGGAATCACGGTGAAAATCGAATCATTGAGTAATGGGTGTCTGCGTGTCTGGCTGTCCTCCGGCGAACTGACGCGGTTCGGCGTGACCATGGAGACCATGGATGGGAGCGAGCTGCGCACCCGCCGAATGCTGGAGAAACTGCTGTCGGCAGCCTCCCGGCAGCAGGGGAAGCGCTGCGCCCCGGCGCTGGCCGAGGTCATACCGGTGGACGGAGGCTGTGTGCTGTTGCTGACGCCCCGCCGCCGTGCGATGGGCGGCGCATTGGTGTTCCGTCCACGGGATCTAGAGGCGCTGTATGCGCTGGCCGAGCGGTGGAGGGCTGTCCCAGACGCCCCTTGCACATCGTTATATGAGCTGAACGGCGAATATCGTCTGGTGGTGCACACCGTCGGAGCGTTGCCGCTGAGCCTGCGGCGGCTTTTATGCACCTACGGCGAACCGCTGGGCTACGGCGCCGCCGCAGCGGCGGCGGTGGAGGAACACGGGCGGCTACTGTGCGCCGGACGGGCGCTGGAAACGCTCCTGGGCGCTCCCGTCGAGGAACCGCACCGGCTGTCTTAGAGCGCCTGCACCTGCCGCACTAAAGCCTGCGGGTCGGCGGCGTTGAACAGGGCGCTGCCGATCACCGCCACATCTGCGCCGGCAGCGGCGGCGATGGGGGCGGTTTTTTCTCCGATGCCGCCGTCCACCTCCAGCCGAACGGGCAGGCCCCGCCGGTCAATCTCCCGACGCAGGGCGGTCACCTTCGGCATCATGTCTGCCATGAATGATTGACCGCCGAAGCCCGGCTCCACCGTCATCACCAGCACCATGTCCACCTGCTCCAAATAGGGGAAAGCCGCTTCGGCGGGGGTGGCGGGCTTGAGGGTGACGGCGGTTTTTTTGCCCAGAGAGCGGATGTGCCGCAGGGTATCGTCGATCGGATCGACGCATTCCAGATGGATATTGAGAATGTCTGCGCCGGCCTTGGCAAAGGCCTCCACCAGCCGATCCGGGTGCTGCATCATCAGATGCACGTCAAAGGGCAGCGCGGTGTACGGGCGCAGCGATGCAATCACGGCGGGGCCAAAGCTGAGATTCGGCACAAATACACCGTCCATCACATCCAAATGCACCATATCCGCGCCGCAGCGATCCACAAATCGCATGGCTTCCTCCCCGTGGGCAAAATCACAGGTGAGGATCGAGGGAGACACGTTCATACAATTCCGACTCCATTCCGACAAAATAACACTCCCTATTGTAGCGTATTTTCGGCAAAAAATCAAGTCTGCATATAATGAAATTATAGACAAAGGAAAATCCGCAGGCTCTGCCGGCGGGCAGGGTCTGCGGACGGTTCTTACGTTTCCGGAGGAGTATGCTCTTCCATACGCCGTTCTTCTTCTTTAGGGTGCCACAGATAACTCAGGTGCATTTCCGTGCCGACACGGATGCGCCTGAGATTCTCCATGTGTTTACAGTAGATCATGGCGACGATGACCAGAAACAGCAGTATTCCCGGCACATAGCGCGTTTGTACGGCGTACAGGATGGCAAAGGCCACCGACGCGGTCAGGGGGATCACGCAGATGTAGTCCGTCACCAGCGCCAAAATAGCCTCGGCAGCGAGAAACAGCAGGAACAGCCGCCAATCGTAGCGAATGAGCGCACCGGCCAGACAGGCCAATCCCTTGCCGCCACGGAAACCCATAAACAGCGGAAATATGTGGCCGGCAATGACCGCTGCAGCGGCCAGCGGCAACACAATGGGCTGGCCGGGGAACAGCCATTGACACAGAGCGATGGCGATATAGCCCTTGCCGATATCCAGCAGAGCAAAGGCGATGCCCACCTTCTTACCCATGGTGATGACGGCATTGGACGCGCCGGCGTTGCCGGAGCCCTTCTGCCGGATGTCGAAGCCTTTGCAGCGGGCCAGAATGTAGGATGGATTGATGCTGCCGATCAGATAGGGCAGCATTACACAGACAAACAGAGTGAGCGGTTTCACGGTGGAGCCTCCTTCTTACCGGATCGCGATATGGTATTGCTGCTCGCCGCCGCAAGGGGCGGGGCTTGGCAGCATGAGGGCGTATACGTCGCCGCTACGGCATTCGGCGGCAAACACCGCCTGCGCCGGTGGCGGCAGCTCCCGTATTTGGGAAAACCGGGTGAGGAGCGGTCGCGTGGGGGCGGCGGCCGCCAGAATTTCCTGCCCGCGGGCGTTCATACCCAGCACCCGCAGATAAGGGGGCGTTCCCCGCGCCATATCCGGAGTGATACGCAACAGGGAGGCCCAGAGAATGCGCCGCAGCCGGGCAGCCGGATAGCGGCGGGTGTGCAGCGCCGTCTCCAGCTCCGGTAGGGTGACGGCGCTGCGGATGGCGTTCCATAGTCGGTTTTCCAGCCCCTCGGAAACATAGGGGAGCGCAGCCAGGGCGCTGCGGGGTTGCAGCCGCAGATGGGTCAGCAGCGCACTGTCCAGCCGATGGGGATCGGCGGGTGCTCTGCCATCCCGGAGCGCCTGCATCAGCACAGCGGTAGATGGAGCGGGCATATAGTCGGCCGCAGCATCGGCCTGTCCGGCCCGGATGAGTCGGCGCAGAGCCGTGCCGCTGGCGATGCCGTCGGATGCTGCCGTGTCGCGGTGTCCGGCTCCCTGCCGCGGGACGGTGATAAACCGGAATTCTGCTCCCAGTCGGGCGGCGGCCCGGATGTATTCCAGCCCCAGCGTGTTGTTGGGCTGCGCCAGCAGCGCGGCGGTGTCCGCGCCGCACAGATCGGCGGCAGCGGCCTGCCGGGCGGCGGCGTAAGGCGCCCCGGCCCGCAGAGCCCGGCGTAGCGCGTCGGTATAGGCGGGGGTGTCCATGACGGCGGCCAGCGCCAGCAGCGCGTCAGCGTCCCCGCATTCGCAGCCGAAGGACAGCGCCTGTACGCACCCCAGCGCCTGCAACAGCGCCACGCCGCCGGTGGCGAATCCCTCCGCCGGCGCCATTGCCCACGGCAGCGGCAGCTCCAGCACCAGATCAGCTCCGTTTGCCAGCGCCATTTCCGTGCGATAGCTTTTCGGCAGCAGCGCCGGCTTGCCCCGTTGGGTGAAATTTCCGCTCAATGCGACGACGATGTGGGTGGCGCCGGCCGACCGGGCGGCGGCGATGTGGGCGGCGTGCCCTTTGTGGAACGGATCGTATTCGGCGATGATGCCGGTGATCAGCACGGCGCACCCCTCCCTTGCGGTTTTACGGTTTCATTGTACCAACAGTTTTTTCGGTTGTCAAATCAGATTTTTGCCCGGAATGGTTGAAATTTCCGGTAAAAGAGTGTATGATACAGGGTAGACGAATTGTATAAGGAGAATGATGTATGAAAATTTTGGTTATCAACGCCGGCAGTTCTTCGCTGAAATATCAGCTCATCGACATGGACGGCGAGCAGGTGCTGGGGAAGGGCATCTGCGAGCGCATCGGCCAGCCTGTTGGCAGCTTCACCCATAAGGCGCACGGCCAGGCGTGGAAAAGCGAGGTGGCGATGCCCGACCATACGGCGGCGTTCGCGCAGGTGAAGAAAGCGCTCACCGAGGGCGAGGGCAAGGTCATCCACGATCTGGGTGAGGTCAGCGCCATCGGCCATCGAGTGGTGCAGGGCGGCTCCAAATACGATCATTCTGTGGTGATCACCGACGAGGTGTTGGCGGATATCGACGCGCTTAAGGCGCTGGCGCCGTTGCACAATCCGGCGGCCTTGCAGGGTATTGCGGCGGCGACGGCCACCTTCGGTAAGGATATCACCCAGGTGGCGGTGTTCGATACCGCTTTCCATCAGACTATGGAGCAGAAAGTGTTTATGTTCGGTCTGCCCTATGAATATTATGAGAAATACGGCGTGCGCCGCTATGGCTTCCACGGCACTTCCCATCGGTATGTGAGCGCCCGCTGCTGCGAGCTGCTGGGACGCACGGAGGGCACCCGCATCATTACCTGCCATCTGGGCAGCGGTTCCTCCATCGCCGCCATCAAAGACGGCAAGGTGGTGGATACCACCATGGGCATGACTCCGCTGGACGGCTTTATGATGGGTACCCGCTCCGGCGGCTTTGACCCGTCGGTCGTGACCTTCCTCATGGAGAAGGAGGGCCTGACCCCGGCGCAGATGGATGAGATCATGAATAAGAAGTCCGGTACGCTGGGCATTTCCGGGCAGTACAGCGACGATCGGGATATCGAGGCGGCCATCGCCCGGGGAGATCAGCGGGCGGCGCTGGCCTGGGATATGCGCACTTATCAGGTGCTGAAATATGTAGGCGCCTATATCGCTGTGCTGGGCGGTCTGGATGCGCTGGTGTTCACCGCCGGTATCGGCGAGAACCAGCCCCGTGTGCGGCAGGAGATCATTGAGGCGCTGGGTTTCCTGGGCATGAAGTGCGACGTAAAGGCCAACGAGGTGCACGGCAAAGAGACCCTTATCACCACGGCGGATTCCGCCATCCCCGCCTGGGTCATCCCCACGGACGAGGAAATGGTGATCGCCCGGGATACGGCCGCGCTGGCGTAACCGACTTTGCAGCCTGCAGACCTTAGACAGATCAAATGGGGGGCTATACCGTTTCGGTAACGGCCATAACCCGATCGCTCTGTTTATGGGATCACGGAGAATCACAGAAACGAAAATCCCGCCGACGGAATCCGGTATTCCGTCGGCGGGATTTTTATTGGCAATGATTCCGTGCAGAATCTGCACGGCCTGAATCACATACTTTCGGGTGCGGTGATCTTCATCATGGTCAGCACATTCCGCAGAGCGATGCGGGCGGCATCGCACAGCGCTAGACGTGCCGCTGCCAGATCGGCCTCCACGCCGCTGACGTGGCAGGCGTTGTAGAACTTATGGAACAGGGTGGCCAGCTCCAGCGCGTACCGGGTGATGCCGGAGGGATCCAGCGCCTTGGCGCATTCCACCACGGTCTTTTCCAGACCGGACAGATGGCGGATCAGCTCCCGCTCCTCGGGAGCGGTGAGCAGCGCCAGCTGCGCCGGGGTGGCGCTACAGGCGGACGGATCGGCGATCCCCAGCTTGCGGAAGATGGAGTGGATGCGGGCGTGGGCATACTGGACATAATAGACCGGGTTGGAGGAGGACTGCTCGATGGCCAGCCCTAAGTCAAACTCCATCTGGGTGTTGGCTTCCCGCTGGTTGAAGAAGAACCGGGCGGCATCCACCGGCACCTCATCCAGCAGGTCGCTCAGTTGGATGGCTTTGCCGCTGCGCTTGGACATCCGGACGATCTCACCGTCCCGCACCAGCCGCACCAGCTGCATCAGCACCACATGGAGCTTTTCGCCGTCCAGACCCACGGCATCCATCGCGCCTTTCATGCGGGCAACGTGGCCGTGGTGGTCGGCGCCCCAGACGTCGATAAGAGTCTCGTAGCCCCGCAGAAATTTGTTGCGGTGGTAAGCAATGTCGGCGGCGAAATAGGTGGGATTGCCGTTGGCGCGCACCAGCACCTCGTCTTTGATGCCCTCTTCTTCACCGTCTCTGGTTTTGTGCTTCTTGGGCTGATATTTCTCGCCGTATTCTCCGGCCTTGTACCACAGAGCGCCGTCCTTTTCGTAGGTTAGCCCCTTTTCGGTGAGGATGTCGATGATCTCTTGCAGCTCGCCGTCCTTGTGGAGGGTGGATTCGGTGAACCACCGGTCGTATTCGATACGGTATTTTGCCATATCCGCCTGCATTTTGGCGATGTTCAGCGGCAGAGCATAGTCCACCAGCGCTTTTCGCCGCTGGGCGGAGTCCGCGTCCACGTATTTGTCTCCGTATTTTTCGGCAAAGGCGGCGGCGTGCTCCTTGATATCGTCGCCGTGATAGGCGTCCTCCGGCAGCTCCACAGCGTCTTCACCCTTGAAGATCTGGAGATACCGCACCTCCAGCGACAGCCCGAATTTTTCGATCTGGTTGCCGGCGTCGTTGATATAGAATTCCCGCCATACAGTGTAGCCGGCGGCGTCCAGCACACTGGCCAGACAGTCCCCCAGCGCGCCGCCCCGGGCATTGCCCATGTGCATGGGGCCGGTGGGGTTGGCGGAGACGTATTCTACCATTACCTTTTGGCCGCCGCCGAAATCGGAGCGGCCGAACTGCTTGTCCTCCCGGCGCACCTCCGCCACTACGTCGCTGTAATAGGCGGGGGAAAGGAAGAAATTCATAAATCCGGGACCGGCCACCTCCGCTTTGTCAAACCGGGTGCCGTCCAGCTTGAGATAGGCGGCCAGCGTATCGGCGATCTTTCGGGGGGCGGCATGAAAGGCCCGGGCGGAAACCATGGCGGCGTTCACCGCCATGTCGCCATTCTTCCGGTCGGCGGGGATCTCCACGGCATAGGCGGGGATGTCCGCCTGGGGCAGCTCTCCGGCGGCGATGGCCGCGGCGAAGGCGTCGCCGATCAATTGCCGCAGTTGGGCTTCGGTTTCTTTTACGATATTGGACATGATGTGTTCTCCTCCTGTACGGTAATATGCACGGTATGGGACGAATTGACACTCCCGTTGAATCCCAATGTGTAGGCAAAATCCAGAGTCCCGCCCAGCTCGGTCAGTTCCCAATCCAGTGCGGTGGCGTAGGTGCCCATATCCAGCACCCCGAAGGGGGTGGAATACTGGCTGTGGTGGCGGCGCTGCTTTTCGAGGATCAGGATGCTGGAGCAGGCGCCGGAGCGTTCCAGCGTGACCCGGTTTCCGGCCACGTGCAGCGTGACTGCTGTGGCTTCTTCTCCCTGGCCCTCGGTATAGGAGAGGGCATAGCCCCCGTCGGCGGGCAGAAACGTGCCGCAGGTGGTCATCTCAATGATGTCCGGCTCCTGATCGTCAACCGTTTGCACACCGCGTATGTGAATGAGCGCTTGCATGGATACCCCTCCCTCATAGGCGCAATGTGTCCGGCGGGATCATGTCGATCTCCTCGTGCACCGGATGTCCCAAAAAGGTCTCCGCCACCTGAGTGAATCCCTCCGGGCGGTCGGATACGAAAAAATGATAGCGTCCCCGTGCTTTTTTCGGATCGCACAGAGCGTCCGCTGCGGCCAGCCGGGCGGCGCAGGCGGCAGCGGTCTCCCGGCCGGAATCAATGAGCGTCACATCCGCGCCGAGCTGTGCCCGGATCAGCGGCGCCAATAGCGGGAAGTGGGTGCAGCCCAGGATCACCGTGTCCACCTGCGCCTCCTGCAAGGGGAGCAGATACCGGCGCACGGCGGCGCTCGTCACCTCGTCCCGGGGGTCAATCCATCCGTTCTCCACCAGCGACACCAGCACCGGACAGGCCGCGGCGGTCACTTCGATGGAAGGATCCAGCTCGTGCAGACGCCGGACGAAGGAGCCGGAGCGCACGGTGGTGGAGGTGCCCATCACGCCGATCCGGCGGCTGCGGGTGGCGCGGGCGGCGGCATCGGCGGCGGGCTGAATGATCCCCATGGCCGGCAGCGGCAGCGCCTCCAGCACATCTCCGGCCACGGAGCTGACGGTGCCGCAGGCAGCGATGAGAAATTTTACCCCCTGCTGCTGAAGAAATCGGCAGTCCTCCCGGGCATACCGGTGCACGGTCTGAGCGCTGCGGGAGCCGTAGGGCACCCGACCGGTATCCCCGAAATAGACGATATCCTCTCGGGGCATCAGCTCCATGAGCTGCCGCACCGCCGTCAACCCGCCCAGTCCGGAGTCAAATACGCCGATGGGACGATTATCCAATGCGATTCCTCCTCACGCAATACTGCTGACTATCATATCACAATTCTACGAAATGTGCAACGAAAATATTGCTGTACAATTCCGGGGAAATGTGTTAAAATGCACTTGAATGGACGGATTGGCCGGACCGATCCGGGAGAGGACATGGATTTATGGAACAACAAGGCTGGACACCGCAACCGTTTGTGTATGCCCCCCCGCCGACGCCCCAGCAGCTGGAGAGACGCTGGCTGCGCCGGAAAGGGAATTTTGCCGGCGCACTGATGCTGGCGAATACGGCGGGACTGCTGCTGACTTTCAACATATTGGCGGTCATTCTGCTGCTGGCCGGCGTGCTGGATCGCTCTCAGCTGACTCAGCCGCTGCTGGGCATGGACAAGGTGTCGTATCTGCTTGTGTACGCAGGGGTATACAGCTTTGCGATGCTGGTGCCGGCGGCGCTGGTGGCGCTGTGCGGCAAGCGGCGGTATTTCCCCCTGAGCCCGGCGCACCGGGTCAATGGCCCGGATGCCTTTCTGGCGGTCGTGGCCGGAGTGGGCGTGTGTATGCTGGCCAACATCATCGGCTCTTATGTGACGGCCTTTCTGGAGCAGTTCGGCGCCTCGGCGCCGGAGACGCCGGATATGCTGGAGCCTACGCCGACGGGCTTTGCGGTGTATCTGATCGTGTTTGCCGTGCTTCCGGCTCTGCTGGAGGAGGCGGTCATGCGGGGGTATCTTCTGCGGGAACTGCGCCCCTTCGGCGACGGAGCGGCGGTGTTCATGTCGGCGCTGTTCTTCGGCATGATGCACGGCAATATCCGGCAGATCCCCTTCGCCTTTGTAGTGGGTCTGGTGCTGGGCTGGCTGTATGTGGCGACCGATAACATCTGGCTGCCGGTGGCGGTGCATTTTTGCAATAACGGTGTGTCTGTCCTGATTGAGTATCTCGGCGATGGAATGAATGAATCCGCGTTCGGTGTGCTCAATTGGATCGTGATCGGCGCGCTGATCCTGTTGGGGCTTATGGCGGTGGCGATACTGCTGCTCCGGCGCAGCGAGCTGCTGCGGCTGCCGGCACAGCCCCGCTCTTCCCTCAATGCCGGGCAGCGGTGGAGCGCTCTGTTTACCTCGCCGGTGCTGCTGCTTGCTCTGGGGGTGCTGCTGGTGCAGGCGGTGCTGGAGGCGGTATGAGTTCGGAAGAAGAGTTCATGGAGCAGGCGCTGTGTCTGGCGCGGGAAGCGGCCGCGGAGGGCGAGGTGCCGGTGGGTGCTGTGGTGGTCAGGGACGGCGTGGTCATCGGCCGTGGCCGGAACCGCCGGGAGCGGGACAGAAACGCTCTGGCGCACGCTGAGATTGAGGCCATCGCCGAGGCTTGCCGCACCTTGGGCGGCTGGCGGCTGTCCGGCTGCGACCTGTATGTGACGCTGGAGCCGTGCCCCATGTGCGCCGGAGCAATCATCAATGCCCGGATCGACCGGGTCATTCAGGGGACGGCGGATCCCAAGGCCGGCTCCTGCGGCTCGGTGGTGGACCTGTTCCGGCTGCCGTATAACCATCGGCCGGAGCACGTCTGCGGTGTGTTGGAGGATGCGTGTCGGCAAGTATTAAAGGAGTTTTTCGGAGAGCTGCGCCGGCGGGTGCGCTGAAAAATACAGGAAGGGTGTTTTGACTATGCGTGTGTTGATCCTGTCGGCCAATACCGGCGGCGGTCATAATTCTTCCGCCGCTGCGGTGCGGGAGGAGTTGGAGAGCCGTGGCATTCCCTGTACGGTGGAGGATGGGTTGCGGTTTGTGTCCCCGCAATTTTCTTCCATCGTCAGTCACGGGCATGTGTATGTCTATCGCCATCTGCCCGGTACTTTCGGCCGGGTATACGCCTATCAGGAGCATCATCGGATGACCTGGGTCTCCAATCTGCTACGGCGGGGCGTGGAACGGATGGCGGACTATGTGAAGGAGAACGGCTTTACGGCAATTTTGTGCGTGCATGTGTTTGCGGCGATGATGCTGACAGAGGCACAAAAGCGTCACGGGCTGACCGTTCCGTTCTATTTTCTGGCGACGGATTATACGTGCAGTCCCGGGGTCAATACTCTGTCCGCCCGGGCCTGGTTTGTGCCGGCGGCGGACCTGATCCCGGAGTTCATCGCCTGCGGTATTCCCCGGGAAAAGTTGGCGGCCACCGGCATCCCGGTGAAACGGGCGTTTTATACCCCGGTGGAGCGGGCGCAGGCGTGCCGCAGTCTGGGACTGCCGGAGGACAAACGGATACTGTTGCTGTGCTGCGGCAGCATGGGCTGTGGGCATATTGAAAAGGAAGTCCCTCGCATGGATGGGCAGATCCCGCCGCAGGTGCTGCCGGTCGTGGTGTGCGGCAACAATCGGGCGCTGTACGAGAAGCTGACGGAAACGCCCATTGACGGCGTAAAGGCTCTCGGCTTTACAAAGGAGATGCCGTTGTATATGGCGGCGGCGGATGTGTGCATCACGAAACCCGGCGGACTGACCTGCACCGAGATGCTGGTTTCCGGCTGCCCGTCGGTGATGCTGCTGGCGGTTCCGGGGTGCGAATCCCGCAATCTGGAATATTTTTCCCGTACCTACGGAACGCCGGGCGCCTCCGATTGGCCGTCCGCTATCGGAAAGGCGTTGCAGCTTCTGGATGATCCGGACAGGCTGCGGGGAATGGCCGATCGGCTGGCGGCGGGGAGAGTGGCCGTCCCGGCTGCGGCGGCCATGGTGGATTATATGCTGAAAGACCGCCCGTGAGCCGTGTGCTACGGCGGCGGAATGGTATGCAGAAGTGTGGACGTAGACATGACGGAACAGAGGGGAGTTTTATATCTATGGATCTGAGCTATGAGATGATACGCAGAGACCCGACCATTCGTACCTATATTGAGGCGGCCAACGAGGCGCTGGCGGCTTTGGGGATGACGGAGCACAGCTTCGCACACGTCACTCAGGTAGCGGAGAACGCCGGGAACATTTTGGAAACGCTGGGATATCCGGCGCGATTGGTGGAGTTGTCCCGGATCGCCGGATATCTCCACGATATCGGGAACCTGGTCAATCGGGTGGATCATAGCCAGAGCGGAGCGGTGATGGCTTTCCGGCTGCTGGATAAAATGGGCTTTCCGGCAGATGAGATCGCCCATATCACGGCGGCCATCGGCAACCATGACGAGGGCACCGGTGTGCCGGTCAGCCCGCTGGCCGCAGCGCTGATCCTGGCGGATAAATCCGATGTGCGCCGCAGCCGGGTACGCAACCGGAATATCGCTTCTTTTGATATTCATGACCGGGTCAATTATTCCGTGACCTCTTCCAAGTTGGAGATCAATCCGGATCATACGGAGATCCAGCTGACGCTGGTGATCGACCGGGAGCACGGATCGGTGATGGAATATTTTGAGATTTTCATGGGACGGATGATTCTCTGCCGCAAGGCGGCAGAAAAATTGGGGCTGCAATTCAAACTGGTGATCAACGATCAGCAGCTCATCTGAGGAAACGAAGAGGTTATGAAAAACACAGAGCCTCCGGCGGATATCCGCCGGAGGCTTGCTCATTTCTGCGGGGTGTGTCTGGCGGCCGGATAGGGCGTTTTTACATCGGTCAGACCCAGCAGATAGTCGATGCTGGTCTGATGGAAAGCGGCCAGAGCAATCAACACCTCGCTGGGTATATCCCGTGTCCCCAGCTCATAGCGGGAATAGGCCACCTGACTGCAATGCAGATAGTCGGCTACATCCTTTTGTCGCAGATCCCGATCTTCTCGCAGTCCCCGGATACGTTGGTACATGGTTCATCCCACCTATCGTAAATCGAATGACAATAGTATAGAATAAACCGAATTGGTATATTGACATATAAACCAAAATGGTTTATAATCCTAAAAGACAGTGTGCACTGTCTATCTGAAGAAAAGGAGTAGATGAAACAATGAAGTGTGGAAAATGCGGCCAGGCATACGAGGGAAATTATTGTCCGAACGGGTGCAATGCACCGATGCCGCCGGACAAACAGGGAGCGCCGACTTGGGCTATTGTGTTGCTGCTGGTTTTCTTTTTCCCGGTGGGACTGGGGTTAATGTGGGCGAAGAAAAGCTGGAAGACCTGGGTGAAAGTGCTGATCACGGTGTTCTTTGCGGTGTTGGTGTTGTGGCAGGTTGGGAGTAATGCGGACTCGGAACCGATAAAGGAACCGGCGATGAGCAGCGCCTCTGTCTCCGGGAGTGCATCCTCCGATCGGACGACCTTTGGCCTGCACGAAACGGCTGTATTCCGCACGATACGGGTGACGGCACAAGACCTGCAGGAATCCTACGGAAAAAGCTTTTATGAGGCGGAGGATGGCAAGGTCTTTGTGGGGGTGCAATTCACCATTGAAAACATATCTGACGAAGAACAGAGGATCAGCTCCATATTGCTGTTTGATGCTTATGTGGATGGGGTAAAGTGTGACTATTCCTTCTCGGCGGCCTGCTCTTTTCCGGATGGTACGCTGGATGGCAGTATCACCCCAGGTAAAAAACTGGTCGGATGGTATGCCGTTGAGGCGTCTGAAGATTGGAAAGAACTGGAGTTACAGGTAAAATCCGATTGGCTTTCCGACAAGCGTGCGGAATTCGTTTTCTCCAAATGATCCACTTTGCCAAATGAGAAAAGCGGTCGGCGCTATTAGCACCGACCGCTTCGTTTATTTACCCTTGATTTCTTTCCAGTAGGCCGCAAAGGACTGCTCGGTTTTGTTATCGCCGGGAGTGTAATATACGGCGTCCCGCAGCGCATCCGGTAAATACTGCTGCCGTACCCAGTGGCCGGGGAAGCTGTGGGGATACCGATAGAACTGCCCTTTTTTCTCCACCTCGGCGCTGTCATAGTGCTTGTTTTGCAGCTGACGGGGGATGGGACCGCTTTTTCCGGCCTGCACATCGGCGATGGCGGCGTCGATGGCGCAGCAGCCGGTGTTGGATTTCGGCGCCTGGCACACCAGGATGACCGCGTCGGCCAGTGGGATCCGCGCCTCCGGCAGACCCACCTGCTGTGCCATGTCCACCGCCGCCTTGACGATGGGCAGGATCTGCGGATAGGCCAATCCCACATCCTCGCTGGCGCAGACCATCAGCCGCCGACAGGCGGAGGGTAGGTCGCCGCTCTCCAGCAGCCGCGCCAGATAGTGCAGCGCCGCATCCGGGTCGGAGCCGCGCATGGATTTCTGGTAGGCGGATACGATGTCGTAATGCTCGTCGCCCTCCCGGTCATAACGCATGGCGCTGCGCTGGGATAGCTGCTGCGCCGTCTCCAATGTCACGGTGGTGCTGCCGTCCGCGTCGGTATCGCCGGCCAATACGCATAGCTCCACGGCGTTGATGGCCTTGCGCACATCGCCGCCGCAAGCCCGGGCAATGTGGGCGTATACCGGCTCCTCCACCTGCAGAGGGGCTTCCCGCTCGCTTTGGAGGATGGAAAAACCGCGGTGTACGGCCTTTTCAATCTCCGTCGGCTCCACGGCCTTGAACTCAAACACCGTAGAACGGCTCAAAATAGCATTGTATACATAGAAATACGGGTTCTCCGTTGTGGAGGCAATCAGCGTGATGCGGCCGTTTTCGATGAATTCCAGCAGCGTTTGCTGTTGTCGCTTATTAAAATATTGGATCTCATCCAGATACAGCAGCACACCGTTCATACCCGCAAAGGTGTCCAGCTCCTCCACCACAGCTTTGATATCCGCGGTAGAAGCGGTGGTGCCGTTGAGCTTGTGCAGCCGCATATCCGCCCGTTCGGCGATGATGCGGGCTACGGTGGTTTTCCCGACCCCGGAGGGCCCGTAGAAGATCAGGTTGGGGATGTGACCGCTCTCCAGTATGTTCCGCAGAGCTTTTCCCTCGCCCAGAATATGCTGCTGTCCCACCACGTCGCTCAGCGCTGTCGGACGAATCCGGTCTGCTAACGGTGCCGCCATACTGCGTACCTCCTACTGTGGATTATCTTCGTGTATCATACACCCATCGAGGGTGAAAAGTCAAGCGCAAAACGATCATTTGTTCGTTTTCTGCAAAACCCGGAATGTTCGCTGCGTTCGCCGGATAGCCGTGCCGTATGAATTCGAGGGTATGTGAGTGCACTGAAGAATGCGGATATATCTCGGCAAGGAGACCGCAAGATGCCGTCGCCCACAACGGGGCGGATTGCGACTGTCGGGCTGCATTCCGCCGGAAAAAGCATACCCCCGGCAAAGGCAAACCGCCCTCCGGGGGTATCACTCTATGCGCTTACCGTTACAGCGTTGCCGCCAATTCTTTCAAATAGGCGGCGAAGTCGTCCCGCAGATCGGGGCGTCGCAACGCCACTTCGCAGTTGGCCTGTAAAATTCCCAGCTTATTGCCCATATCGTACCGCTTGCCCACGAAATCCACCGCCATCATGCGGTTGTCCTTCGCCTGTACACACATGGCATCGGTCAATTGAATTTCGCCGCCGGCTCCGGGGGCGGTATTCTCCAGAATATCAAAGATATCCGGCGTCAGCACACACCGTCCCAAGATGGAATAGAGGGACAGCACCTTGTCCGGCGCGGGCTTCTCGATCATGTCGTATACATCAAAAACTGCGTCCCGCACCGGACGCACCCCCAGCGAGCAATACCGCAGTACCTGCTCCGGCGTCACCTGTTTGACACCGACCACCGATTTGCCGTATTCCTCATACACGCGGCACAACTGGCCGCAAACCGGATCGTCACCGATGATCACATCGTCTCCGTACAGCACGGCAAACGGCTCATTGCCGACGAATGTGCGGGCACAGCTGACTGCGTGTCCCAAACCCTTGGTCTCCCGTTGGCGAATATAGTGGATGTTGGCCATGGAGGACAGGCGCTGCACCTGCTCCAGCGCCTCGGTTTTACCGCCGGCCGCCAGCCGCTCCTCCAGCTCGATGCTGTGGTCGAAATGATCCTCGATGATGCCCTTGCCCCGGTTGGTGATGATCAGAATGTCCGTGATGCCGGACTGCACCGCCTCCTCCACGATATACTGTATCGCGGGCTTGTCCACAATAGGGAGCATTTCTTTGGGCATGGATTTGGAGGCCGGGAGCACGCGTGTGCCCAGTCCGGCTGCCGGAATGACTGCTTTCCGCACTGTATTCATCGTATTCTCCTCACACTCATATGGTTTATAGTAGCAGCTGAATCAGCATGCTCAGCACATTGGCACCCACATAGCCGATCACCAGGATGCTGAAAGACGTCCCGCCTACGGTAGCCAATTCGGCAGTGGTGATATCCGGTATTTGCTCCCGCTTACGGGTGATCAGCTCACAGGAATGGCGATAATAGAGCCGGTTGCCCAATCCGCCCAGAGCAAACCGAATCGCAAACACCAACAGACTCAGCAGCAACAGCGCCAGATAGTAGTACAGCTCCTGGCGGTTCTCAAAATCCCGGGAGAAAAACCGCAGCAGCGCCGCGTTGTCTGTCAGATTCAGCTTGTTCATGATCCAGTACAGGACGGTGCTCTGCAAAAGCTGCAACAGCAACAGCAATCCGCCGGACAGATACATCTTTCGGTACAGCAGCCAATACGGTCCCAGCAGAAAAGCCGACCAGTTCCACCCGCCGGAGCGTCCGCCGGCGATTTGCCGGAATCGCGGCAGATAATAGTCTGTCCGTCCGCCGATGGCCGCGGCCAGATCGGTGGCCTTCCGGTCGCCGATCACCTCATTGGGATTGCAGTTTGCCGTATCCGAAAACACACTGCGGAAAGGCATATATTCGCTGTAAGGGGGCTGCTGAAAATCGCCTGCATCCGCGGAGCGGTCGCCGTCCCAGTCCGCCTCGCCCAGAGGACATCCGCAGCGGCAGCAAAACTCGGCATATTCCGGGTTCTCCGTCCGGCATCGGGGGCAGATCTGCACACCTCCGGATCGGGCAGAGTCCTCCGGCTCCTGCTCCGGCTGCGCGGCGGCTTCCGCCGCTTCGCGGCTCCATTGTTCGTCGGTTCCGTGCAGGTGCGCCAGATGACAGTGCCCCTCCTGCTTCCAGCAGGCGCGGTGATGGGGCAGCCCGCAGACCGGGCATACGACCACATCGTCGTCCGACTGAAAAGGCTGTCCGCAGACCGGACAGCTCATACCTTCGTAATAGTACACGGCGTTCATCTCCTTGCTCCATGGTGCTATTATAGCTCCTGTAACGGCAATTCACAAGGACCGAACGTCGAAATTTATAAAAATTTAATATTTTCGGAAAAAGGTTCGGCGGCAGGTTTTTCTTGCTATTTGCGGAGAGTATATGTATAATGGATGGGCGGAATGCCAGATACGGGAGTGATGGATTTGAATAGCATCGAATCATTTTTTCATGCAGTGGACGGGAAAACCGTCACCATCTGCGGGATCGGACATAATAATCTGCCGGTGATCCACCAGTTTTTGCAGGCGGGCGCGCACGTCGTGGCTTGTGATCGGCGCACCGAGGCGCAGCTGGGGGATACCGCCCGGGAGCTGAGGGCGGCGGGGGCGCAGCTGTCGCTGGGAGAAGGATACCTGGATCGGCTGGACGGACAGCTGATCCTGCGCACCCCCGGCATGAAGCCGTATCTGCCGGCGCTGGAACAGGCGCGGCGAGAGGGGAAGACCGTCACCTCGGAGATGGAGATCTTCTTCGACCTCTGCCGGGCGCCGATCTACGCCGTCACCGGCTCGGACGGAAAAACCACCACCACCACCATCATCGCCGGCCTGCTGGATGCGGCCGGCGTCAAGACCTTTGTGGGGGGGAATATCGGCCGGGCGCTGCTGCCGTATGTGGCGGATATCACTCCGGATAATGCGGCGGTGGTGGAGCTGTCCAGCTTTCAGCTCACGGGGATGCATCGGTCTCCCGCGGTAGCGGTCGTCACCAACGTAGCGCCCAATCATCTGGACTGGCACACCGATATGCAGGAATACATTGACGCAAAGAAAAATCTGGTGCTGTACCAAAAGCCCGGCGACCGTGCGGTGCTCAATGCCGATAACGCCATCACCGCAGGATTTGCGGCGGACTGTCCGGGCCAGGTGTGGCTGTTTTCCCGGCGGGGCCGGGTGGAGCGCGGCTGCTGGCTGGATGAGCGGCGGCGGATCGTGGTGAGCGCCGACGGCACGGATACGGTGGTGATGGATGCGGACGATATCCGTATTCCCGGCGAGCATAATGTGGAGAACTATATGGCGGCCATCGCGGCTGTGTGGGGACGGGTGTCGCCGGAGGCCATCGTCCGGTTCGCCCGGGCGTTCGGCGGCGTGGAGCATCGCTGCGAGCTGGTGCGGGAACGCAACGGCGTGCGCTGGTATAACGATTCCATCGGCAGCAGCCCCTCCCGCACCATCGCCGGGTTGCAGGCATTCCGCCAGAAGGTGATCCTCATCGCCGGCGGCTATGACAAGCACATCCCCTATACGCCGCTGGGACCGGTGGCAGCGGAAAAGGTGCAGGCGGCGGTGCTGCTGGGCGCTACGGCAGATGCTATCGAAGCTGCGATACGCGCCTGCTCCGATCTGCCCATTTACCGGGTGAAGGATATGTCCGAGGCGGTGCAGACGGCCGATCGGCTGGCCGGGGACGGGGACATCGTGTTTATGTCTCCCGCCAGTGCCAGTTTTGATATGTATAAGAACTTTGAGGAACGGGGACAACACTTTAAGACCCTGGTGCAGAATCTGCCGTAAGGAGTGAGAATGAGTCATGAGCATGGAAACCATTAGTGCAAAAGACAATCTGGAGCAGCTGTGCCGGGCGCCCGGCGTGGCCGGACAGACGGAGATAACCGAGCTGGCTGTGAAGCTGCTGCGCCCGCTGACCGATACGGTTACGGTGGACAGGATGGGAAATGTGCTGGCGGTGCGGCGAGGCACTGACCCTGCCGCCGGAACGGTGCTGTTGCAGGCGCATATGGACGAGGTGGGCTTTCTTGTGACCGGCGTGGATGAACTGGGGTTCGTCCATGTGGCGGCGGCGGGCAGCCCCGACGAGCGGGTGCTGGCGGCGCAGAATGTGGTGGTATACGGGGACAAGCCATACCCTGGCGTGTTCTGCTCGGTGCCCCCGCATCTCATTCAGAAGGATAGCGGACTGCCGGAGCTGTCCACCCGCGGCATTGACATCGGCATGAGCGGGCAGGAGGCCATGGCGCACGTGCGCCCCGGCGATCGGGTGGCTTTTGCGCCCCGGTTCTTCCCGATGGGGGAAACGGTGGTCAGCTGTAAGGCTCTGGATGATCGGGCGGGCATGGCGGCGATCCTGGAGGCGCTGAGCGTGTTAAGGCAGCCTGCCGCCACGGTGGCGGTGGCTTTCTGTGTGCAGGAGGAGGTCGGGCGGCGCGGAGCCGGTGTGGCGGCCCGGCAGCTGAAACCGGATGTGGCGCTGGTTACGGACGTGAGCTTTGCTTTGACCTCGGACGCCGATCCGCGGCATTGCGGCGTGATGGGTAAGGGCGCGATGATCGGTCTGTCTCCGTTGCTGGATCGGCGGGTGTCCGACGGACTGACGGAGATCGCCGGAAGGCTGGAGATCTCTCATCAGTTCGAGGTGATGGGGTCTTCCACCGGCACCGACGCCGACCGGATCAGCAATGAGAACGCCGGGATTCCTACCGGTCTGCTGTCCATTCCGCTGCGGTATATGCATACCCCCGCGGAGGCGGTGGATCTTTTGGATGTGGTTGCGGTGGGCGCGCTCATGGCGGCCTATGTGACGGAAAGGGGGACGCGGCTGTGAACCGGAAGCTGTTGCGGGAATTGTGTAATTTGGACGGCGTCTCCGGCCGGGAAGAGGATGTGCGGGAGTATATACTGGATGAGCTGGAGGCCAGCTCCGCACCGAAGGAGATTACCGTTGACCCAATGGGGAACGTGCTGGTGCACCTCATCGGCCGGCAGACCGGCAGCCACCGGCTGCTGCTGGATGCCCATATGGATGAGGTGGGCTTTTTGATCACCCATATCGGAGAGGACGGCTTTTTGCATTTTGAGCCGGTGGGCGGCATCGACAAGCAGGCGCTGTTCGGCCATCGGGTGCGTGTCAGCGGCTGGCTGGGCGTGATCGGCGGCAAGGCGATCCACCAGTGCAAGGGAGAGGAGCGCACCACCATTCCGTCTAATGAGACGATGGTCGTGGACATCGGAGCGGCCGACGGTACGGAGGCGGCGAGAATGGTGCGCATCGGAGCCGCGGGCACATTCCAGCAATGCTGGGCCGATCTGGCCAACGACCGCTTTGTGAGCAAGGCGGTGGACGATCGGGTTGGGTGTGCGCTGCTGCTGACGCTGGCGGCGAGCCAGCCGGAATATGACCTGTGGTTGTCCTTCTCCGTGCAGGAGGAGGTGGGGCTGCGGGGAGCTGGAGTGGCGGCCCGGCAGATTCGGCCGGATATAGCCATTGCGCTGGATGCCACCACGGCCGCCGATACGGTCGGCAGCCGTCCGGACAATGCGGTGTGCCGTGTCGGCGATAGGGGCGTCGTTTCTTTTGCCGACCGGGCGACTCTGTATGATGCGGACCTGTATCGACAGATCCGGGCGTTGGCGGATGAGCACGGGATTCCGACCCAGACCAAGACCCGCATCGCCGGCGGCAACAATGCCGGGAGCATACAGACCAGCGGCGACGGTGTGCGTATGGCGGCGCTGTCGCTGCCCTGCCGCTATATTCATTCTCCGACCTGCACCGGCAGCTGGGCGGATGTGCAGGCCATGGAGGATCTGCTGCGGCTGCTGATCGGGGTGCTGCCCGCATGATCCGTTCCGTTGCAGGCCGCGATCTGCCCGCCGAGCGGGATACGGAATGTGCCGCGCGGATCCATGGATTGCACAAAGCCTATGGGGAGTCGAATCTGGTGCAGTTCTTTGCGGACGAGGCGGGAGCGGCCCTGGCGTTTTTGGACGGGATCGCTGTGCTGGATGCCCCGGGAGCGCTGTCGGAGGAGTGGGTGGCGTTTTTGCGTCTGCTGCCCGGTTTGCGGCTGCTGCGCACGGACGGCGTGACCGGGCGGGCGCTGGCGGCGGTGTTGCACGGCGCTGTGTCGTATGGCGGGCTCATGCGTTTTACAGGCGTGTGGCCGCCGGTCGCCCCGGATGAACCGGCCTATCGGCTGCCGATGCTGTACCCGTTGCTGCAAACCGGTTTTTCTGCTCTGCCACCCTTCGACAGCTGGTATGTGGATGTGTCCCATCGGCTGCGCCACGAGGCGTGTCATGTGGCGGTGTGCTGCGCGGACGGCCGCCCGGTGAGCATGGCCATGACCGTGGCGGAATCCCAGTCGGCGGCAGTGATCGGCGGGGTGGTGACGGAGCCGTCGTTTCGGCGCAGAGGGCTGGCCTCCCGGTGTGTGACGGCCCTGCTGTCCCGCCTGTCGGACAAGCGGACGATGTGGATCGCGCCGACGGACGGGGCGGCCGAACGACTGTATGCCCGCCTGGGCTTTGCCCCCGCCGATGAGGGCTGGGCGGAGATACGCATATCGTAAAATACTGAAGTTCAGGAGAGAAACACATGGATACGACATTTTTTCAGGTGGACCCCCGGCTGGCAGAGCTGGCCGACAGGGTGGATGCTCAAACGAAGGAAACGTTTGCCCGCATCGAGGAGATTTCTACATATAACCAGCAGAAGGTGCTGTCCGCCTTCATTCGCCATCGGGTGAGCGAGAGCCATTTCATGCCCACCACCGGGTACGGCAACGGCGACCGCGGCCGGGATGCGCTGGACGCCATACTGGCGGATATCATGGGGGCGGAGGATGCGCTGATCCGCCACAGCATCGTTTCCGGCACCCACGCGATCGCCATTGCGCTGTATGCCATGCTGCGCCCCGGCGATACGCTGCTGGCGGCTACCGGTGCGCCCTACGATACGCTGGAGCAGGTGATCGGGCATAAGGTGCCCTGCGCCGGTTCGCTGGCGGAATACGGCGTTGCTTACCGGGAGGTGCCGCTCAATGAGCAGCAGGCGCCGGATCTTCCCGGCATTCAGGCGGCGCTGCGGGAGGACCCCACCATAAAGCTGGTGCATATTCAGCGCTCCCGGGGGTATAACACCCGCCCGTCGCTGACCGTGGACGGGATCCGCCGCATCGTGGAGGCGGTGCGGCAGGTGCGGCCGGATGTGACCATCTTTGCCGATAACTGCTACGGCGAGTTTACGGAAAAACTGGAGCCTACCCAGGTCGGCGTGGATCTGATCGCCGGGTCGCTGATCAAGAATCTCGGCGGCGGGATCGCGCCCAACGGCGGCTATATGTGCGGTACGGCCGCCTGCATCGAGCAGTGCGCCTATCGTATGACTACGCCCGGACTGGGGCGGGAGGTCGGCGCTTCTCTGGGGCATACCCGTAGTCTGTATATGGGACTGTTCCATGCGCCCCACGTGGTCGGCGAGGCCATGAAAACGGCGGTGTTTGCCTCCGGGCTGTTTCAGGCGCTGGGCTATACGGTCAGTCCCCGCCCGGAGGAATACCGGGGCGATATCATCCAGACGATCCTGCTGCGGGATGAACCGTCGCTGATCGCTTTTTGCCGTGGGATGCAGAAGGGCGCGCCGGTGGATTCCTTTGTGGTGCCGGAGCCGTCGGAGCAGCCGGGTTATGTCAGCAAAGTTATCATGGCGGCCGGCGCGTTCACCAACGGTTCGTCCATCGAGCTGTCGGCGGATGCGCCGCTGCGGGAGCCGTATGCGGCCTATATGCAGGGCGGACTGAATTACGCCAGCGGCCGCATCGGCGTGCTGCTGGCGGCCCAGTCGATGCTGGAGGAAGGCTGCCTTACGCTGTAATTGTGCGGGAGACTGTGAGGGAGCCGGGCGGTCTGTATGGCGGTGAAAGCCTCCTGCGGAAGAGGGATGCAGCGGTCGATCGGCCGATCGCGTGACGGCGACAGCGGCGCTGTCCCGACCTTTTTGCGGGGTTTTTCACTTTTTTGCAAAAAAACACTTGCATTTTGGTAGAGAACATGCTACAATACCAGACGTGTTTTTGACCGCGGGGATTTTGTGCCCTGTGGGGGTTAATGCCAGGCGAAAGCACGACATTAAAGCGGGCAGTCCTCTACCGACCGTGGCGGTGCGGCAAGAATGTCTGAAATTTTAGGAGGAAAGTCAAGATGGATGCATTGAAGTTGATTGCTGAGGGCAGCATCAAGGAGACCGTGCCTGCGTTTTCCGTGGGCGACACGGTGCGCGTGGACGTAAAGATCCGCGAAGGTGACCGGGAGCGTATCCAGGCCTTTGAGGGCACGGTCATCGCGAAGAAGGGCAGCGGCGTTGCCGAGACCTTTACGGTGCGCCGGGTATCCTACGGTGTGGGCGTGGAGCGTGTGTTCCCGCTGCATAGCCCCAATGTGGCGGCTGTGAAAGTGATCCGCAACGGTAAAGTGCGCCGCAGCAAGCTGTACTACCTGCGTGACCGCGTGGGCAAGGCCTCGAAGGTCAAGGAACTCATCAAATAAGAATGCATTGGCGGAGAAAGGGGCTGTTTACAGTCCCTTTCTTCTTTTCATCAGGGAAATCGGAGAGTGGGAGCGTGTGTATGGATATCTGGGAGCAGCTGTATCAAAAGGCCAAGGGGTTGTACCGTCAGGGGGATGTGACGCCGTTTATCTATGCCCGTCATGTGGTGTGTGCGCTGGAAAGCGGGAACGGCGACATCTATACCGGTTTCTGTGTGGAGAGCTGCAGCGGTGTGCTGAATCTGTGTGCCGAGCGGGTGGCGGCGCTGAATATGCTGGTCAACAGCGGTCAGACCGTCGTCCGGCGGATGATCGCTTTTCGGGACGCGCCGCCGTGCGGCGGCGGCAGCGGGATGCCCTGCGGGGCCTGCCGTGAGTTCTTCATGCAGCTGTCGCCGGAGAATGGGCGGATGGAAATTCTCGTGGACTATGAAAAGCGGGAGACGGTCACACTGTCGGAGCTGCTGCCCGCATGGTGGGGTGAGGAGCGGTATCGGCAGACCGACGCCCGTTAAGCCGGGCACGGGGCGCCGATGTGCCGGGAAATGCGTTTCCCTGAAAATACGTTTTTTCGCAGATTTTTCTTTTCTTTTAGCCGGAGGTGTGCTATACTGTCCCGTAAGAGTATCTATACCGAACAGGTACGGAAAAGAGGACACAATGGAGCGTATGGAGTATTCGGCACAGGAGCAGTCGGAGGGTCGCCTTGTGCGCCGGCTGACCGGAAAGGCCGAAAGCCGCGAAAAACGGTGGCGGCGGACAGTGGCGCCTGCATACGATTGGATCAGCGCGATGATCTCTGCATTGACGGTGCTGGTGCTGATTTTTACCTTTTGGTTCCGCATTGTCGGAGTGGATGGCGAATCCATGGTGCCGTCGCTGAATGATGGCGACCGTTTGATCCTGCTGTCGGCGAGCGGCGGCTACGTGGCGGGAGATGTGGTGGTGGTGGATCGCTATGTCAAGGAGCCGCTGATCAAACGGGTGATCGCGGTGGCGGGCGACACCATCAATATATTGCCGGACTATACCGTGACCGTCAACGGCCGGGTGCTGGACGAGCCGTATATCACCGGCAGTACGGTGCTGCGGGATTTCTCCGGCCCGGTGACGATCCCGGAGGGATATATTTTTGTCATGGGCGATAACCGGGCGATTTCGCTGGATAGCCGTTCGGCGGAGGTGGGTCTGGTTTCGGTGAAAGATGTGGTCGGGGTAGCGAAGCTGCGGGTCTGGCCGCTGGATCAGTTTGGTTGGATCACCGACGAGCGGTGATCGGTGGGAGTGAGCGTATGGAACAGAAGGATGCGGCGGTGCAGCAGCCCAAGTGGTTGGTGAGCGGCTATGAATGGATGTCGGCGCTGGTATCGGCGCTGGTGGCGGTGGCTTTGGTGTTCATGCTCCTGTTTCGGGTGATGAGCGTGGATGGCGTGTCTATGACCGATACTTTTCAGAATGGAGATCGGCTGATCATGGTCAGTCGGTTCTATACCGTCCGGCGGGGCGATGTGGTGGTGATCAACCGCGTCGGCGAACAGCCTCTGATCAAACGGGTCATCGGGCTGGCGGGAGATGTGCTGGAATTTGACGATGAGACCGGCGTTGTGACCCGCAACGGCGTGGCGCTGGATGAGCCGTATGTGCGGGGTGGATTCACCCCTTCTTTTGGCTGCGCATCACCGTATACGGTGCCGGAGGGGTGTATCTTTGCTATGGGCGATAACCGGCCGGAATCCAAGGACAGCCGGATGCTGGGAGCGTTCTCCACGGAGAATGTGGCCGGTGTGGTGGTGCTGCGTTTGTGGCCGGGGGATACCGCCGGTTGGGTACGGCAGATCGGATACGAGGGAGACGGAGATGGCAAATAATCGCAAAAAAGGTAAGCCGGGCGGCTCCAATAATAACTGGCAGCGGAAATCGCCCCGGCCCCGGACGGACAGCCGTCCGGCAGCGGAGAGCATCCAGTGGTTCCCCGGTCATATGGCGCGGACCCGGCGGAAGATTCAGGAGAGCCTTAAGCTGGTGGATGCGGTGGTGGAGATTGTGGATGCCCGCATCCCGGACAGCAGCCGCAATCCGGAACTGGATCGCTGGGTGGGACGCAAGCCCCGGCTGCTGATCTTCAATAAGGCGGATCTGGCGGACAGCGCCGCCACCGCCCGATGGGTGGCCTACTATAAGGAGCGCGGAATTCCCGCGGTGCCGGTGGACTGTAAGAGCGGCAAGGGTGTGCAGGCATTCATGCCCGCTCTGCGGGAATTGCTGCGGGACAGTGTGGCCCGCTGGGAAGAAAAGGGGATGCACCGTGCCATCCGGGCGATGATCGTGGGCATTCCCAATGTGGGGAAAAGCTCCTTTATCAACCGACTCAATAAGGGCGGCAAGGCAAAGGTGGAGGACCGTCCCGGCGTAACCCGCACCAATCAATGGTTCGTGGTGGAGGGGGCGCAGCTGCTGGATACGCCCGGTGTGCTGTGGCCGAAGTTTGAGGATCACACCGCGGCGCTGCATTTAGCCTTCACCGGGGCTATTCGGGATCAGGTGCTGGATCTGGAGGAGATGGCCTGCGAGCTGCTGAAAATCCTGGCACAGCACTATCCGGCGCAGCTGACCGAGCGGTATAAGCTGGAGGGAGCGCTGCCGGAGGACGCCTATGAGCTGTTGCAGCTCATCGCCCGAAAGCGGGGGATGCTGGTGTCCGGCGGCGAGGTGAATACCGAGCGGGCGGCCATCATGCTGCTGGACGAATACCGGGGCGGCAAGATCGGGCGCATGACCTTAGAGGAACCGCCGGGAGGTGTAACTCATGACGAATGAGGAATTTGACGCCGCGGTGCGGGCGAGCCATCCGGCGTTCTGCGGAGTGGATGAGGCCGGACGGGGGCCGTTGGCCGGTCCGGTATATGCGGCGGCAGTGATTCTGGATCCGGACCGTCCCATTGCCGGGATCAACGACTCCAAGAAACTCAGCGAGAAGAAACGGGAAGCGCTGTTCGACGCCATTTGCGCTGAGGCGGTCGCTTTCAGCGTGGCGTCTGCCACCGTGGAGGAAATTGAGGAAATCAATATTCTGCAGGCAACGTATCTGGCCATGTGCCGGGCGGTCGCCGGGCTGGGCGACCGGGTGCGGTATGCCCTTATTGACGGCAACCGGCTGCCGCCGCAGCTGCCGGTTCCCGGGGAGTGCGTCATCAAGGGCGATGCCTTGTCAGCGTCCATCGGCGCGGCGTCCATTCTGGCAAAGGTCTCCCGGGATCGGGTCATGCGGGAGATGGACGCCCTGTACCCGGGCTATGGCTTTGCGGTGCATAAGGGCTACGGCACGGCCGCCCATACCGCCGCTCTGCGGGAGTTGGGCCTCTGTCCCATTCATCGCCGCAGTTTTCTGACAAAGATACTGGGGGAGAGTCGCTGATGGCGGCGCCGTCCAAGGGAGCCGCCGGTGAGGTGCTGGCGGCCCGGTATCTGCGGGATCAGGGCTATCGGATCCTGGCCTCCAATTATCGCTGTCGTCTGGGCGAGGTGGACATAATCGCGCAGGATGGGCCGTATATTGCCTTTGTGGAGGTGAAGACCCGCCGCTCGGATGGGATGTATGCGCCGAAGGAGGCCGTCACAGCTGCCAAGCAGAAGCGGCTTATCCACACGGCGGCGCTGTATCTGATGAATGAGTCCGTGGAAGGACAGCCCCGGTTTGATGTGATGGAGGTAGTCACCGATCCGCAGAACCCTCTGCGGGCGCTGCACATCCGACACATTCCCGGTGCTTTCGAGGCGGGGAACTTGGATGCGGCTTTTTGATTTACATTGCGACACCCTGGGACTGGGGTATTATGCCGGCGAGGGCATCGGCCGGAATTCCGGCTGTGTCAGTTTGACGGAGGGGGCCGGTCTGGAGCGTTGGGTCCAGACCTTTGCGGCGTTCATCCCGGAGGATGCCGCCGACCCGGCGGCCGTCTGTTTCGGTCTGCTGGATACGGCGGAACGCTGGGAGCGGGAAAACCCGACGGAGTTTACCGTGCTGCGGCACGGGCTTCCGGACGAGGCGGCGGCGATCTGCGAGGCGATCCTGTCGGTGGAGAACGGCGGTATGCTGGCGGATACGCCCGATGCAATTGATCGGCTGGCAGATCACGGTGTGCAGGTTCTGTCTTTGACGTGGAACGGGGACAACGACTGGGCGTCCGGCTGCATGGGGGATGCCGACCGGGGATTGACCGATCGGGGACGGGCGGCGTTGCGACGCATGGATGCGCGGCGGATTCTGCCGGACGTATCCCACCTCAATGAGCGCGGCTTCTGGGAACTGCTGGAGCAGACCGATCAGCCGGTGCTGGCTACCCATTCCGATGCCGCCGCGGTCTGCCCACACCGGAGGAATCTCACCGATGATCAGTTCCGGGCGATCGTCCGGACCGGCGGTCTGGTAGGGCTGAATCTATACGCTCCTCATCTCGGCTGCGGAGAGGGAGAGGACCTGACGGCGGCTTTCGCGGCGCACTGGCGGCATTTTCTGGAGCTGGGCGGCGAGGGGACGGTTTGCCTCGGCAGTGACTTTGACGGGATGCCCCGACTTTCTGTCGGCGGCGTGTCCGGATTGCCACAGCTGTATGAGCGTCTGCGGGGGATGGGGTTCGACCGGCCGCTGCTGGATGGGTTATTCTTTGAGAATGCCCGGCGATTCTTTACCGCCCGACAGGCGGAAACCGCGGATAAAACTGCCGGGATACGACCGCCCTCCGACTGAACTGCGTGTGTGTTGCTTTAGAAAGTGTTTTGAGTTCGGGCGATCCACCGCTGGCGCGGTTTGCCGTGATTCTCTGATTTGAACGAGACGGATTCTCCGCGATGAGATCCGCGGAACGCAACAAGGTTGCCGTATTGTGGGCGATGACCTTGAATGGATAAATAAACCAAACGGGAGAGGATTCGTTTTCGGAACGGCCGTATCCCGATGGCTGTGTCTATAAGAAAAGAGGAAAGACTATGCAGTATTCAAGCACCAGAGACCATCAGATCCGTGTATCGGCCGCGCAGGCCATCGCCCGAGGCATCTCTCCGGAGGGCGGCCTGTTCGTGCCGACGGAGCTGCCCGCCGTGGATGCGGCGTTCCTGCAGGAACTGTTGCCCCTGTCCTATGCCGAGCGGGCGAAGCGGATCCTGCCGCTGTTTCTGACGGACTTTTCCGCTGAGGAAATCGCCGCCTGCGCCGACAGCGCATACGGCGCTCAATTCGACACCCCGGCCATCGCTCCTCTGCATCCCCTTGGCGACGGGGTGCATATGCTGGAGCTGTGGCACGGTCCCACCTGCGCCTTCAAGGACATGGCGCTGCAAATTCTGCCGCATTTCATGCGCACGGCGGTGCAAAAGACGGCGCCCGGCGAACAGATCGTCATTCTGGTGGCCACCTCCGGCGATACCGGCAAGGCGGCGCTGGAGGGGTTCCGGGATGTACCGGATACGAAGATCCTGGTGTTCTATCCCAGCGAGGGCGTCAGCGAGATGCAGCGCCTCCAGATGGTGACGCAGGAGGGCGCCAATGTTGGCGTATGCGCGCTGCGGGGCAATTTCGACGATGCGCAGACCGGCGTAAAGGCGCTGTTCACCGATCCGGATATGATCGACGCACTGGAGCGGCACGGGATGCGTTTTTCCAGCGCAAATTCCATCAATTGGGGACGGCTGCTGCCCCAGATCGTCTATTATTTCTCCGC
>DJEF01000047.1:0-878 GCA_002431285.1 Ruminococcaceae bacterium UBA5905 | reverse complement strand
CCGACGGGGAATTTCGGCAATATTCTGGCAGCCTACTATGCCGGGCGCATGGGCGTGCCGCTGCATAAGCTGGTGTGCGCCTCCAATGCGAACCGGGTGCTGACCGATTTCTTTGAGACCGGTGTGTACGATTGCAACCGCCCGTTTTACACCACCACCTCACCGTCCATGGATATTCTGGTATCCTCGAATCTGGAGCGGCTGCTGTATCACCTGTCCGGCGAGGACTGCGGGGCGCTGCGGGAATGGATGACCGGCCTGAAGACGGAGCGCCGCTATGCGGTGCCCGCCGCCGTCCGGGAGCAGCTGGATGCCCGGTTTGCTGCGGGCAGCGCTACGGATGCGCAGGTGGCGGAGACCATCCGCCGCGTGTTCGAGGAAAAGCACTATCTCTGCGACACCCACACGGCGGTGGCGGTGCGGGTATATGAGGAATATCGAGCCCGCACCGGTGACACCGTGCCGACGGTGATCGCCTCCACCGCCAGCCCCTATAAGTTTGCGCCGGCGATCCTGTCGGCGCTGGGGGAGACGGTGGCTCAGCGGCCGTACGATCAGCTGGCGGCTCTGCATGAGCGCACCGGTGTGCCGGTGCCGCAGCCGCTGGAGACACTGCGGAATAAGACGGTGCGCTTTACGGATATTTGCGCCGGGGATACGGCGGGAATGCGGCAGACGGTGCGCCGGATGCTGGGGCTGGAATAGTGTAATGACAACGATGGAACAGGGGGTGCCGCCGTGGCACTGTACGCCATAGGGGACACCCATCTGTCCCTGTCTGTGAATAAACCCATGACGGTGTTTTCCGGCTGGGACAACTATGTGGAGCGGCTGGAAGCCAATTGGCGGGCGCTGGTCACACCGGCGGATACCGTGGT
>DJEF01000055.1:41671-44350 GCA_002431285.1 Ruminococcaceae bacterium UBA5905 | reverse complement strand
ATCAATGACGGGCTGGACGAAACGTATCCTCTCATCCGGATCATGCCCAACACTCCCGCCATGGTGGGAGAGGGGATGATCCTGTACACCGCCGTCAACGATGTCACCGCCGGGCAGACGGCGGAATTCTGCCGCTTGCTGGCGGGCGCGGGGCGGCTGTGCTGTTTGCCGGAGAACCTCATCGACGCCGGGTGCGCCGTGTCCGGCTGCGGCCCGGCGTATGTGTACCTGTTCATCGAGGCGCTGGCGGACGGCGGAGTGGAATGCGGATTGCCCCGGGTGCTTTCTCAGGAGCTGGCGGCGCAGACGGTGCTGGGCGCAGCGAAAATGGTGCTGGAGACCGGCAGCCATCCCGGCGCGCTGAAGGATGCGGTGTGCAGTCCCGGCGGCACCACCATCGCCGGCGTTCACGCGCTGGAGCAGGGCAGTTTCCGGGGTGCCGCCATGGAGGCGGTGCTGGCGGCGTACCGCAAGACGCTGGCTCTGGGCCAATAAACTGAAGAGAAAACAGAAAGCCGACGTTCCGGAGGATTTTCCTCCGAAACGCCGGCTTTTCTCATACTCGGGCAGCATTGCAACGCAGGGGCTTCCCCCGCTTTTGGCGATGGTCTTTGAGCCGAAAGACCGGTTCCCGTTGTGGCCGTACAAAAGGTATCCCCATGAAACAAGCGGATCCCACCGGGGGAGTACGGCCGTCGCCTTTGCCGCAGTGCCGCGCCTTGCCATGCCCTGTCTTAAAATTTCCACAGATTCAGACCGGTGGTGGCATCCCGCTGCCGATCCACCTTGCCGTCGATGCAGCGCAGCACCAGCTCGCAGGTGGCGCTGACCGTGGCCCGGTTCAGATGGCCGCCCCGCACCGTTCCCTGGCCGTCGGCGGCGCTCATATGCAGGTGGCAATAGAATTGCCCCTGCATCGTATCCACCGTGCCGGTCAGCGACACGATCTCGTAGCTGCCGGTGTATTCCCGAGACTGGTAGACCTGCTCCTCCACATGGTAGACGCCTACGGTGAACCGATCCACTGCACCCAGCCCCTGCACCGATGCCAGCGAAATGGACTCCGCCCGGGCCACCTGGGCCAGCTGCTCCAGAATTTCTTCGCCCCGTTCCAGCCGCACCAGAACGGTGTCGCCAAACCGCCGATAATCCATCGCACATACCTCCCGCTATTTTCTCGCCGCATACGGGCGATTATTCCCGCCATTCGCACAGGATTGCCGAACCTAAGATCAGCACCGCTCCCAGCACGCCCCACACGCTCATCCGCTCGCCCAGCAGCGCCGCCGACAGCACCAGCGCCACCACCGGGTCGATGTAGCCGAACAGCGCCACGGTCTGGGTTTTCAGACCGTCCATAGAGCCGAAATACAGTACATACGCCACACCGGTATGCACCACGCCCACCACCAGTAGCAGAAGCACCGTCGGCAGGCTCCACGCATTGCCTCGAAACGCTCCGGTCAGCAGCAGATAGGGGACGAGCGCCACCGCCGCCGCTCCCAGCTGGATGGCGGTCTTTTCGTAAGGGTCGATGCCGGACAGCCGCTTATTGAGGAGCACCACACTGGCGTAGAGCACCGCTGCTCCCAGCCCCAGCAGGATTCCCTTGCCGGCAGAGCCCCGGGGCAGCCCGTTCTCCGCCACGCCGGAGACCAGCACCATGCCGACCAGCGCCAGCAGGGAGCAGACCGTCTTTTTGAGCGTCAGCCGCTCCCGGAACAGCACTGCCGCCAGCACCACCACGAAGGTGGGCTGCATATAATAGCACAGCGTGGCAATGGATACGGTGGTGTAGTTATACGCCTCAAAGAGCAGAATCCAATTGAAGCCGATCAGCACTCCTGTGAGCGCCAGCAGCCAGAATGCCCGTCGCCCCACCGTGCCGGAGGGCTTCCGCCCCCGCAGGCGGAGAAACAGCAGGATGCAGACGGTGCCGATCAGTCCCCGGAAAAAGGCAATGAGCGCCGAGGGCAGCGGCAGCCAGCGACGAAAGATCCCGATGGTGCCGAACACCGTCATGGAGCCGATCAGCATCCCCAAGGAGCGGGGAGAATTTTTCCGTTGTTCCATGATGCCGTGCGTTTATCCTTTCAGTCCCCGGGCCTGCCGGGCCATATCCTCGACCACAATGTCGTAGATCTCGCCCAGTCCGGCGCAGTATTCCAGCACTTTCCAGGGCTCGTTGGTGTGGAAATGAATTTTGATCAGTTCCTCATCCCCGATGGCCAGCAGGCAGTCCCCCTGAAAATGGGTGGTAAAATAGTCGTGGATGGCATCCTCGTCCAGCCCGGTGCCCTCGATGAGCAGTTGGGTATCGTACTTAAACTCCATGGATATCGACTCCTTTCGCCGTTTCGCCGTCCGTGGCGGCATAGATCAGCTCAAATTCCTCCAGCACACACAGCCCCTTTTCGTCAAAGGGCAGTCCCGCCGCCGCATAATCGGGCGCAAACGCCTGCCGATGCACCTGCCTCCATTCCGCCAATGTGCGGGAGCCTTCTCCCTCCCGCCAGGCGTGCTCCGGCGATACCTGATCAAAGGGCACCAGCGACACCCGCGTATCCCGGATAACCCCCGCCGCCGCGCCGTCCCGATAGAGGATCACGCTGTATCCACCCGGCTTTGGCAGCGGATCGCCGGCGGTATCAAAGGCGCGCTTGCTGCTGGCGGTGGCGG
>DJEF01000055.1:31300-41629 GCA_002431285.1 Ruminococcaceae bacterium UBA5905 | reverse complement strand
GTTTTGATACCCGCCAATGCCAGCTGCGCCAGCTCGTCGGCGCCCGCCTCTCCGCCACAAAATGCCCATACTTCGTGAGGCGTGCTTTCCGGCACCCCGGCCGCGGCGCAAAATTGCTGCCACAGGGCCGCGGCGGTCATAAAAGCTGCTCCAGCTGTTGCAGATCTTCCTCCGTCGTCGCCCAGCTGGTGCAGAACCGCACCACCGTATGGGTCTCGTCCGGCTTCTCCCAGAAGCTGCACACCACCCCCTGCCGCAGCGTTTCCAGCCGGGCATCCTCCAGCAGAATATACTGCTGATTGCTGGGGGTCTCCCGGGCGAAGGTGTAGCCCTTGTCCCGGAACAGCGTTTTCAGCCGCTCCGCCATGTCGATGGCCTGGCGGCTGATCTGCCAATACAGCCCGTCGGTAAAGAGGGCGTCGAACTGCACTCCCAGCAGCCGTCCCTTGGCCAGCAGCGCGCCGTGCTGCTTTGCCAGCGTCAGGAACCGGGGCGGCATATCGCCCCGGGGGAATACCACCGCTTCGCCGCACAGAGCGCCCACCTTCGTGCCGCCGATGTAAAATGCGTCGCACAGCCGGGCGATATCCGCCGCCGTCACGTCGGTGTCCCGGCTCATCAACCCATAGCCCAGCCGGGCCCCGTCCAAATAAAGGGGCAGCCCCGCCTGACGGCATACCCGAGACAGGGCGGTCAGCTCCTCTTTGGTATACAGGGTGCCGAATTCGCTGGGATGGGAAATATACACCATTCCCGGCGCCACCATATGGGGCCAGGTGGCGTCGCCATAAAATTTGTCCAGATGCGCCTGCACATCGGCGGCGGCCACCTTGCCGTCGTGGCCGGGTAGGGTCAGCACCTTGTGGCCGGTGAATTCGATGGCGCCCGCCTCATGCACCGCCACATGGCCGTTCTCCGCCGCCAGCACGCCCTCGCCGGCGCGCAGCAGGGTGTCGATCACCAGCGCATTGGTCTGGGTACCGCCCACGAGGAAGAACACGTCCGCCTCGGGACAGTCGAATGCCGCCCGGATCTTCTCTTTGGCGGCAGCGCAATAGATATCCTCGCCGTAGCCGCTTTGGGGCTCCAGATTGGTCGCGGCGAGCCGTTCCAGCAGCCGGGGGTGCGCCCCCTGTATGTAGTCGGTTTCAAAAGACAGCATCGGTCATCTTCCTTTCCTTATTCCGCATGAGCGATCAGCCGGTAGATGGGCAGCCCCTGGTCCACGAATTTCTGCTCATATTCCGTCACGACATTCTCCGGGTCGCCGTCGGCATGGAGATCCAGCGATACCTGCTCCAGCACATAGCCGCTCTGGGAGAATTCCTCCAGCGAGAACTGGAACAGCCTCCGGTCGTCGGTTTTTTGCACCACCCGGGCATCGGGGGTCAGCAGCGTCCGGTACATCGCCAGAAAATGCCGGTGGGTCAGCCGATGGACGGCATAGGCTTTTTTCGGAAAGGGGGTGGAAAAGTTGAGATACAGCCCGGAGATGCTGTGGGCGGGCAGATACCGGGGCAGATATTCCGCATCCCCCCACAGGAACCGGATATTCTCCAGTTCCTGCGCCCGTGCCGCCTCGCAGGCGGTCACCAGCACATTGCCGTATTTCTCCACCGCCACGAAATTGCGCTCCGGATGGCGGGCGGCCATGGCGCAGATAAACCCGCCCTTGCCGCAGCCGATCTCCAGCTCCACGGGACGGTCGTTGCCGAACAGAGCGGACAGCGGCGGCACTTCTGCCGCCGTTTCCGCGCCGAACCGCAGGTCGGCGGGTTTCATATTGATGACCTGTCCGGCGCAATCGTCCATTCGGTCGTCCAGGTGCTTTTTGCGGCGCATCCGCATGGGGTATCCTCTCCTTTATGGGTGATTGGGGGCGCTCGCCGTCCGGCATCCGTGCGGCCGACGGACTTTCCGCCCGCCGATGTCGGGGGTAAGCCGGGGAATGTGGGCTTATGTTCGGCGATCTCAGAGTTTGATCACCAGCTGGGAGCCGCCCCGGCGGCGGTCGGTCTCTCCGGTCAGCACCGCCAGATTTGCCCGGTATAGCACCGATGGGTCCTCCAGAAAGTGCTCCTTGATTTCATTGGCCTGCCAGTCGTCCGCCACCCGCAGGGAGACGGCGAACAGGGTTTTCCCCTCGTCCACCACGGAGCAGGTGACGGTATAGCCCCCCTCCGGCAGCTTTTCCACCGTCACGGGGTTGTCCGCTTCGGTGCGGCGGCGGCGCAACAGCTCCAGCGCCGCCTTGGCGGAGCGCTCCCGTAGTGTATAGGGCACGCGCACCGACAGCTCCTCGCCGATCTGGCCGCCGGTGACGGTGGTGGCGATGGTGTGGTTTTCTCCCTCCACCAGATGCTGGAGCCGCAGCAGCTCCTCGATGGCGTTTTCTACATCGAAATAGTTGGCCATGCCGCCCCCCACCACGATGTCGGTCACATCGCTCCGGGGCATGGGCTGCTGCACCGTATGCAGCATATAGCACAGCAGAATTTTGATTTCCTCCGTGGTGCGCAGCCCGCCGGGTTCCACCCCGGCGGAAAAAGCGTCAAACATAGACAGTACCGTAGCTTTCGCGGTAGGCGAAAGTCTCCTTTCTCACGGAATTGCGGCCGGGTCCTCCCCGGCAAGCCCGTCGCCGGGCGGACCGGGGAGGGCATGGCACACCCCCTCCCGCCGTGCGGCGGCGCAATGGCAAACTCCCGGCCTCGGAGCCCGTCCGGAGCCGGGAGTCGGATCGTGAATTTTTTTACAGCTGCACCAGGGCGTCCATCGTATACAGCCCGGCGGGCTGTCCCACGAGGAATGCCGCCGCCCGCAGCGCCCCGGCGGCGAAAATGTCCCGGGACTGGGCCCGGTGGGTGAGGGTCAGCACCTCGTCCCCGCCGGCGAAGATCACCTGATGCTCGCCGACGATGTTGCCGCCCCGCACGGAGGAAATACCGATCTCCTCCTGCGCCCGCGGCTGCCGCCGGTCGTGGCGGTCATAGACGTATTCCACCGGGTGGGCCAGCCCTTGCCGGGCGGCGTCCGCCAGCATGAGGGCGGTGCCGGAGGGGGCGTCCAGCTTGCGGTTATGGTGCATTTCCACAAGCTCAATATCGAAGTCTCCGCCCAATACGGCGGCGGCTTTTTTCGTCAGTGCCGCCAGCACGGCGACGCCGACGCTCATATTGCTGCTGAAAAATACCGGAATCTTCGTCGCCGTTTCCCGGATGGCGGCGATCTGAGTGTCGTCCAGCCCGGTGGTGGCAATCACCGCCGGCAGCTGCCGGTCAGTGGCTGCCGCCAGTACTCCGCGCAGCGCCGAGGGATGGGAAAAGTCGATCAGCAAATCCGCGTGTTCTGTGGCGGATGCGGCCGTGGGGTAAACCGGGAAGGGAAGGCTGTCATCGGGGCGGCAGTCCACCCCGGCGACGATGCGGTGTCCGGCGGCTGCCGCCGCCGCGGCTACGGCTTTTCCCATGCGGCCGCAGCAGCCGCAAAGAATGATATCCATAGTATTACGCTCCTTATTGAATCAGTCCGTGAGCGTGCAGCGCCGCCGCCAGCCGCTGGAGGGTCTTTTCGTCCGGCGGACATAAAGGCAAGCGGCATTCCCCTACCTGCATCCCCATTAAATTCATCGCGGCTTTCACCGGAATGGGGTTCACATCGGCAAACAGGGCGTGGATGAGGTCCAGATACTCCAGCTGCAGCTGCCGGCTGCCTGCCACATCCCCGTCGAACCACTTTTGGCACAGGTCGTGGGTCTGCCGGGGCGCCACATTGGACAGCACCGATACCACACCCTTGCCGCCCAGCGACAGGATGGGGACGATCTGGTCGTCGTTGCCGGAATAGATGGGCAGGTCGCTGGCTGCCGCCAGCGTCGCCACTGAGGACAGATCGCCGTTGGCCTGCTTCAGCCCTACCACCGTGTCGATGCTGTTATAGAGCGTCAGCATGGTCTCCGGCTGAATGTTCACCCCCGTGCGGGAGGGCACATTATAGAGGATCAGCGGCAGATCGGTGGCGGTTGCCACCTTGGTATAGTGGGCGATCAGCCCCCGCTGGGAGGTTTTGTTGTAGTAGGGCGTTACCAGCAGCAGCCCGTCCGCCCCCATTCGCTGCGCCACCCGGCACATATCCATACAGTGGGCGGTGTCGTTGGAGCCGGTGCCGGCAATCACCGGCACCCGGTGCGCCGCCCGGTCGATGGCGACCCGCAGCGCCTCCAAATGCTCCGGAGAGGACAAGGTGGGCGCCTCGCCGGTGGTGCAGCAGACAAACAGCGCATCCGTGCCGTTTTGAATGTGCCAGTCCACCAGCTGGGCCAGCTTATCGTAGTTGACGCTGCCGTCGGGGTTCATAGGGGTGATGAGCGCCACGCCGGCGCCGGTAAAGAGGACTTGTTTTGTCATGGATAAAACCTGCCTTTCGTTACCGTTTTTGAGTTGGTTACCCACTCAGTATATGCACAAATCGCCGGGAGTATTTTGCCGTTTATGCACCCAGGCAGGAGCCTGCCGCAGGTGCACGAAATGGTGTATTTAGCGTGCCCGGGACGAGAACCTGCCCGGGCGCACGGTAGAAATTCAGATGAGCACATTATCAGTGTGCCCGGGATGAGAACCCACCCGGGAGAATGGGCGGATGCCCATTCTCGGGGGCGCACGGTAGAAACTCAGATGAGTACTATACTTAGTGTGCGTCGATGTATCCGTCGGCACACAGCAGCTCCGCCAGCAGCACGGCACCGCCCGCCGCGCCTCGCAGGGTGTTGTGGGACAGCCCGACAAATTTATGATCGTACTGAGTATCCTCCCGTAGCCGCCCCAGCGACACGGTCATACCGCCCTCCAGATCCCGGTGCAGCCGGGTCTGGGGCATATCCGGTTCGTCGAAATACCGCAGGAACTGCCGGGGCGCCGAGGGGAGCTCCAGCTCCTGGGGACGCCCGGAAAAGCTCCGCCATTTTTCAATAATCTGCTCTTTGGTGGGCTTGCGGTCGAACCGCACGAATACGGCGGCGAAATGCCCGTTGGTCACCGGTACCCGCAGGCACTGGGCGGTGAACGCCGGACGGGTGGCGGGGACGATACGGTCCCCCTCAATGTGTCCCCAAATTTTCAGCGGCTCCTGCTCGGATTTTTCCTCCTCGCCGCCGATATAGGGGATCACGTTATCCACCATCTCCGGCCAGCGCTCAAAGGTCTTGCCGGCGCCGGAGATTGCCTGATAGGTGCAGACCAGCACATCCTTGACCCCGAACTCGTCCAGGGGCAGCAGCGCCGGCACATAGCTTTGCAGCGAGCAGTTGGATTTCACCGCGATAAAGCCCCGCTGGGTGCCCAGCCGCTTGCGCTGGGCGGGGATGATCTGCTCGTGCTGCCAGTTCAGCTCCGGGATGATCATGGGCACATCCGGGGTGGTGCGGTGGGCGCTGTTGTTGGATACCACCGGACATTCCGCCCGGGCATACGCCTCCTCCAGCGCGCGAATCTCGTCCTTTTTCATATCCACGGCGCAGAATACGAAATCCACCAGCGCCGCCACCTCCTCCACACGGGAGGCGTCCAGCACGGTCATCCCCTTTACCGCCGCGGGGATGGGGGTATCCATTGCCCAGCGCCCGGCGACCGCCTCCTCATAGGTTTTCCCGGCGGAGCGGGGGCTGGCGGCGATGGCGGTCACCGTGAACCAGGGATGATTTTCCAGCAGGGTCAGGAAACGCTGCCCCACCATACCGGTGCAGCCAACCACACCGACCCGATAATGCTTATCCATCATGCTTTTTCTCCTTACAGTGCCGGCGGGTGAAAAAACCGTTGAAAAACCGCCGGAATAGGTATATAATGAAACGAATGGCACGGAAATTCCGTGTGTTTATCATTTTATCACCGACCCGGGGGCTTTGTCAACCTATAACCCCCGGTCACGGGAAGAAAGACCGGGTATTTTACGCTATGCTGCGACAGGAGTTTTATTACGATTTACCGGAGGAGCTGATTGCGCAGAAGCCGCTGGAGCCGCGGGATGCCTCCCGGCTGCTGGTGCTGGACAAGCAGACCGGCGCTTGGCAGGACCGGCATTTTCGGGACATTCTGACCTTTCTGCGCCCCGGCGATTGTCTGGTGCTGAATGACAGCCGGGTGCTGCCTGCCCGCCTTTTGGGGCAGCGTGCCGCCACCGGCGCCCATGTGGAGCTACTGCTGCTCACTCCCCGGGGGGATGACTGCTGGGAGGTGCTGGCGGGCCCCGGTCGGCGGGCGAAGCCCGGCGATGAGTTGACCTTTGGCGAGGGACTGCTGACCGCCCGGGTGCTGGAGGTGCTGGAGGGGGGCAACCGGCTGGTGAAATTCTCCTATGAGGGGAATTTTTATGCCGTGCTGGACACCATCGGGCAGATGCCCTTACCCCCCTATATCCACGAAAAGCTCCGGGACAAGGAGCGGTATCAAACGGTGTATTCCCGGGAGCTGGGCAGCGCCGCCGCCCCCACCGCCGGGCTGCATTTCACCCCGGAGCTGCTGGAGCAGGTGCGGGCGATGGGGGTGGAAACGGCGTTCGTCACCCTGCATGTGGGGCTGGGCACCTTCCGCCCGGTCAAGGAGGACGAGATCACCGACCATAAGATGCATTCGGAGCATTACGAGCTGAGTGAGGAAGCGGCGGCAGCCATCAACCGTACCCGGCAGCGGGGCGGACGGGTCATCGCCGTGGGCACCACCAGCTGCCGCACGCTGGAGAGCGTGGGGCTGACCGACGGGGCGGTGAAACCCGGCGAGGGCTGGACGGATATTTTCATTTATCCGGGCTATCGGTTTCAGGTGCTGGACGGGCTCATCACCAATTTTCATCTGCCGGAAAGCACCCTCATTATGCTGGTGTGCGCGCTGGCGGGGTATGACCATACCATGGCCGCCTACCGCCATGCGGTGGAGGAGAAGTATCGGTTCTTTTCCTTCGGCGACGCTATGTTGATTGTGTAAAAAGGAGTGGATAGTATGCAAAAAAAATATATCTGCCTGATTCTGGCGCTGGCGATTCTGGGCGGGCTGCTGGGGGGCTGCGGCGATCTGGTAGGGGTGAGCGAGCCGGAATCGGTGCCAACCTCGGCACCCACCACGACCACTACCGAGCCGCCAACTACCACCACAACGACTACCACCACGACGGCTGCTCCGACCACGACGACCACCACCGCCAAAGCCATCCCGGCGGACGGCGCGGCGGCCAGCCAGCCCACCTATATCCGGGGCATTCTCATCGCCAATAAGACCTACGGGCTGCCCGCCGACTATAATCCCGGCGTGAACCCGGAGGCGAAGAAAGCGCTGGACGAGCTGCTGGCGGATGCCAATGCGGAGCTGAATCCCCAGGGACGGAAGCTGTGGATGCAGTCCGGATTCCGCAGCTATTCCCTGCAAAAGACCCTCTATGAGCGGTATTCCAAGCGGGACGGCAAGGTGGCCGCCGACCGGTATTCCGCCCGCCCTGGCCATTCGGAGCATCAGACGGGGCTGGCTTTTGATTTTAACACCATTGATATGAGCTTTGACGGCACACCGGAATGTCAGTGGGTGGCGGAGAATTGCTGGAAATACGGCTTTATCGTCCGCTACGCCAAGGATAAGGAGGCCATCACCGGCTATATGTATGAGCCGTGGCACGTCCGCTATCTGGGCAAGGAGCTGGCGAAGGAAGTGTACGACAGCGGGCTGTGCCTGGAGGAATTTCTGGGTATCACCTCTCAATACGCTGACGGCTGAGGATCGCGGTAAAGGAGTTTTTGCGTTTCATGATGACTGTGGTAAAGACCGAGGGCGCTGCCCGCCGGGGGGTATTTGAGACCCCCCACGGCACGGTGCAGACCCCGGCGTTTATGAATGTGGCTACCTGCGGCGCCATTAAGGGCGGCGTGTCCGCCTTCGACCTGAAAGACCTGCACTGTCAGGTGATGCTGTGCAACACCTACCACCTGCACGTGCGCCCCGGGGACGATCTGGTTTACCGTATGGGCGGGCTGCATAAATTTACCGGCTGGGACGGCCCCATCCTCACCGACAGCGGCGGGTTCCAGGTATTTTCACTGGCCAGCCTGCGGAAAATTCGGGAGGAGGGGGTGCATTTCGCCTCCCACATCGACGGCAAGAAGCTGTTCATCGGTCCCGAGGAGAGTATGCAGATTCAGTCCCATTTAGGCTCCACCATCGCCATGGCCTTTGACGAATGTGTGGAAAACCCGGCGAAATACGAATATTCCCGCCAGTCCTGCGCCCGCACCACCCGCTGGCTGCGGCGGTGCAAGGAGGAGATGGCCCGGCTCAACAGCCTGCCGGAGACGCTCAATCCCCGGCAGATGCTGTTCGGAATCAATCAGGGCTGCACCTTTGCGGATTTGCGGGTGGAGCATATGCAGCAGATCGCGGAGCTGGATCTGGACGGCTACGCCATCGGCGGGCTGGCGGTGGGCGAGCCCACCGAGGAGATGTACCGCATCATTGAGGCGGTGGAGCCCCATATGCCCAAGAATAAAATTCGCTACCTGATGGGGGTGGGCACGCCGGAGAATATTCTGGAGGCGGTGCATCGGGGGGTCGATCTGTTCGATTGCGTCATGCCCTCCCGCAATGCCCGCCACGGACACATTTTCACCTGGCAGGGACACCGCAATCTCATCAACAATAAGTACGCCGAGGACCCCCGTCCGCTGGACGAGGAATGCGACTGCCCGGTGTGCCGCCGGTTCTCCCGCAGCTATATCCGCCATCTGCTGAAGGTGAACGAGATGCTGGGAATGCGCCTGACGGTGATGCACAATCTGTATTTTTATAACACGCTCATGGAGCGCATCCGGGCGGCGCTGGATGCCGGGGAATACGAGGCGTTCTATCAGAAGTACCGGGGTGTGCTGGATCGGCGGATCTGAAGAGCGGCGGTCGGCAAAAATGGCGAATTTGTAAATTTTCGGGTTTTTCGGACTTTTTTCCGTTTTTCGGTTGCAACCGTTCGCTATATTCGGTATAATACACCTGTTATGTCCAAACATTAAGAATAAAGGAGCATATATCAATGAACTATCTGACGAAATTCTTGCAGCTGGCGGATACCACTGCTTCGACCACGGCGGCGAACGGCGAGGGAACCACCGGCGGCTGGGCGGCCATGCTGCTGCAGCTGCTGCCCTTTGCGCTGATCATCGTGGTGTTTTATTTTCTGCTGATCCGTCCCCAGAAAAAGCGCCAGAAGGAAGAGCAGCAGATGCGCAGCAATCTGCGGGTGGGGGACGAGCTGGTGACCATCGGCGGCATCTGCGGCCGGGTGGTGAGCCTAAAGGACGACACCGTGACCATCGAGTCCGGCGCCGACCGCACCAAGATCGTGTTCCAGAAATCCGCCATCCAGACCGTGCTGACCAAGCACGACGATCCCGCCCCGGATGACGATGACGACGATGATGACATCTGAAGAGAGTCGTTAGTTGATAGAAAGTAGTCGTTAGGGGATACGGGTGAAGTTTGAGCGAGCCGATACAGCGTCTGCACCCACTTCGCTCCGTTCTCCTAAATGCTATTCCCTAACGACTAACCACTATCTTGTGTTCTATGCTCCCCGTTTGCCGCATAGGCTGACGGTAGAAAGAACTGCTGAAATACGGGGAGGAACCAACCATGCGTGTGCGAAACGGAGAACCGTCCTTCTTTGAGCAATGGGTGCGCCCGGTGCTGGTGGGGCTGGCCGTGGGTGTGATCGTGTGTATTCTGATGCTGATGCTGATGGCGGCGGCGGTGCAGTCGGTGGATGTGCCCCGGCGCGCCACCACGCCGCTGGCCGTGATTGCCGGAGCCGTCGGCGCTTTCGCCGCCGGATTGACGGCGGCCGCTGTCACCGGCCGGCGGGGACTGCCCGTCGGCGCCGTGTGCGGACTGGCGCTGTTCCTGCTGATTCTGATCGCCGGGTTCGTGCGGTATTCCGGCGTCGGCGGCGGATATGCGCTCATAAAGTTGGCGGCTTTGCTGGTGTCCGGCTCCGTCGGCGGAATGCTGGGCATGAATCTGCGCAAGAAGCGCCGTTGACACAAGACCTTTTTCGCAAAGGGGTTGCTGCATACAAACGGCGGCGATCCCTTTTCCCGTTTTTACGGTTCCGACTGCGGTTCTGTTTTCCGGCTGCGGCGCATATATATCCGGTGATGACAATGACCGGATAGGAGGCAACGATATGCGTCGGACGAGCGTGCGTCGCAGGCGGCAATGGACGGAGTTTTTTACGGCCAATCGGCGGCTGTTCCCGTTCGTGGGGTTGTATTTGGCCGGGGTGATCGCGGGTGTGGCGGTATAT
>DJEF01000055.1:0-31240 GCA_002431285.1 Ruminococcaceae bacterium UBA5905 | reverse complement strand
CCGCCGGTAGCCATATCACCGACGATTGGGGGGCGCTTTTGCGGGTCTCCGGGCTGTCCGGAGGGCTGAAAAACGGGCTGGGCGCTCTGGGGAGCGCTTGCTTTTCCTCGCTGCTGTGGCTGGCGGCGCTGTTTCTGCTGGGAATGTGGCCCTGCGGCGCGCCTTTTGTGCTGCTCAGTTCCCTGATGCAGGGCGTGGGGCTGGGCCTGACCGAAGCCTATTACTATTCCATGGGCTGGCGGGGGGTGGCCGCCGTTGCGGCGGTGATCCTGCCCTCCTCTCTGCTGTCGGCGGCGGTGCTGACCATGGCCGCCGTGGAAAGTCTGCGGCTGTCTGCCGGTCTCAGCCGCCAGCTGCTATCTCTGCGGCAGCTGCCGGACCCGGGTCCGGCGCAGTCGTCGGAGCAGTCGGCTTTTCGGCTGTATTGTCTCCGGTATCTGATTTTTGCGGCGGCGGCGCTGGGCGTCGGGCTGCTGGAGGTGCTGCTGCGCACTCTGCTGGCGGGATTGCTGCCATAGGCGGACCGCAAAAGCGGCAACGTGTGCAGAAATGCGGCGCGCGGCCCTGTATACGGATGGGGTGTACAAGCCCGCCCTCTTTCCAAACGCTGTAAACGGCAGGAACGTTATTTCCCACGATTCTGTTTTTCCCATGTGTTAAAAACGACAAGGAGTGAGCACACAACAATGGCAGGATTTTTCGGTTTGTTCGATTACACCAAGGAGGGGCCGGGCGTATCCAAAAACGGCCCCAAGAAGCGTCCGTTTGTGGTCTTTTTTGAGATCTACGGACGAAAATTCTGGAATCTGATCTCGGCGGGACTGCTGTATCTGCTGGTCAACCTGCCGCTGGTGACCCGGGGGTGGGCGGAGGCGGGTCTGACCCGCATCACCCGGGCGTATTCCCGGGAAAAGCACGCGTTCGTGCGGGAGGATTTCTTTGAATCCATCCGGAAGAACCGGGGACAAGCTTTCGCCGCCGGCCTCATCAATGTGCTGGTGACGACGCTGCTGTTCTTTAATATGTTCTACTATCTCACCGGGATGAATCCCGGTCTGCTGGGAATTCTGGGCGCCGATGTGAGCAATATTACCCCCATGGAGCCGGGCATTCTTGACTATATCGTGATGGCCGTCACGCTGGTGGGGTATATGATCTTCACCTGGATGAAATATTACATTCCCTTCATGGTGATCACCTTTAAGTTGCGGCTGAAGCAGATCTACAAAAATGCCTTCATCTTCGCCATCGCCGGATTGAAGGCCAATCTGCTGATCTCCGTCGTGCTCATCGGCATCTATGTGCTGATGGCGGCGCTGGTGTTGCTCATTCCCCATCCGCTGTGCTTTGCTATTGTGCTGCTGCTGGGGTTGCTGTTGCTGCCGCCCTTCCGGTCGTTCCTCATTCAGTTCTGCATCTTCCCCACGGTGCGGCGGCTGATGATCGACCCCTATTATAAGGATAATCCCAATGCGGACAAGCAGGCGCGGCTGGACCTCAATCTGGACGTGGAGGAGACCGCCCCCGCTCCGGAGGACGAGCCGGTGTTTTCGGATGAGCGGCCGGCGGAGCCGGAGCCCACCACCTTCCCGAAGCAGTATAACGAAAAGGAGCTGCGGCGCTTTAACGCGCAGCGCAGCAACAGCCGGGATGAGGACGACGATACCATTTAAGCGGTAGATACCGGACAGGAGCCGTCCGGAGGGGAATGTGTATGGACTATATTTTATTGGGCCTGGGGCTGGTGATCGCCGGGCTGCTGGTCGCGGTGCTGTGCCAGCTGGCGGCGGTGCGGCGGCAGCAATCCGCCGACCAGGGCACAAAGACGCTGGAGACCCGGCTGGATCGGCTGCAAAGCGAGCTGACCGCCGAGCTGCGGGCCGGACGGCAGGAGAGCAGCCAGACCGTGCGGGAGAGTGTGCAGGGGCTGAGCCAGATGCTGCTCACCGAGCAGCGGGACGGCCGTCGGGAAATGAGTGAGAATCTGGAGAATATCCGCCGCTCCATGACCGGACAGCTGGACGGTATCCGGCAGGAGAATACCCACCAGCTGGAGCAGATGCGTCAGACGGTGGACGAGAAACTGCAAAAGACCCTCAACGACCGGATCAGCCAGTCCTTCCAGCTGGTGAATCAGCGGCTGGAACAGGTGTACCAGAGTTTGGGGGAAATGAAGACCCTCGCCAACGATGTGGGCAGCCTCCAGCGGGTGCTCAGCAATGTCAAGACCCGGGGGGTGTTGGGCGAGATGCAGCTGGGGGCGATCCTCGAGCAGATTTTGTCTCCCGAGCAGTATGAGGCGAATGTAAAGACCCGCCCCGGCAGCACCAATTATGTGGAATACGCGGTGAAACTGCCCGGCGACGGCAGCGGCACCGTCTGGCTGCCCATCGACGCCAAATTCCCCGCAGACGCCTACAACCAGCTGCTGGAAGCGTCGGAGAGCGGCGATCCGGAGCGGGTGCGCGCTGCCGGCAGCGTGCTGGAGCAGCGGGTGCGATCCTTTGCCAAGGATATCCGGGATAAGTACTTAGCGCCCCCTTACACCACCGATTTCGGCATTATGTTCCTGCCCACGGAGGGACTGTATGCCGAGGTGGTGCGCCGTGGTCTGGTGGATGTGCTGCAGCGGGATTATCGGGTGAACATTGCCGGTCCCACCACCATGGCGGCGTTGCTCAACAGCCTGCAGATGGGCTTCCGCACCCTTGCCATTCAGAAACGCTCCGGCGAGGTCTGGAAGGTGCTGGGGGCGGTCAAAACCGAATTTGAGAAATTCGGCGGGGTGATCCAGGCCGCCCAGCAGCGGCTGGAGCAGGCCAACACCGAGCTGGACAAGCTGGTGGGGGTGCGCACTCGCCAGATCCAGCGTAAGCTGGATAAAGTGACCAGCCTGTCGGAGGAGGAATCCGTCGCGCTGCTGGAGGATGGCAGCGAGGACGGCGGCGAGGGCTGAGACACGGCCGTAAACGGCCGTGCGGCCGTGTGGGCCGGACGGCAAATTTTCGGTGGGTTGGTATATTTTCCGCTTTCTCCGCTTATGTCTTACCTGTAAGGGGGAATGACGGATGGCGGTCTATGGAGTCGTATCCTTGAAGAAATGGCGGGCGGCGATCGGCGGAATGCTGGCGGTAATCCTGCTGGTCGGCGTAATGGCGGGACTGGGAGGAACGGCGGCTGTGCCCGCCGGAGCCGGAGACGGCGCAGTTTGTCTGCCCATCCTCATGTACCACAGCATTCTGGAGGATGCTTCCCGACAGGGACAGTATGTGGTGTCCCCGGCGGTGCTGGAGAGCGATCTGCGGTGGCTGCGGGATAACGGCTATGAGACCGTGGTGATGCAGGATCTCATCGACTATGTGGACACCGGCAAGACGCTGCCGGAGAAGCCGGTGATGCTCACCTTTGACGACGGGTATTATAATAACTACAAATATGCGTATCCTCTTCTGCAGCAATACGGGATGCGGGCGGTGCTGTCCCCGGTGGTGTCCTGGTCGGAGAAATATTCCGAGAAGGATGCCGACCACGTGATCTATTCCCACGCCACCTGGGATGAGCTGCGGGAGATGTCCGACAGCGGCGTGATGGAAATCCAGAACCACAGCTACGATATGCATTATTGCACGGCGGGGAAACGCAAGGGCACCTTAAAACAGGCGGCCGAAACCGTCGCCGGGTATCGGTCCACCCTGCGGGAGGATCTGGAAACCGCCCAACAGAAGCTGACTGAGGTGCTGGGGAAAACGCCCACCACCTTCACCTATCCTTACGGAGCTATGTGCGAGGAGGCCCGGCAGGTGATCCGGGAGCTGGGATTCCGGGCGACCCTCTGCTGTGAAAGCCGGGTGAACCGCATCACCCGCCAGCCGGAGTGTCTCACGGAGTTGGGGCGATATCTGCGCCCCGCCGGGATCTCCACCGCCGCCTATATGCAGAAGATCGACGCCGCCCGGCAGAAAGCTGCCGGATAACCGGGGGCAAAAACGGCTGCCCGGAGAAACCCTTGGGCGGTTCACCGGGCCGATCGACGCAAAAGCGGACTTTTATTTTGTCGGAGAGGAAGATATAAGCGATGGAACAAAAGGATCTGGATCGCATCAACGAATTGGCGCGGCTGAGTCGGGAGCGGGCGCTGACCCCGGAGGAAAAGGCCGAGCAGCAACAGCTACGGACGGACTATCTGGCGGCTTTTCGCCGCAATCTGATGGCGCGGCTGGACGATGCCGAGGTGGTGGATGAGCAGGGACACCGCACGCCCCTGCGCCGCAAGGATGCCGACACCCCGCAGTCGTGACCCGGCCTATGGCGAGAAAGCGGGAGCACCACCGGACAAGGCAGCCGGGGAATTGGCATAGCAACAATCAGGAGGTGTGTCCGAGGGGCACACCTCTTTTCGGCGACTGTGGCGGTGGAGAGCAGCGGTATCCGGTCACAGATCGTGGATCGCAGGCGTTGAGGGGAGCAGCGGCTTGCCTGCCCGTGCCGTGGGTGGCCGGGCGGCAGGCGATACCGGCCGATACAGCGGAAACATCGGTTGACAACCGAACGATCCTCTGCTATGATTTGGCTGGAGAAAGAATCGGGTCGGTCCCGATTCAGAGGGGAGAGGAATATCATGAAACGAATCGGAAGCATTCTGATGGCTTTAGCGCTGCTGTGCAGCGGAGCGCCGCTGGTGGCGGCGGCGGAGCCGCAGCCGCTCGCCCAGACGGTGGCGCTGCTGCAGGAGGGGCGGTTTCCGTCCGAGACGGTGTGGAGCGGCGCACCCCGCCGGTCGCGGGCGGCCGCAAGCGGCGTGTCCGCAGCCCGGGAGACAATTCTCGCAGGGCTGCAGGCGGTGGAGGATAAAATTGATCTGTCTGCCTACGCACTGACGTCGGCGGAGGTAAGAACCGCCTATCAGGCGGTGGTGAACGATCATCCGGAGCTGTTTTACGCCACCGGTGGGTATACCAGTTGGAACTTGAACGGCGTGGTCGTTGCGGTTGACCCGGTTTATACAGGGACAAAGGAAGCAATTCTACCGCAAAAGGCTGTCTATGAGAGCAAACTCACGGACATCCTCGACCTGATACGGGACGAGTGGACGGCATACGAAAAAGCGCTGTTCGTCCATGATTATCTGGCGGAAAACTACTGCTATGACGAGACGTTCAAAATCTATGATGCCTATTCCTTTTTCACCCAAATGACCGGCGTGTGCCAGGCGTATACCCAGGCGTATACGGCGGTGCTGCAGCGGCTGGGCATTCCGGTGACCCGTGTCATCAGCGAGGCCATGAACCACACCTGGAATCTGGTGCAGCTGGAGGGGGTCTGGTATCATGTGGATGTGACCTGGGACGATCCCGTGGGTGCCCGGTTCGGCCTTGTGCATCACAATAATTTTCTGGCGGGGGACGAGGGCATCACCGACACGGGGCACCACGACTGGTATTATACCGGCGAGACCTATACCTGCCCCCGGAATCACCCGCGGTATGATCGGCTGCGTACGGTGACCACCCCGGCGGTGGAGCTGAACGGAACGTGGTATTATATTGCTGCTACCGTCGAGGGCGGCAACCAGTATGCGCTGTTCGGCACCGATTGGCAAACGGATACGGCGGTGAAAACGCTGACCGACCACTGGCCGGTGGTAGGGCAGCCCGGGTATTTCTGGCCCGGATGGTATTCCGGTCTGGGAGCGGTGGGGGATACGCTGGTGTATAACACCCCCGATACGGTCTATCGGCTGAATCCCGCCACCGGGGCGCAGGCGGCCATACTCACCGTCAGCACGGATACCTCGGCGCTGTACGGTCTGCAATTCGGGTTGGACGGAGCGCGGTATGCAACGCAGGTTTCTCCGAATGACACGGACTCGGCGCAGATCGGCTCTCTGTCGCTGCCGCATAGCCACCGATTTGCTCGTTTTGTGGAGAAAACGGCGGCCACCTGCGGCGCGGATGCGGTGCAGAGCTCCCGGTGCGCCTATTGCGGCGCGACCACGGACCGCATGGTGGCGGGGCAGCGCCCGGCGCACACGTGGAATGCGGGTGTCGCGACCCGAAAGCCGACCGCCGTCGCGGATGGCGAAAAGACCTACACCTGTACGGAATGCGGCGCGTCGAAAACCGAGCCGATCCCCGCCGCACCGCAGTATGCGTTCGGCAATGCCAACGGCGATGGGCACGTGGACATCCGGGATCTGGTGTATATTCAGGAGGTTGCGGAGGGCGTCTATGAGAGCGCCAGCGACCTGAACGAGGATGCGGCGGTGGATGCCCTCGATCTGGAAATCATGCGCCGCATCCTGCTGGGATTAACCACCGACGCGGCGGATGCTCTTCCGGCTGCCTGACCATATTCGGCGCAAAAACGTACACCACCCCCGGCGTCTGTACGGACGCCGGGGGTGGTGTTGCTTAAACGGGTGATTTGTGATGTGAGAGGCTTAGAAGATGGCGACCACAGCGCCGTCGTACTTCTCCTCGATGAATTTCTTCACCGTGTCGGACTGGAGCGCTTTCAGCAGCGCCTGTACCGCCTCGCTGTTCTCGTTGCCCTCTTTCACCACCAGCACGTTGGCAAAGGTCTGGGCAGCCTCGGAGGCCTTGTCCTCCACAGCCAGCGCGTCGCTGACCTTCAGACCGGCGTTGATGGCGTAGTTACCGTTGATGACCGCCACAGCCACGCTGTCCAGGCAGGTGGGGATCACGGCCGCTTCCATCTCCTTGATGTCGTAGTTGTGGGGGTTCTCGGCGATATCCAGCTTGGTGGCGGTCAGCCCCACGCCGTCCTTCAGCTTGATGAGGCCCTGGGCGGCCAGCAGCTGCAGAGCGCGGGCTTCGTTGGTGCCGTCGTTGGGGATGGCGATGGCGTCGCCGTCCTTCAGGTCAGCCAGCGCCTTGGCCGTACCGGCATACAGGCCGAAGGGCTCATAGTGGATGGCGCCGACGCTCACCAGATGGGTGTTGTTCTTCTCGTTGAAGTTGTCCAGATAGGGCTTGTGCTGGAAGTAGTTGGCGTCCAGATCGCCGCTCTCGGTGGCGGTGTTAGGCAGCACATAGTCGTCATAGATCTTGACCTGCAGGTCATAGCCCTGCTCTGCCAGTGTGGGTTTTACCTGCTCCAAAATCTCTGCATGGGGGGTGGCGCTGGCGCCCACAACGATGGTTTTCTTGCTGTCGCTCTTGCCGCAGCCCACCAGGCAGATTGCCAGCAGCGCCACGACGGCCAGGATGGATACGAGTTTTTTCATAGTAGACATCTCCTTTAAGTATTGATTATATAATAATATACAGGTTGTATATTACGGACAAATTAGGTACGGACACGTTTATCGGTTTTCTTTGCCAGCTTCATGCCGGTCTCCTGCAGAATCTGCACGAGAATGATCAGCACAATGGAGGCGGTATACATGATGGCATCCTTAAAGCGGTAGAGACCGTACTGCACGGCGATGGCGCCCAGTCCGCCGCCGCCCACCAGCGTGGCCAGCGGGGTGTATCCCAGGATGGTGGTCACGGCGATGGCGCCGCCCACCAGCAGGGAGGGTTTTGCCTCCGGCAGCAGCACCTTATAGATGATCTGCCAGTTGGAGCTGCCCATAGCCTGTGCCGCCTCGATGACCCCGGCGTCCACCTCTTTCAGGGAGGACTCCACCATCCGGGCCACGAAAGGAGCGGCCGCCAGCACCAGCGGCACCAGAAATGCGGTATCGCCCACCTTGGTGCCGACGATGACCTTGGTCAGCGGCAGCGCCATCACCAGCAGGATCACAAAGGGTACCGAACGGAAAATGTTGACGATCAGACCCAGCACCTTGTTGACCGCCCGCTGGGGGCGGATGCCGTCCTTATCGGTGATGCAGAGGATCACGCCCAGCGGCACGCCGATGAGATAGGCGAAGGCGGTGCAGACCACCACCAGATACAGGGTGGTGAGCAGGCCGTTGCCGTATTCCCGCAGCAGGCCGTTGCCAAAGGCGGTTTCAAAAAACTCACTCATTGAGAGGTTCCTCCTTGCAGTAGATTCCGTGGGCGGTGAGATAGTCCTTCATCCGTTCCACCGCCTCCGGGTCCTCCGGCAGACGCAGCACCATCTGGCCGAAGGTCTTGCCCTCCACCGTTTTGGTATGGGCGTAGAGGATATTCACCAGCACCCGGCATTCCAGCACCATCTGCGCCACCACCGGTTCAAATGCCGCCGTGCCGTCAAACACCAGCCGCAGCCCTCTGGTGCCGCCGCTGCAATCCACCGCCTGCCCTTGAGGGAAGATGAGCTGGCGGGCGATGGCGGACTGGGGATGCACGAATACCTCCTGCACATCTCCCAGCTCCACGATGTGGCTCTGGTCGATGACCGCCACCCGGTTGCAGATCTGTTCGATGACCCGCATCTCGTGGGTGATCACCACCACTGTGACCCCCAGCGTCTGGTTGATGTCCTTGAGTAAGTCCAGAATCGACTGGGTGGTGGTGGGGTCCAGAGCGCTGGTGGCCTCGTCGCACAGTAATACCTTGGGGTTGTTCGCCAGCGCCCGGGCGATGGCTACCCGCTGCTTTTGCCCGCCGGACATCTGGGAGGGGTAGGCGTGCATTCGGTCGTCCAGTCCCACCAGCCGCAGCAGCTCCTCCGCCCGGCTGCGGGCGGCTGCCCGGGATACCCCGGCGATCTCCAGCGGGTAGCACACATTGCCGATGGCGTCCCGCTGGGACAGCAGGTTGAATCCCTGGAAGATCATGCCGATCTGCTGACGGGTGGCCAGCAGCTGCCTGTTGGTCATGGCGGACAGGTCCTGTCCGTCCACGATCACCCGCCCGGAGGTGGGCTTTTCCAGATAGTTGATGCAGCGCACCAGGGTGCTCTTGCCGGCGCCGGACAAGCCGATGATGCCGAAGATCTCCCCCTCGTATACCGACAGGTCAATATCCCGCAGCGCCACGATCTCCCCGGCGGAGCCGTGAAAGATCTTGCCTAAATTTTCAATGCGGATCAGTTCCTTGCGGGTCTGTTCCATGTGGTTCATCTCCCTTTCTGCGATAGGAACAACAAAAAAGCCGTCGTCCTCATATTTCTATAAGGACGACAGCGTAGCTGACGTGTTACCACCTTACTTCGTATGCACCTCACGGCACACACCTCAGTCGGTACGCAGAACAGACACCTCTGCTCCGGATACCCGGGCGCTGTAATGGGCGCTCCCATCGCAGCCTAACGGCACAGCCGCTCGGTGCGAGGCTCCGAGGCCATCTTCCATCCTGCCTTTTGCGCCCCTTTCCACCAGCCGGGGCTCTCTGCGGCATATCTCAGGATGTACTCTCCTCATCGTTGCCTGTGTCTTATGTTGTGACCGATTATAGCACGCACTTTTTCATCTGTCAAGCACTTTTTTCAGGAATTTTGAAATTTTTATTTTCCGGGGAAATCCCGCAGGCTCCGGGTGGCGGCTCATCGGAGCCCGGCGTATTCCAGCATCCCCAGCTTTTTGGCGGGGAGTGTCAGCCGGTCCGGTGAGTCCATGGGGGTGTCCGTCAGGCCGTCTCCGCCGTTCAGCAGCCGGAAACGGGTGATCCGCCATCCGGCGGGCAGACACGGCTCTATGGGAATGGGGGTGTCCCCCGTGTTGACGATCAGCAGCTTTCCGACGGCCGCATTGGGGTCTACGGCGGCCAGCAGCGGCAGCTCTCCGTCGGCTTCGGCCGTCGCCCGGCCGCCCAGCGCATACAGCTCGCCGAACGCCCGCAGGGCGTAATACGCCGGGAATACCGTCAGCCGCACCGGGTCAAACAGCCCCTGATAGGAGCCGTGCACCTGCCCGTCGTAATACATCAGCATATCCAGCGGACTGTCGTGCAGCCGCAGCAGCATATCGGCGATGAAGCAGGCGTCCTCCTCGGTGCCCCGCCGCTGGATGCCCGGATTCCATTCATCGAGGAGGCTCTCCGTGGCGGTCAGCCCGCGCCGATCCAGCTCCCGGCGTACATAGGCGGCATACCGGGCGTTGCTGCGGCTGTCGGCATAGCTGTGCCAGGAGAAAAAATCCAGCGGCGCCGTATGCTCCGGCGCGGTAATATAGTCAAGAAACTCCTGAAAAAAGGCGATAAAGTAATCGGTGCGGGGAGAGGAATTGGCGTTGGCCTGAAAGGCGTCGTTCAGGGCATAAAAACCGCAGGAGCCGTAGCCGCCGATCTTAATATCAGGGAATTGCTCTTTCAGATAGTTGGCGGCGGTCGCATATAGGGCGAAATATTGCTCTTTGGTTCCCTTCCACATGGGATTGTCCCGTGTGTCCGGCTCGTTGTCCGGCTCGTTCCAAATCTCCCAGTAGCGGATGGGATAGCGGTAGCCGTCAGCCCAGCCGTAGTTGTAGTGGCGGATGATGCCGGCGCAGATTTGCGCCCATTTCCGGTTGTCGGCGGGCGGGAAGATGCGGTACGCTTTGATATAGTGGGCGTTTTCGATGGCCGCGCCCAGCCGGAAGAAGGGTTCGACCCCCTGTGCCGTCAGTTTTTCCAGCAGCCAGTCGGTGAAGGCAAAATCATAGGCGGCGGGGTCGGCGGGGTCGGCATCCCAATCCCGGAAAATATTGGCGATATCCACGAACCGGAAACCGCCGTACGCGCCGCCGGTATCGTGCAGGCGGGAATAGGGGATACCGGCCTCGCCCAGATAGTGAAACAGCTGGTCGGAGGTTCCCAGCAAAGGGGCGTTGTTGATGGCGTGAAAGGGCTTGATCTTTCCGATGATGGCCGAAGGATTTACGGTGATCTTCATAAGAAGCCATCTCCTTTTACACAACATAAATGGGCATCCCGCAGTATGCACGGTCAGCATACTATGGGATGCCCTCAATGTCAAGTGGTTTCTTTCTTTTTGCGGCAATCGCAGCAATTTTTGCATCCGCAGCAGCAACCGCCCCGGCGGTGCTGCCGCCACAGCCGCACCAGAGCGGCGGCCACGGCCGCCGCTATTGCCGCCAGCAGTATGTAGTCTCTCAGGCTCATACAGTGTACCTCCCCGTCACAGCCATCCGGCGATCATATACACCGCCCCGGCGGCCACCCAGGCCACCACGCATTGAAACACCACCACACCCAGCGTTTTCATCGTGGAGTGCAGCTCCCGGCGGATGGCGGCTACCGCCGCCACGCAGGGGGTATAGAGCAGCGTAAAGGTGAGAAAGCTCAGCGCTGCGGCGGGGGTGAACAGTCCGGTGAGCGCCCCGCCCAGCGCGGCGGTGCCGGTGCCCATCAGCACGCCCAGCGTGCTGACCACCGCCTCCTTGGCGGTGAAGCCGGTGATGAGGGCCGTCGCCACCCGCCAATCGCTGAAGCCCAGCGGTCGGAACACCGGCGCGATCCACCGGCCGATGGAGGCCAGCAGACTGTCGGCGCTGTCGGCGACGGGATTGAGCCGCAGATCAAAGGATTGCAGGAACCAGATGATGACCGTGGCAAGAAAAATAATGGTGAACGCCTTTTGCAAAAAATCCCGGGCTTTCTCCCACATGAGCAGCAGTACGCTGCGGGCGGAGGGCAGCCGATAGTTGGGCAGTTCCATCACAAAGGGGGCGGGCTTGCCTCGCAGCACGGAGGATTTGAAGAACAGCGCCGCCAGAATGCCCACCGCCATGCCGCCCACGTACAGCCCGATCATCACCAGCGGCCGATGCCGCGGGAAAAAGGCGGCGGTGAACACGGTGTAGATGGGGATCTTCGCCGAGCAGCTCATAAAAGGGGTCAGCAGGATGGTCATGGTGCGATCCCGCTCGGAGGGCAGGGTGCGGCTGGCCATCACTGCCGGGACGGTGCAGCCGAAGCCGATGAGCATGGGTACGAAGCTGCGCCCGGACAACCCGATGCGTCGCAGCAGGGTGTCCATGACGAACGCCACCCGCGCCATATAGCCGGTATCCTCCAGCACCGACAGGAAGAAGAACAGCACCACGATGATGGGCAGGAATCCCAGCACGCTGCCCACCCCGGCGAAAATGCCGTCGATGATCAGACTGTGCACCACCGGGTTGATGCCAAAGGCGGTCAGCCCCCGGTCCACCACCCCGGTGAGGGCGTCGATGCCCATGGACAGCAGATCGCTCAGAGCGGCCCCGATCACATTGAAGGTGAGCCAGAACACCGTCAGCATGATGAGGATGAACAGGGGCAGCGCCAGATACCGATTGGTCAGCACACGGTCGATCTGTACGCTGCGGCGGTGCTCCCGGCTCTCCTGGCCGTGGGTCACGCACCGGGCGCACACCCGCTCGATGTAATTATACCGCATATCCGCCAGCGCTGCGTTGCGGTCCAGCCCCCGCTCGGTCTCCATCTCCACGACGCTATGCTCGATCAGCTCATATTCGTTCTGATCCAGCCGGAGCTTCTCGATGAACTCCGGGTCTTCCTCAATCACCTTGGTGGCGCAGAACCGGGCGGAAATGCCCAGCCGGTCGGCGTGATCCTCGATGATGTGGGAAACGGCGTGGATGCACCGATGCACCGGCCCCGCCGGACAGAAATCCTGTACCCGGGGCGCCTGCTTATGGCGGGAGACCTCCTCGATTTTATCCACCACCTCGGCGATGCCCTCATTTTTGGCGGCACTGACGGGGATGACCGGCACCCCCAGCATCTGCTCCAGTCCCGCCACGTCGATGCTGCCGCCATTGCCCCGCACCTCGTCCATCATGTTCAGCACCAGCACCATAGGCAGCCGCAGCTCCAGCAGCTGAAGGGTCAGATATAGGTTGCGCTCCAGGTTGGTGGCGTCGACAATGTTGATGATACCATCGGGATGCTGATGAAAAATAAAATCTCGGGTCACCCGTTCTTCAATGGAATAGGGGCGGATGGAATAGATGCCCGGCAGATCCACCACGGAGCAATCTTTGGTACCCCGTACCTCGCCGGATTTCTGATCTACTGTGACGCCGGGGAAGTTGCCCACGTGCTGGTTGGAGCCGGTGAGACAGTTAAACAGGGTGGTTTTGCCGCAATTCTGATTGCCGACCAATGCATAAATCATACAGCCGCCTCCTGAATATCAATCTGGGCGGCGTCCTCTTTGCGCAGGGTCAGCTCATACCCCCGCAGACGGATCTCGATGGGATCGCCCATCGGTGCCACCTTGATGACGGTAACGGTTGTGCCGGGGATCAGCCCCATATCCAGCAGCCGGCAGCGCAGCGCGCCGGCGCCGCGGACGGCGGTGATGCAGGCGCTTCGCCCTACAGTACATTGAGCTAAAGTCATACGTAGTCGATTCCTTTCAGAAGTAAGTCTTACCTAATTTATCGCTGTCATTATAGCCCGTGTGCGGGAGCCTGTCAACAAAAATCCCCGGTTTTCGCCGCTTTTTGCTTTCGCCGGGGTATGGGGTGCTGCCAATCCAACATATGCGCGCTTGTCCGCCACTATACCGCCGCCCGTCCACCCAATGGTTTTTGATAGGCAGAAAAGGTGCCACCCGGCAACGGGCAGCACCTGCATGTCTTTTAGCAATTTTGCTTTTGATATTGAAGAGGGGAAACTCCAAAATGCTGCCGGAACAGGGCGATGAAATGAGAATAATCCGGGAAACCGCTTTTTACGCAGGCATCGCCCACCGAGCATCCCAGTGTCAGCAGTTCCGCTGCCCGCGCCAGCCGTTTTTGGCGCAGATAGGCTTGAGGGGCCATCCCGATATGGGCTTTGAAATGCCGCTCCAGCGTATTCAGGCTGACGTGGGCCTGCCGGGCCAGAGCGGCGATGGACAGGGGCGTATCCAATCGGGTATGGATCGTCTCCAGCGCCAGCGTCACGTCGGCGGGCAGCGGCGCGGCGGCGGGGGTGGAGGCCGCTCCCGATTGCAGCAGACGGAGCATCCGGAAGAACAGCGGATAGGACGCGCCGTCCTTCAGCAGCGCCCGGCATACCTCCAGCAGCTCGGCAGCGGCGGCGGGCGGCAGAGTGATGCGGTTCTGTTCTCCCGCCGGACGGCGGAAAAACAGATCCAGCAGCGCCTCGTTCCCTTCGCAGGAAAACAGAATCCAGAAATGCTTGTGGAGGGCGTTGCTGCGATAGACGCAATGGTGGTATTCATAGGGGCGGGTGAGAATCACATCCCCCGGCGATACCGGATACAGGCGGTTTTCCACCATAAAATCCACATCGCCGGTCAGGTTTATATAAATCTCGCATTCCGGGTGTACATGATGCTCCCGGACATTTTCCTTGGACTGGGCGTTCAGCTCGCAGTAAGCGATCTGCATCCAAAAGGGCTGGATCGGGGGCAACTCCGAGCGTTTGCACCGGTTCACAGGACATCCCTCCCGACAAGAAGATTTGTGGTGATTATAGCATATTTTTTGCTGATTTGTCCATAGAAACATACAGTATTTCGTGGTATAGTGTCCGCGAAAGGATGCGGTTTATGTGCAATACTATTTGCTGTTGCTGCTTGCCGACGGCTTGCTGGCGCTGAATTTCGCGGCGACAAAGGCGTATCAGCGGCAGGCGGGCGCCGCTATGGCGGCGGGGCTGCGGTTCAATCTGCTGCTGGGGCTGATTACGGCGGCGGCTTTCTGGGCTGGCAGCGGGTTTCGGGTAGAGGTGTCTCCGTATTCGGTGGCTATGGCGGCGGCTGCGGCGGCGCTGTGTGTCGGCTATACGCTGGTGGGCTTTCAGATCCTGCGGCGGGACAGTGTGGCGCTGTATACGGTCTTTCTGATGTGCGGCGGTATGACGGTGCCGTATGTCTGGGGGCTGCTGTTTCTGGGGGAATCGGTGTCCTGGCGGGGAATCCTGGGGCTGCTGCTCATTCTGGTTTCCGTGTGGATCACCCACGGGGGCGGCAAATGCGCCAATCGGCGGCAGCTGTGGCTGTGCGGGCTGGTGTTTCTGCTCAATGGCTTTGTCAGCGTGGTTTCCAAGGAGCATCAGGTGCATCCCGGCGGGGTGTCGGCGGTGAGCTTTTTGGTGCTGAACAGTTGTTTTAAGGCGGTTTTTAGCGCCGTGGTGCTGCTGGCGCTGAGGCTGCGCCGCCCGTCCGCCGGGAAGCCGACGGCGCCAGTGCCGCTGACGCTTTCCGGTATCGGGTGGATCGCCGTCTCGGCGCTGCTGGGCGGCGGGTCGTATCTGTGCCAGCTGGTGGCGGCTGCCGCCCTGCCGGCGACGGTGGTGTATCCGATGGTCACCGGCGGCAGCATTCTGCTGACCGTGGCGGCGGGATGGATTTTCTTCCGGGAGCGGGTTTCGGGAAAAATGTGGATCGGTATCGGGCTGTGTGTGATCGGCACCGGCTTATTCATATGAGTAAAGGAGAAAAAGCCATGGATTTTTTGCGCAATACGCCCCGGTTTTCGTTTCTGTACGACGGCAAGCCCCTGGCGGACTGGGAGAAAACGGTGGAGGTGACGGAAAGCGGCGACACCCTAACCACTGTGTATCGGCTCCCGGACGGGCTGACTGTGACCAATGTGGCGCGGCGGCTGGCGGGCTTTGACGCCTATGAATGGGTCACCTGGTTCGAGCATACCGGCGCAGCCCCCAGCGGCATCCTGTCGGAAATACGGGATGCGGACCTGGAGCTGCCCTGTTCTCGGCGGGAAGCGCCCACCAAATGGCGCACCGGCTATCTGCCGGCGCCGGAGGAGGCGCTGTGGCTGGAGGTGCCCCGCGGTTCGCTGGTTCGCAGCGATGAATTCGGCTGCCGCATGGATGAACTGAACGCCGGCTCCTATGTCCGCGAGCTGGATGCGGGGGAGACCCAGCGGTTCGCCACCTCCGGTGGGCGTTCTTCAGAGCAGACAGCGCCCTTCTTCCATCTCTATGAAAACGGGCGGGGCGTTTTCTTTGCCATCGGCTGGACGGGACAGTGGAATTGCAGCGTGTTCCGCCCCTGCGGGGCGGCAGCGGTGCGGGTCTGCACCGGGCTGGAGGATACCCATTTCCGACTGCTGCCCGGCGAGAAAATCCGCACCTCCTCCTTTGTGCTGCTGCGGTATACCGGCGACGCCGTCGAGGGGCACAACCGCTGGCGGCGGCTGGTGCGCGCCTATTTTTCACCCATTGGCACCCCGGGACGGGATGCGCAGGCGCCGTTTTGCTGCGGCGTGTGGGGCGGTATGTCCACGGAAAGCGTGCTGAAACGGGTGGAGCTGGTCAAGCAGCAGCGGCTGCCGTGTGAGTATATCTGGATGGATGCCGGGTGGTACGGGGTCTCGGAGCAGGATTCGCCCAACGAATACGAGGGCGACTGGCCCGAGGAGACCGGCGACTGGCGGGTGAATCTCCACCGCCATCCCGACGGGCTGCGGCAGGTGAGTCGGGCGGTTCACGAGGCAGGCAAAAAGTTCCTGCTGTGGTTTGAGCCGGAGCGGGTGCGCCGGAAAACCCCCATCGCCCGGGAGCATCCGGAATATTTTCTGAAGCTGTCCGAGGATTGCGTCGATTGGCTGCTGGATTTGGGGAATGAGCAGGCGTGGCAATGGTGCTTTGCGCGGCTTTCGGAGCACATCGAGGAATTGCAGATCGACTGCTACCGGCAGGATTTCAACATGTCTCCGCTGCCCTTCTGGCGGGAGAATGACGCCCCCGATCGCCGGGGGCTGCACGAGATCCGCCACATTATGGGGCTGTATCGCCTGTGGGATGCGCTGCTGGAGCGGTTCCCCCACCTGCTGATTGACAACTGCGCCAGCGGCGGGCGGCGCATCGACGTGGAAACGCTGCGCCGTTCGGTGCCGCTGTGGCGCAGCGATATGCAGTGTCTGAACAATTATCCTCCCGAAACCGCCCAGACCCACAGTTGCTTCTTCGGGGCATGGATGCCCTATTCCGGCACCGGCACCGGCCACCGGCTGGATGAGGATGTCTACCGATTCCGCAGCGCCTATGCACCGGCGATGACCTGCAATTTCATCTATTCCGAGCGGGAGGTGCTGGATCATACGCCGGAGCAGCTGGATTGGTTCCGGCGCTGCGGGGCGGAATATCTCCGGGTGCGTCCCTATCTCAGCGGCGACCTGTATCCCCTCACCACTCCCAACGACGACCCCTGCGGCTGGAATGGGGTGCAGTACCACTGCCCGGAGCAGCAGAGCGGGATCGTGCAGGTGTTCGCTCACGACCGCACGCCGTTCACGGCGGCGCAATTCCCGCTGCGGGGGCTGGAGCCGCAGCGGCAATATGTCTTCACCGACGCCGACGATGCCGCCGCGGTGGTGCTGGACGGCAAAACCCTGCTGGAGCGGGGCTTGCCGGTGACGGTGGATGCGCCCCGCACCGCCAAGCTGTGGTTCTATCGGGTGCAGGCGTGAGCCGCTATTTTTCCATACAAACAGAAGAACCGCCGCCCGGTATCGGGCGGCGGTTCCGTTATATTTCTGTTAGGCGTCGGCCTGTACGATGGTCACATCCGGATGCAACTGCAACAGGGAGGCGGGCACCCGGGGCGTCACCGGTCCCTCCATCGCCTGCCGGACGATGGCTGCTTTTTCCACGCCTGCCAGCAGGAGAATCCGCTTGGCCTGCAGGATGGCGCCCATGCCCATGGTGATCGCGTGGGTGGGCACCTGGGAGACATCTTCAAAGAACCGGGCGTTGGCCTGAATGGTGGACTCTTTCAGCGCCACCACATGGGTGCCTACGGTGAAGTGGTCGTCCGGCTCGTTGAAGCCGATATGGCCGTTGTTGCCGATGCCCAGCACCTGCAGGTCGATGCCGCCCAGCGCCGCAATGCGGGCGTCATAGGCGGCGCACACGGCAGCGTGATCCGGGGCCAGCCCGTCGGGGACGAAAGTGTTTTCCCGGCGGATATTGATGTGCCGGAACAGGTTCTCCTCCATAAAGTAGCGGTAGCTCTGGGGATCCTCCGGGGACAGCCCGCAGTATTCATCCAGATTGACGGAGGTGACGGCGGAAAAATCCAGCATCCCCTGCCGGTATTGCTCCGCCAGCCGCCGGTACATTCCCACCGGCGAGGAGCCGGTGGCCAGTCCCAGCACACAGGCGGGTTTCAGGATCACCTGAGCGGCCAACAGCGCGGCGGCGCGGGCGCTCATGGCATCGTAGTCTTTCTCATGCAGGATCTTCATAACGGTGCGACTCCTCTACTGAATCTATATATTCTGATATAATCATAGCACGGAACAGGAAAAAATGATTTGTATAGATGGATAAAATGGGTATATATTTGTCTATTCCTGTCGGTCATAAAGTTGAAATTAGCCGGCCGATGCCGCAATTGCGGCAGAATCCGACAGCCCTTCTCTGGTATACTGAAAAGCGGTCGCAAAGCCGCAGCGGAGGAGGACCTGGGACAAACGCTCCGCAGGATGTCACAATTTTTTTACAAATATTCGTAGATAAACAGTAGAAATTTTCGAGAGGGTGTGGTAAAATGACAATGGCGTACGGTAGGCTTTGCACCGTACCGGATGGAAAAAGTCCGCCGAACAGAAAAGAGGATGAAACAAATGACAGGATTGGTTGAATGGTTCATGGGTGTGCTGCACGGGCTGTCCGGCGAGCTGGTGGCGCTGATCATCTCCATGGTGCCGCTGCTGGAGCTGCGGGGCGGGCTGCTGGCTGCATCGCTGCTGCACGTGAGCATTCTCAAGGCGGTGCCGCTGTGCATTCTCGGGAATGTGATCCCGGTGCCGTTCATCCTGCTGTTCATCACCCCCATTTTCACGGCGATGAAAAAGACAAAGCTGTTCCGACCGCTGGTGGAAAAGATCGAGAAAAAGGCCATGAGCAAAAGCGACAAGATCGAAAAGGGCTATTTTTGGGGTCTGGCGCTGTTTGTGGGAATTCCGCTGCCGGGCACCGGTGCCTGGACGGGAGCGCTCATCGCGGCGCTGTTGGGCATTCCGGTGAAAAAGGCGCTGCCCGCCATCCTGCTGGGGATCCTCATCGCCACCGTCATCATGGCGGCGGTGTCCTACGGTCTGCTGGGGGCGCTGCTGGGCCATTGATCGCACATATTCGGAAAAACAGATGCATATAAATGAAACAAAAATGCGAAGGAAAGGAATGTTATGGGTATGGAGTACAAGAACAGATATCTTCCGGAAGGGATGCTGCTGCACACGCCGGAGAATCAGGCGGCGACGGCGTCCATAACCGCTCTGATGCAGGCGCAGGCGGAGGGAAGGCTGCTGGAGGGACGCGCCGTGCGCTGTGATGTGGATCACAACCTGTATGTGCAGTTCCCGTTCGGCGAGGGCATCATCCCGCATATTGAGGGAGCCGCCGGGATCGCCGAAGGCGTGACCAAGGACATCGTGCTGATCACCCGGGTGAATAAAGCGGTGAGCTTTGTTGTGACCGGCTTTGAGCAGACGGAGCAGGGCTGCCGCCCGATCCTGTCCCGCCGCATTGCTCAGGAGCGCTGCCGGGAGGAATTCATCGACCGGCTGCAGCCGGGAGATGTGATCCCGGCGCGGATCACCCGGCTGGAGACCTTCGGCGCATTCTGCGATATCGGGTGCGGCCTGCCGGCGCTGCTGCCCATCGCCGATATTTCCGTCAGCCGTATCTCCCATCCGAAGGATCGGTTCACCACCGGAATGGACATTCTGGGGGTGGTGTCCTCGCTGGATAACGGGCGCATCTGCCTGTCTCACCGGGAGCTGCTGGGCACCTGGGAGGAAAACGCCGCTCTGTTTGAGGCGGGCGAAACCATTGCCGGTATCGTCCGGTCGGTGGAGCCCTACGGCATTTTCGTAGAGCTGACCCCCAATCTGGCGGGATTGGCAGAGCCGCGCGAGGGCGTGCGGGTCGGTCAGCAGGCGGCGGTGTATATCAAGAGCCTGCTGCCGGAGAAGCTGAAGATCAAGCTGGCGCTCATCGACGCGCAGGACGGCCCGGTCGAGCCGCAGCCGCCCCGGTATTTCATCACCGAAGGGCCGGTGACGGATTGGGTGTATTCGCCCCCGGGCTGCAGCCGGATGATCGAGAGTCATTTCGGCCCCCGGACAGAAGAATAAAAACGTTCAACCGGGAATGGGACGCGGTATACGGGCCTCATTCCCGGTTGTCATGCTTTCTAAAAAGAAAAGGATGATGCAGTATGCGACGCACGGCGGCGCTTTTTTTGATCGTATGCCTGCTTTGCGGTGGGCTGTGGGGCTGCGGCGACGACGGTTCCGGCAAGGGATTCCGGTTTCCGCTGGCGGCGGAGCCGAAGCAGCTGGACCCCCAGGTGTCCACCGATCCGGCCTCGGTGACGGTGATCGCCGCGCTGTTTGAGGGATTGACCCGGCTGGACGCGGCGGGGCAGGCCATCCCCGGTGCGGCCGACTGGACGGTGTCCGACGATGGGCTGACCTATACCTTCACCCTGCGGGAATCCTACTGGAGCACCATGAGCCGCAAGGGGGAGACCACCGGGTTCGAGGACCCGGTGATGGTAACGGCGGATGACTTTGTATTCGGGATGCAGCGCTCCATCGACCCGCAGACCGGCTCGGCGCTGGCGGCGGAGCTGTCCGGCATCCGGGGAGCGGCGGATATTCTGGCGGGGCGTAAAAGCGCCGCCACGCTGGGGGTCGAGGCGCGGGACGAATCCACCCTGATCATCACCCTGGAGCAGCCGGATGCGGCCTTCCCCGCGCGGCTGGCTACGACCCCGTTTATGCCTTGCAACCGGGAATTCTTCAAGCTCACGGCCGGGCGGTACGGATTGGAGAAGCAGTATCTGATCTCCAACGGCCCGTTCCGGCTTCAGGCGTGGAATCACGGGGATTCTCTGCTGCTGAATAAGCATGAGCACTACCATGACGCCGCGTCGGTGCTGCCGGCGGCGGTGCGTATGGTGATCGGCGGCGATTCCACGGTGGAGGCGCTGCGGCAGGGCACCATGGATGCGGTGGCGCTGGCTCCGGCCGATGTGGAGGAGGCGACCGCCGCCGGGGTGCAGGTGGTGGCGCTGGAGGATACCGTGCGCAGTCTCTGGTTCAACAACCGGGAGGAAGTGCTCTCCCATGCGTCCGTCCGGCAGGCGCTGCGGGACGCGATCGAATGGGATACGGTATACGAATATCTGCGCACGGCGGGAGAGACGCCCGCCACCGGTTATGTTGCTCCCGCCGCCGTCACCGAAAACGGAGAGGTTTACCGGCGGGAGAGGGAGACCCCGGCATTTGCCACCGATGCAGCGCAGGCGCAGTCGGAACTGGGGGCGGGTCTGGCGGCACTGTATCCGGAGGATAAAAGCCCCGCCATGCCGTCGCTGACGGTGCTCGCCTCCGAGGAGGAGACCGGCGCCAATCTGGCGCGGTATGTGATCCAGTCCTGGCAGAAAAACCTTCATCTCCGGTGCACCCTGACGCTGGTGCCGGAGGATCAGCTGCTGACCCGGCTGAAAAGCGGGAAATATCAGGTCGCCATCGTCCCTGTGACCGCCGACGGCTTGTCCGGCAGCGAGAATCTCCGGGCCTACCGCACCGAAGCGGCGGGCAATTACAGCGGTTATACCTCCGCCGCTTTTGACCGGGCGTTGGATGCGGCGCTCCGGGGCGGCCGGGCGGCGCTGGAGGCCGCCGAGCAGGTGCTGCGGCAGGAGTGTCCCACACTGCCGCTGAGCTTCACTACCCGCTATTACGGCGTGGCCGCCGGGGACAGCGGTATTCTGGTGCGCCCCTTTAACGGCGGCTCCTATGGTTCCACTTTTAGCTTTTTGCAAGCCACAAAAAAAGACTGAATTGCGCCAGCCGCAATCCCGCAAGCCGTGCCGGGCAGTTTTTCAGTACAGCGATCCGGTGATGCATACCCCTTTCGCCATCGGCCGCGGCTGCGGCGTTTCCGGCGGCACGGCCGGATGTCGATGTCACAGACGGGGATTCCGGTGCGCACCCGGTAAATGTGCCGGTTAGACAATACGATGTGTATAAATGAACGTAGATTATACAAAGCTCCCTGCCGACAACGGTTCGGCAGGGAGCTTTCTGTATACCTATCCGATTTTAGCGGCCCAGCACACCGGGTGCCAGGAACCATACCAGCAGCACGATCACGCCCAGAACGATCCGATACCAGCCGAACACCTTGAAGCTGTGCTTCTTGATGAACGCCATGAGGAACCGGATCACCACCAGCGACACCACGAATGCCACCACGGTGGCGATGAGCAGCACTGCCCATTCCTGCGCCGTGAACCGATAGCCGTCGAGGAGAAAATACTTGACCACCTTCAGGCCGCTGGCGCCCAGCATCACCGGGATCGCCATGAAGAAGGAAAACTCGGCGGCCACCGGGCGGGCGGTGCCCAACAGGGTGGCGCCCAGAATGGTGGAACCGGAGCGGGAGGTGCCGGGGATCAGCGCCAGCATCTGGAATGCGCCGATGCCCAGCGCTCGGGAATAGCTGATATCTTTGAGGCTGGTGACGGCCGGCTGCTTTTTCCGGCTCTCCATCCAGATGAACGCGATACCGTAGAGGATCAGCGCGGCCGCGATTACCACCGGCACCGACAGCTTTTCGTCGATGAGATCATCCAGCGCCAGCCCGGCGATGGCTGCCGGCACGCTGGCAATCAGCACCTTGAGCCACAGCTTCCAGGTGTCGGCCTTTTCGGTCGCATCCTTTTTCGGGGAGAAAGGATTCAGCTTATGAAAATACAGCACCACCACCGCTAAAATGGAGCCGAGCTGGATGATGACCTTGAACACATCGAAGAATTCTGGTGACACGTCCATCTTCCATACGGCGTCCAGCAGCAGAATGTGTCCGGTGCTGCTGATGGGCAGCCATTCGGTGATGCCCTGAATGATGCCCTGCACGATCGCCTTGAGTATCTCCACGAATGCCATGGATGATTCCCTCCTTAGAATGGCCGGAAACGCTCCGGCGGCGGAATACGTCGAATTTTGTAAGTGCTTACACGCTTACAGATCCAGCTCGTTGAGCAGATCCCGCAGCAGGATCATCTCATCGGCCGAGATGGTGACGCCCTTGCCCATCTTTGCGTGCTCCGGCGCCCAATCCCGGATGTCGTATTTCGGCGCCCGGTCGTTCCAGCTGATGAGATTCAGCTCCTTGGTCCAGCCGGTGGGGGATTGAGACAATACGCCGCATTCCTTTACGATTTCATACTTCAGTTCTGCCATGGGTAATATTCCTCACTTTCCAATTGTTGACAATACGGGGGGACGGTACAGCGGCGGGATCGCCGCGCCGTTCCGATACGGCGCGCCGGAGGCATAGTCGCCCGGCGCACACGATGGAGCGTTCTCTTAGTGGCGCGCCAGCCAGCGCTCCAGCCGCTCCAGAAACCCGGTTCGGCGGCGCGGGAAGCGGTCGCTCACCGCGAGATATGCCGGTGTGTCGCCGCCCTTCGACACCCTCCGTCGCACGGACAGAGGGACGGGCGGCCTAACGAAAAAAGCGCTCGTCGGGAGTGCCGTCCGGCGCCGATGTGTCTGCGCCGGCGGGGTCGCCGCTGCCGCCGACGGCCAGCAGCCAGTCGGTCAGCACGGCTTTTAGGCGTTCGTCGGTGGCCGCCTTTGCGTTGCACAGGGTGTTCTGGCGGCGGGACAGTTCATCGGACAGCCGGTTCAGCCGCTGCCGTATATCCTCCAGCGCCGCACGGGTTTCCGCCAGACTGCGGTCAGCGGTGGCGGCAGTTTCCTCCAGAAACGGGCGCACCAGACCGTCCATATGCTGCTCCATGGCATCGGCCCGTCCCAGCACCGCCTCATAGCGGGCGATGCGGCTGCGGGCGGCATCCAGCTGCTCCGTACAGGCGGTCAGCTCGGCGGTACGGGCGCTCAGACGTTCCTCCGCCGCCATCATTTCCGCCGTGGCCCGCTCCTGCTGTTCTCGCATCTGCGCGGCCGTCTGCTCCAGCTCCCGACAGCGGGCGTCGGCCCTGGCGGCGGCCGCATCCTGCTCCTGCCGCTGTGCCTCCAGCGCGGCGAGCTGCTGCCGCAGGGACGGCAGCTCCTCCGCCAGTCGGGTCTGCTCCGCCAGCTGACCGCGCAGCGTGTTCAGCGAATCGGTCTGTTGGCGAACGGTCTCCTGTGCCGCCTCGATCTGTGCGGCCTGCTCGGCGGTCTGCTGGCGGGCGTCGGCGAGCGCCTGCTGCGCCTCGTTCAGCTCCTGCTGCAGCTGCTGCCGTTCCGTTTCCCACCGGGCGGTGATCTCATCAATATAGGTCAGCACGTCGGCCTTATTGAATCCCCCCAGAGCGGAGCGAAATATGCCCTGTTCCTCCATGATCGGTAACCACCTTTCCGTCAGGATCGCGGCATCTGCCGGAGCATCTGCCGATTCTCTGCCTTATCATAATACGGGCGCGGCGCTCTGTCAAGAACCGGAAAATCGCGTCGCGCACGTACCGGTCGGGTCGCGCGGAAAGGCTCCCGGCCCGCCGCCGGGCGGACAGTCTCCTGCTGCGGAGCGGTCATGACGGGGCGTCTCCTGCGCGGTGAAAGACAAAAATGGAGCGGGCCTGTAAGCCGAGTTCTGTCGTGAACAGCCATCTATCTCGACCGACTGTTGCCAGTCGGCTCTAGCCGCCCGTTGAAGCACATCGGGCCAATGTATCGCTTCGGTCGGCGTTGCATCGGATAGGGTTTGCAGGGCCGCACCGTCTCCGGTGCGCCGGTGAGCTCTTACCTCGCCTTTCCACCCTTACCGCAGCGGGGCAGCGCCAAAGGCGCATTCAATGGCGACAGGCCAAAGCCCGCATAAGCGGCGGTATATCTCTGTTGCACTTTCCCTGGGGTCGCCCCCGGCGGCCGTTAGCCGTTATCCTGCCCTGTGATGCTCGGACTTTCCTCACAGGATCGCTCCTGCGCGGCTGCTCAGCCCGCTCGCCCCGTTAGTTTACCGCAATCTGTCCCGTTTGTCAATCGGAAAAATTGTCGGCGCGGGTATGCCGAGCGCCGCGGCGTCCGGCCGACATCCGGCAGCCGCCGAAACGGCGTGGAATTTCCAGCCTTGACGGATGCGCGCATTTATGGTATCATCTGGTAAATTGTTAAACTGTATGAGGAGTGGAACGGATGGAACGAGAAAGACTGGGATCGCGGCTGGGGTTCATTCTGCTGTCGGCGGGGTGCGCCATCGGCTGCGGCAATGTATGGAAATTTCCCTGGATGTGCGGACAGAACGGCGGCGGCAGCTTTGTGCTGGTGTATTTGATCTGTCTGCTGGTGCTGGGTCTGCCGGTGATGACGATGGAGTTTGCCGTAGGACGGGCGGCGCAGGCCAGTCCCGTGCGAATGTACTATAAGCTGGAAAAGCCACGGCAGCAATGGCACATCCACGGCTATGCGGCGTTGGTGGGCAATGTTTGCCTGATGGTCTTCTATACGGTCGTGACCGGCTGGATGCTGCGGTATTTCGTGGGATTTGTTTCGGGGCAAAACCGGTCGCTGACCTTCGGCGGCATGATCACGAACCCCGGGCTGAACGTGGGCTATCTGGCGATTGTGGTGGTGCTGGGCTTCGGCATTCTCTGCTTCGGGCTGCAGGGCGGTCTGGAGCGGGTGACCAAGTACATGATGGTGGCGCTGCTGGTGCTGATGGTGGTGCTGGCGGTGCACAGCTGCACCCTCGGCGGCGCCAAAGAGGGGCTGTCTTTCTATCTGCTGCCGGATTTCGGCAAGCTGAACGGCGATGTGATCGTGGGCGCTATGAACCAGGCATTTTTCACCCTGAGTCTGGGCATCGGCTCCATGGCCATCTTCGGCAGCTACATCGGCAAGGAGCGTTCTCTGCTGGGCGAATCCGTCAACGTGATCCTGCTGGACACGTTCGTGGCGCTGGTTTCCGGGCTGATTCTGTTCCCGGCGTGTTTCACCTACGATCTGGAGGTGGGCGCCGGTCCCGAGCTGCTGTTCACCACCATGACGCGGGTATTCAACGAAATGCAGGGCGGCCGCTGGTGGGGCGCGCTGTTCTTCCTCTTTATGGTGTTCGCCGCCATGTCCACGGTGCTGGCGGTGTTTGAGAATATTCTTGCCTGTGTGCGGGAGATGACCGGCTGGAGCCGTCCGGTGGGCTGCCTTGTTTGCGCCGCCGGTATTTTCCTGCTGTCGCTGACCACGGCGCTGGGATATAGCACCCTCTCCGGTTTCCAGCCCTTTGCGGAGGGCAGCGCCTTCCTGGATCTGTGGGATTTCATCGTCAGCAACAATCTGCTGCCGCTGGGCTCGCTGGTCATTGCTCTGTTCTGCTGCAACCGGCGGTTCGGCTGGGGCTGGGACAATTTTGTGGCGGAAGCCAACGAGGGTAAGGGCCTCAAGGTGAAAAACTGGATGAAGCCGGTATTCGCCTATGTGGTGCCGGTGGTGGTACTGGGGCTGTATATCTACGGGCTGGCTACGTTTAACTGGAAGTGATGTCCATGAAGAAGCGGGAGAATAAGCAGAAAAAGCAGCCCCGTCCGGCCGGCTGGGGCAGGGCGGTCGCCCGCCGCCTGTGCGGCGTGGCCTGCTTGCTGCTGCTCGTCTGGTCGCTGCTGCCGCTCGTGAACGGCATTGTCCACATCGGCGTGGTGCTGCCGGCGATTTGCAGCGCCGTCGGAGCGCTGTGGGGCTTTGGTGTGCTGCGGCCGAAAGGCGGAAAGCGGAAAGGATGGCGACGGTGGATGACGGCGGTGCTGCTGGGAGCGGTTTGCGTCGTGGCGGCGCTGGGGATCGTTCTGTCTGCCTGCATGGTGGGCGCGGCCATCAACCGTCCGGCGCGGGAGGATGCCACCGTGATTGTGCTGGGAGCGCTGGTGCGGGGGGATCAGCCCAGTCGGATGCTGCGGGACAGGCTCAATGCCGCAGCGGACTATCTGGAGGGGCACCCCGCCGCCATGTGTATCGTCTCCGGCGGGCAGGGGGCGGACGAGGCCTATTCCGAGGCCTATGTGATGCAGAAATATCTGGTGGAGCAAAAGGGCATCGACCCCGCCCGCATCCGTATGGAGGATCGGTCCACCAGCACCTATGAGAATATCCGGTATTCCATGGAGATCATTCGGCAGGAACAGTGGAGCGACGGGGTGGCCATTGCCACGCAGGAGTTTCATCAGTATCGGGCGTCGGTCATGGCGCGGCAGGCGGGCGCATCCGCTGTCGGCGCTGTCACTTGCCATTCGCCGCTGCACCTGCTGCTGTGCTACTGGGTGCGGGAGTGCGCCGCCATATGCCGACTGTGGATATTGGGGTATTGAGGGCGGGAGCGCTCTCGTCGCGTCGTGTTTGCGGCTGCACAGCCGGCGAGGAGCTGCGTTCCCGTCGGAGTGTCGGCGGACCGCCCGCGCCGCAGGACGGTTCTGCGGTGACAAATGTTCTCCGCACAAGAAAATCATTGACGAATAAAAGTCAACGGCCCCGGGCGTATCGAGATACACCCAGAGCCGTTCTTTTATGCTGATTTTCGGTCAAAACGCTGAAAATGGCAAAAAAATAAGCCAACCTCGGAAAAAAGGTTGACAAATCACGGCGGATGATCTATTATTATAAACTGCTTTAATATGAGGAGTATGCCCCCGAACAAGAGCAGTATAGCACAGTGCGCTGCAAAATGCAAGAAAAATTTTTCGTTCGAGGCAACTTCTTATGAGGCGGCGGGGAACCGAAGGACGGACGGCGCAGGGCCGCCAAAGACACAATTATGACAGGAGTGATCGGTGCCATGGCGAACATCAAAGCGGTGAAGCTGGGAAACAACGTACGCATGAGCTTTGCCAAGATCAATGAAGTGCTGGATATGCCCAACCTCATTGAAGTGCAGAAGAATTCGTATCGCTGGTTTCTGGAGGAAGGACTGAAAGAGGTCTTTAACGAAACGGCGGCCATTACGGATTATAACGGCAATCTGGTGCTGGAGTTTATCGGCTACCGGATGGACGATACCCCCAAATATACCGTGGAGGAGTGCAAGGAGCGGGATGCCACCTATGCAGCCTCCATGCACGTGCGGGTGCGCCTGCTCAACAAGGAAACGGGCGAGATCAAAGAGTCCGAGGTCTTTATGGGGGATTTCCCCATCATGACCGACAGCGGCACCTTTGTCATCAACGGCGCCGAGCGGGTGATCGTATCTCAGCTGGTGCGGTCGCCGGGCGTGTATTTCGATATGGTGCACGATACGCTGGGCAAGGAGCTGTTCAGCTCCACCGTCATCCCCAACCGGGGCGCCTGGCTGGAATATGAAACCGATTCCTCCGATGTATTTTACGTCCGCATTGATAAGAACCGCAAGATCCCCGTCACCGTGCTGGCACGGGCGCTGGGTCTGGGCTCCGATGCGGAGATCCTGGAATTCTTCGGCGAGGATGAGCGCATCCACGCTACCCTGGAAAAGGATCCCACCAAGAACCGGGAAGAGGCGCTGCTGGAGATCTATCGCAAGCTGCGCCCCGGCGAGCCGGCCACGGTGGAAAACTCCCAGCAGCATCTGGAGGGGCTGTTCTTCGATCCTCGCCGGTACGATTTGTCCCGGGTGGGGCGCTATAAGTATAATAAAAAGCTGGGGTTGTCTAACCGGCTGGCGGGCTGCCGCCTGAGCCGTCCGGTGGTGGATCCCGCCACCGGCGAGATGCTGGGCGAGCCGGGCGAGGTCATCAACCGCGCCCGCGCCATGCAGATGGAGGACGCCGGTGTGACCGTGGCGTTCGTCACCGTGGAGGAGCACGGCGAGGAGCGGGAAATCAAGATCGTCTCCAACGGCATGGTGGATCTGTCCAAATATGTCAGCCCCGAGGTCTATGAGGCGGTGAAGCATACCCTCAACGAGCGGGTGTGTTACAGCGTGCTGCAGGAGATTCTGGCACAGGGTCTTGACGAGGAGGCCCTCAAGGAGACCCTGCTGGCGCGGTATCGGGACCTGATCCCCAACCACATCACCGTGGACGACATTCTGTCCTCCATGAACTATCTCAACTGCCTGGGGCATAAGATCGGCACCACCGACGACATCGACCATCTGGGCAACCGGCGTATCCGCTCGGTGGGTGAGCTGCTGCAGAATCAGTTCCGCATCGGCTTCTCCCGGATGGAGCGGGTGGTGCGGGAGCGCATGACCCTCCAGAGCCAGGATATGGACGTGGTGACCCCTCAGGCGCTCATCAATATCCGCCCCGTGGTGGCGGCGATCAAGGAGTTCTTCGGCTCCTCTCCGCTGTCCCAGTTCATGGATCAGAATAACCCGCTGGCGGAGCTGAAGCATAAGCGCCGCCTGTCGGCTCTGGGCCCCGGCGGTTTGTCCCGTGACCGCGCCGGATTCGAGGTGCGCGACGTGCATTACAGCCACTACGGCCGTATGTGCCCTATCGAGACCCCCGAAGGCCCCAACATCGGTCTGATCTCCTATCTGGCGTCTTTTGCCCGAATCAATGAATACGGTTTCATCGAAGCTCCCTATCGCAAGGTGGATAAGGCCACCGGCATCGTCACCGACGAGGTGACCTATATGCCCGCCGATGTGGAGGATGACTTCATTGTGGCGCAGGCCAACGAGCCGCTGGATGAGAACAACCGCTTTGCCCGTTCCAAGGTGACCATCCGCCACCGGGGCGAATTCCGCGAGGAAGACCCCGCTGTGGTGGACTATATGGACGTCTCTCCGAAGATGGTCGTGTCCGTCGCCACCGCCATGATCCCGTTCCTGGAGAACGATGACGCCAACCGGGCGCTGATGGGCTCCAATATGCAGGGGCAGGCGGTGCCGCTGCTGACCACCGAGAGCCCCATCGTGGGTACCGGTATGGAATATAAGGCGGGCGTGGACTCCGGCGTGTGCGTGCTGGCGAAGGCTGCCGGTACGGTCACCTATGTGTCCGCCGATACGGTGAAGATTCGCCGGGACGACACCGGTGAGATCGACGTGTACAAGCTGGTGAAATTCGCCCGCTCCAACCAGGGCACCTGCATTAACCAGCGCCCGGTGGTGAAGCTGGGCGACCATCTGGCGGAGCACGAGGTGGTGGCGGACGGTCCCGCCACCTCCAACGGCGAAATTTCTCTGGGCAAGAACGCCCTCATCGGCTTTATGACTTGGGAGGGCTATAACTACGAGGACGCCGTTCTGATCAACGAGCGGATCGTCCGAGACGATGTGTATACCTCCATCCACGTGGAGGAATACGAGATTGAGGCGCGGGATACCAAGCTGGGGCCGGAGGAGATCACCCGGGATATTCCCAACGTGGGCGACGATGCGCTGAAGGATCTGGACGAGCGCGGCATTATCCGCATCGGTGCGGAGGTGCGCTCCGGCGATATTCTGGTGGGTAAGGTCACCCCCAAGGGCGAGACCGAGCTGACCGCCGAGGAGCGGCTGCTGCGCGCCATTTTCGGCGAAAAGGCGCGGGAGGTGCGGGACACCTCCCTGCGGGTGCCCCATGGCGAATACGGCATCATCGTGGACGTCAAGGTCTTCACCCGGCAGAATTGCGACGAGCTGAGCCCCGGCGTCAATATGGTGGTGCGCTGCTACATTGCCCAGAAGCGGAAGCTGAGCGTGGGCGATAAGATGGCCGGCCGCCACGGAAACAAGGGCGTTGTGTCCCGGATCCTGCCCAGCGAGGATATGCCGTTCCTGCCGGACGGCACGCCGCTGGACATCGTGCTGAACCCGCTGGGCGTTCCGTCCCGTATGAATATCGGTCAGGTGCTCGAAGTCCATCTGGGCTACGCGGCCAAGACCCTTGGCTACAAGGTCGCAACGCCGATCTTCGACGGCGCGAGCTATGAGGATATCCGCGAGGAGCTCATCAAGGCCGGTCTCGACCCCGAGGGCAAGAGCTGGCTGTACGACGGCCGCACCGGCGAGCGCTTCGACAACAAGGTCACCGTCGGTTACGTGTACTTCCTCAAGCTGCACCACCTGGTCGACGATAAGATCCACGCCCGTTCCACCGGTCCGTACTCCCTTGTCACGCAGCAGCCGCTCGGCGGTAAGGCGCAGTTCGGCGGCCAGCGTTTCGGCGAAATGGAAGTTTGGGCCCTCGAGGCTTACGGCGCGGCGTACACCCTACAGGAGATCCTGACGGTCAAATCCGACGACGTGACCGGTCGTGTGCGTACCTACGAGTCCATCGTCAAGGGCCACAACATCCCGCAGCCCGGCGTGCCCGAGTCGTTCAAGGTTCTCGTCAAGGAGCTCCAGGCCCTGTGCCTCGATGTTCAGGTCCTCGACCGCGACGGCAACCAGATCGAGCTCAAGGAAGACGAAGACGCGATGGATACGTTCAACCTCGCACGCATGGACGCCGAGGATGACCGCCACCGCAATAATCCCTTCGCCGATGAAGCCGAGCTCGAGGA
>DJEF01000030.1 GCA_002431285.1 Ruminococcaceae bacterium UBA5905 | reverse complement strand
CCCTCCACCGCTTTGAGCGGCTCATAAGGCTGGGCAGGCGCGTCTTTGATGTCGCGGATGAGGATGAAGGGGGTCAGCTCGTCGTCCTGTCCGGCGGGGTTATCCCGAATGCGGTCCGCCAGCGCCGTGTCCGGCACCTCCGCCAGATCGGGAGACTTACCGAGAATCTCCACATCAATATCGTTGGCATCCACCAGAATGCAGCTGATCCCCAGTTTCTCATAGATGGTGGCGCAGACCTTATCCGGCTCTCTGGGGTTCAGCACCGCCAGAGTATGGTAGGTGTCGAACGCCGAATGGCTGTAAAAGCCGTCAATCCCGGCCACATCCTGTCCCACGATCTTGTAGAACACGCCCCGCTTGCCGAAGATGCGGGCCACTCCGCCGCAGAACACCGCCCACAGGATCAGGGGCAGACCCTTCAGATTGATAGCCAGCTGGAGTTTGTACGGCTCGTCCATGCCGATGCCGTTATGGTTGCTGGTAGCGAACTTCGACAGAAACTTCGCCCAGAATCCCACACGCACGTCCTCCATGCGCACCGTGTTGTTCTGGCACATGGAGATGACCTTTTCGCTCATGCTGACCACATCGCCGGACTGATACAGCGGCGCTACGTAGCGCCGCAGCACCTCCACGTAGTCCTCGCCCCGCTCCACGAAATGGGTCTTGACCGCATACCGCTCATAGCGAACGCCGTCCACCTCCTGCACCCCGCGGATGTAATAGGTGATCCCGTCCTGCTCCCGCTCATTGGATTTCAAATTGCGGTTGCCCTCATACCAAATTGCCATATTCCCTCATCCTCTCCCGCAGATACCGGACGCTGCGGTTCCCTTTTCACCGACGAACAGCCGACAAAAGCCGACCATTCATCAACCGGCGGCGGGAGAACACGCCCCCGCCGCCGGTCTCATGGCCGACAGCGCACAAACTCAGTGTGCGCCGCCGATTTGCTGTTTATACGACCGGCCGCTCCTCAGATCTCCTCTGCCAGATCGGCCACGCGCGCCGGGATCTCGGACTTATCCGCCGAAACGGACATGACCACCCGGGTGTTCAGGTGCCCCAGTTTTTCTACAAAGTTTGCCAACGCTTCCAGGTCGGAACCGCCGATCTTCAACACGGAATCCACGAAGATGTCGGTGATGTCGTAGTTGCCGGCGCACATACCGGCGATATAGCCATACAATGCATCAAACCCTTTGATGGCATAGTCCTCCGCAGCTACCAGACGCGCCTTGTGGCTCAGATCATAGGTCAGGGTATTATCCTTTTCGATAAAGACCACGTTCCCTTTCGACTGCTCCACAGCGGCGTTGCACAGATCCATGAGCTTCTTGGTCTTGCCGGAGCCCTTGTGTCCGAGAATCAAAGTGATCATTGTATTGTCCTCCTAAAAGATTTAGTATATTGGAAACCGTCCGTTGTTAAGGGACGGATGCTCCCGATCCGTTGGCATTATTTCCCCAGCCGCGCTTCCAGAGCGGCTTTGGCATCCTCATAGCCGGGCTTGCCCAGCAGAGCGAACATATTCTTCTTATAGCTCTCCACACCGGGCTGGTCAAAAGGATTGACTCCCAGCATATAGCCGGACACGGCGCAGGCCTTCTCGAAGAAATAAATCAGATACCCCAGCTCCGCCTCGTTCATGGCGGGCACCTCCAGCACCAGATTGGGGGTGCTGCCGTCGGTGTGGGCCAGCACGGTACCTTCAAAGGCCTTCTCATTGATAAAGGACATGGGCTTTCCGGCCAGGAAATTCAGTCCGTCGCCGTTCTCCTGCTCCTCTTCAATGAAGATCTCCCGCTGGGGCTTCTGGAATTTCACCACCGTCTCAAACAGCACATTGGAGCCGTCCTGCACAAACTGTCCCAGCGAATGCAGGTCGGTGGAATAGATCACCGAATCCGGCAGGAGGCCCTTGCCGTCCTTGCCCTCGCTCTCACCGAACAGCTGCTTCCACCACTCGTTCATCATGGCGTACTGGGGCTCATAGCTGACCATCAGCTCCACCGCAAAGCCCCGGCGCAGCAGCGCCGTGCGTGCCGCCGCATACCGATAGGCGGCGTTATGCTCCAGCGACGGGTCGCGCAGCGCCTCACGGGCAGCGGCAGCTCCCTGCATCAGCGCGTCGATATCGCACCCGGCGGCAGCGATGGGCAGCAGCCCCACCGCCGTCAGCACCGAGAACCGGCCGCCCACATCGTCCGGCACCACGAAGGTCTCGTAGCCCTCCCGATCCGCCAGCGCCTTGAGGGTGCCCCGGCTCTTATCGGTGGTGACATAGATGCGCTTGACCGCCTCATCGTGACCGCAGGTCTCCTCCAGATACTTCCGGAATACCCGGAAAGCAATCGCCGGCTCCGTGGTGGTGCCGGATTTGGAGATCACATTGACCGACACCCGCTTGCCCGCGCACAGCTCCAGCAGCTCGCTGAGCTGGGTGCCGGAAATGCTGTTGCCGGCGAAGAAGATGGAGGGGGTGTCCTTCTCCTTGAGATTATAGTTGTTGGACTTGAGGAATTCGATGGCGGCGCGGGCCCCCAGATACGAGCCGCCGATGCCGATGACGATCAGCACATCCGAATCCGCCTGGATCCGGGCTGCCGCCGCCTTGATGCGGGCAAATTCCTCTTTGCCGTAGTCAACGGGCAGATCCAGCCAGCCGAGGAAATCGCTGCCCAGACCCGTGCCGTTGTGGAGCATATCGTGCGCCAGCGTCACCTGGGGCTGCAATGCCAAAATTTCCCGCTCGCTGACCAGATCGCCGATGTACCGTGTGTTGATGCTTACCGCCATGTCGCTCTCCCTTTCTGTGTGCAAGACCTATATGGTCAAAACACTATACATATGTATTATCCCCCAAAAAGGGCACAGCGACAATAGAGAATTGTTGCATCCGTACACGAAATATGTTCCATCTCTATTTTACACGATAAACGGCGTTTTTGCAATGGTTTTTTTCCGGTTCACACATTTTTTACACATACGCGCCTTTTCGCCCCTCTGCGACAGGGATGCGGCAAGCCCGGGAGGAATTTTGCGGTTGACAATATCGGCCGTAACCGATATAATTAGGAATGATTTTTCGGGATTCTTGACCGATGCACGATCTGCATACGGAATGAATGAGAGGTGCGGCAAAATGAATATGCGCACGCTTGCGTCGATCCTGCGGCGACAGATCCGGTGGATCCTGGCGGCGGCCGTTGCCGGGGCGGTGCTGGCCGGTGCCGGGAGCAAGCTGCTCATCGGCAGCACGTATGAATCCGGGTTTCAGATGTATGTCAGCAGCTACACGAGCTACTCACGGGTGGACACTTCAACGAACGGAGCCGCCGGCGGTCTGGCCGCGGCGCATACATTGGCCGGCGAGTATACGGTGATCCTCCAAAATGATCTGGTGCTCAGCGAGGTGTCCGAGCGTCTGGTGCGGCAGGGATACGCCGCCACCGCCTCCCAGATCCGTAAGGCGCTGAAGGTATCCTCCGTGAAGGATACGGCGATGCTGGATATAACGGTCACGACCGACGATCCGAATCTGTCCAAAGCGATCTGCGACGGATTGGCGGATATAGCCCCCGGCAAACTGAAAGAGATCACACAGATGGGCAGCATCACCGTCATGGCTCCGGCCAAAAAAGGCGTGAAAGTGGGGCCTCACGCGATTGCGAACGCCGCGCTGGGCTTCGTGATCGGAGCGGCGGTCGTCTGCATCGTGGCGATACTGCGCTATCTAACCGATACCACCGTCAGTGGCGAGCAGGAGATCCGCCGCCGGCTGAATTTGACGGTGCTGGGCGAGATCCCCGGCATCCGGCCGGGGAAGAAAGGGGGCGCGGCTTATGCCGGGAAAGAGTGGTAAGAGCGGCTATACCGCCGACCCCAACCGCAGCGCCAATTTCCGTATCGCGGAAGCCTATAAGCTCATCCGCACCAATCTGCTGTTCACCCTGGCCAACACCGATAACCGGGCCGTGCTGTTCACCAGCGCCGAGCCGGGCGCCGGAAAGTCCACCACCTGCTGCAATCTGGGCATTGTGATGGCGCAGACCGGCGCGCGGGTGATCGTCGTGGACGCCGATATGCGCAAGCCCTCTCAGCACCGGAATTTCCGCGTCAGCAAGACCGAGGGCTTATCCAAAATTCTCGGCGGCCTGAGTGCACCGGATGCGTGCATACAGAAAAACGTCGTACCCAATCTGGATCTGATCCCCGCCGGGACGATCCCGCCCAACCCCTCCGAGCTGCTGGGCTCGGCGCGGATGGCGGCGCTGCTGGAGGAGCTGCGGAAGCGCTACGACTACGTGTTTCTGGACACCCCGCCCCTGACGGTGGTAGCCGATGCGCTGGTGGTGGCGCCTCACGTGGCGGGGACGGTGCTGGTGGCACGGCAGCGGCAGACCACCTACGATGAGCTGAAGGACTGCGCAGAGGCGATCCGTCACATCAACGCCGATCTGCTGGGGGTCATCGTATCCGATGTGCGGGATACCGGCTATTCCCGCTATGAGAAAGATCGCTACTACCGCGCCTACAATTATGAATACAGCACACGCTATGATACAAAGCATACGGATTGATTTTCATTCCCATTGTCTGCCCGGCATCGACGACGGCGCTGCCCATGCGCAGGAATCCATCGAGATGCTGCGGGAATCTCTGCGTCAGGGGATTCGCACCGTTGTGGTCACCCCCCACTTCTATGACGGAGACGGGACGCCGGAGGCATTTTTGCAGGCGCGGGAGCAGGCGATGGCGGTGCTGCAGCGGAAGATGACCTGCGCGCCGGAGCTGTCCGGCCGTCTGCGCCTGATCCCGGGGGCGGAGGTGCTGCTGCGCCGGGGGATCGGCCGGGTCGATCTGCGCCCGCTGTGCATCCGGGACACCAACGCCGTGCTGCTGGAGCTGCCGCTCATGACGCCCCAGCCCTGGGTGTATGACGAACTGGAGGACATCGCTCTGGGGCAGCGGCTGACGGTGATCCTGGCTCACGTGGATCGCTACCGCCACTGGTATTCATCCGCAGAGATCGCCCGGCTCATGCAGTTGCCCGACGCAGTGGTGCAGCTGAATGCCGAAGCCTTTCTCGACCCGCGTACATACCGCAGACTGCGCCGCTGGCTGCCCCGGCCCGACCGGCTGGTGCTCGGGTCGGATATGCACCATCTCCACAGCCGTCCGCCGAACATCGGGCCTGCCTGTCAGAAAATGCGTTGGCATCGCCGTTGCGGACAGCAATGGCTGGCGCAGATGGCACAAACCGCCGACGAGCTGCTGTATCCTCCTTTGCTGTGATCCCGATGACCGCCGGAACCGCTCGGTTTCCGGCGGTCTTTGTCGCAGCGAACGCCCCGGCCGAAAGAATTTTTCGGAAAATTCCCTTTAGACGGTTGAGAAACCGTGAAAAAAATGCTATACTGATGGACAAGGAACGGTCGGCGGCGGAAAAGCCGCCGGTATGGACCAAGTGAGAAAGGCGGCGGTGTGTATGACAGAAATCGAGAAAAGCTATGCCCGTTGGTGTGACCGGGCGACGGAGGATCCGGATGTGGCGGAGGAGCTGCGCTCCATCGCCGGGAACGAGAGCGAGATCCGAGAGCGGTTTTACCGCCCGCTGGCATTCGGCACCGGCGGACTGCGGGGAGTCATCGGCGCCGGCACCAATCGGATGAACATATATACCGTGCGCCGGGCGACCCAGGGACTGGCCAACTATCTGAATGCCCGCTATGCGGGTGCGGCGGTAGCCATCTCTTTCGATTCCCGGATCAAATCCGACCGGTTTGCCCGGGAGGCGGCGCGGGTGCTGGCGGCCAACGGCTGCACGGTGCATCTCTTCCCGCAGCTGGAGCCGACGCCGGTGCTCAGCTATGCCGTGCGGTATTTCGGCTGCAAGGCGGGCATTATGGTGACCGCCAGCCACAATCCGGCCAAATATAACGGCTACAAGTGCTATGGACCCGACGGCTGCCAGATGACCGACGCGGATGCCAATGCCGTGACGGCGTGCATCGACACGGTGGATGTGTTCGACGATGTGCGGGTGGCAGATCTTGATGAAGCGGTGGCCGCCGGCACCATCCGCATGGTGGGCGACGAGCTGCTGGACAGCTATATGACCGAGGTGCTCAAGCAGCAGATTCATCCGGACGTCAGCGCCCGGGCGGGGCTGCGGCTGATCTATACCCCTCTCAACGGTACCGGCAACCTCCCTGTGCGGGAGATGCTGCGCCGGGTGGGGGTCACCCGGGTGGCGGTGGTGCCGGAGCAGGAGCTGCCGGACGGCCACTTCCCCACCGCCCCCTATCCGAACCCGGAGATCCGGCAGGCCTTTGAGCGAGCGCTGGCAATGGCGGAAACGGAACACCCCGATCTGCTGCTGGCCACCGACCCGGACTGCGACCGGGTGGGTATCGCCGTGCGGGACGGAGACGGATACACCCTCATGTCCGGCAACGAGGTAGGCTGCCTCCTGACGGAATACGTGCTGTCCAGCCGCAAAGCGGCAGGCACGCTGCCGGAGAATCCGGTGGTGATCAAAACCATCGTCACTACCAATCTGGCGGCGGCCATCGCCAGAGATTACGGCTGCGAGGTGCGGGATCTGCTGACCGGTTTCAAATATATCGGCGAGCAGATCGGCGTGCTGGAGCGGGAGGGCCACCCGGAGCGGTATGTGCTGGGCTTTGAGGAGAGCTACGGCTATCTGGCAGGTACCTATGTACGGGATAAGGATGCCGTGGTGGCCTCCATGCTCATCGTGGAGATGGCCAGCTACTACCGGGAGCAGGGAATCACGCTGCTCCAGCAAATGCAAAAGCTGTACGAAAAATACGGCTATTACCGCAACGCTCTGCTGAACGTATCTTTCGAGGGCGAAGCGGGCATGAAGCAGATGCAGAGCATCATGGACGGACTGCGGGAACACGCGCCGGAGAGCATCGGCGGCCGTCGGGTGCTGGCGGTGGCGGACTATCAGCGGCGGGTACGGCGGGACATCGCCACCGGCGTCGAAACGCCTCTGACGCTGCCGGTCTCCAATGTGCTGTCCTACACACTGGAGGGAGATGCGGGCGTGATCGTGCGTCCCTCCGGCACCGAGCCGAAGATCAAGGCGTATATCACCGCCACCGGTGCGGACGCGGCACAGGCGCAGGCGCTGGAGGAAACGCTGTTGGCGGCAGCCAAAACGATGCTGGAAGGCTAACAGGGACACAGAAAGCTCCGGAGCTGCGTATGCAGCCCCGGAGCTTTGTCTGTCGGAACACCGTCGATGTGTGCCGAACCGCCCCATATACGCCCCTGTATGCAAAGCGATCGGGGTACGATCATTTTTTCGGCTGAGCCGCGCGTGTACCGGTTTTGTTGCCGCTCCACAGCATACGCCAGTATATGGGGTCGTAGCGCCACGCCGCTGCGACACACAGCTTGCCGAAGATCTCCGGCCTGAAGGGAGGCAATATTCTGTTTCAGGAGCGGTCGTGCCCCGATTGTTTTACCCATACGATGAAACGTACGCAATAAAAGCCGCCGTTTGCGGAAAAACAACCGCGCCGGGGTCAAAGAACCCCGGCGCGGTTGTTCGTAGCTTATTCCCCCATCGTATAGTTGGGAGCTTCCTTGGTGATATGAATGTCGTGGGGGTGGCTCTCCTTGAGGCCCGCCCCGGTGATGCGGATGAACTGTCCCTTTTCCTGCAGCTCGGCAATGGTGCGGCAGCCGCAATAACCCATGCCGGAGCGCAGACCGCCCATCAGCTGATATACCGTGTCGCTGAGCGCGCCCTTATAGGGCACCCGTCCCTCGACGCCCTCCGGCACCAGCTTTTTGTTGTTCTCCTGAAAATACCGGTCCCGGCTGCCCCGCGCCATGGCGCCCAGGCTGCCCATGCCCCGGTATACCTTGAATTGCCGTCCCTGATACAGCTCGGTGTCTCCGGGGGACTCCTCGCAGCCCGCCACCAGCGAGCCGACCATCACCACATTGGCGCCGGCGGCCAGGGCCTTGACCATATCGCCGGACAGCTTGATGCCGCCGTCGGCAATGACCGGAATGCCATATTTCGCCGCAGCGCAGGCGGCGTCGTAGATAGCGGTGATCTGGGGCACGCCGATGCCCGCCACCACCCGGGTGGTGCAGATGGAGCCGGGGCCGATGCCCACCTTCACCGCGTCCGCGCCGGCGGCGATGAGCGCCTCGGTAGCGGCGGCGGTGGCGACGTTACCGGCGATCAGCGACACCTGCGGGAAAGCGGTCTTGACCTTTTCCACCGCCTTGAGGATATTGGCGCTGTGGCCGTGGGCAGAATCCAGCACCAGCACGTCCGCCTGGGCCTCCACCAGCGCCGCAGCCCGCTCCAGCACGTCGGCGGTGGCGCCGATGGCGGCGGCGCACAGCAGCCGCCCGCCCGCATCCCGGGCGGAATTGGGGTACTTGACGCTCTTTTCGATATCCTTGATGGTGATCAGCCCCCGCAGCATACCGGCATCGTCCACCAGCGGCAGCTTTTCAATGCGGTAGCGGGAGAGAATTTCTTTTGCCTGCTCCAGGGTGGTGCCCACCGGCGCTGTCACCAGATGGTCCTTGGTCATCACATCCCCGATGCGGCGGCTGAAATCGGTGATGAACCGCATATCCCGGTTGGTAATGATGCCCACCAGCCGTCCGTCCACACAGATGGGCACACCGGAGATGCGGTATTTCCCCATCAGCGCGTCCGCGTCCGCCACCGTATGGTCAGGGGTCAGGGAGAAGGGGTTGACGATGACCCCGTTTTCCGACCGCTTCACCATGTCCACCTGATCGGCCTGCGCCTCGATGGACATATTCTT
>DJEF01000039.1:48683-59147 GCA_002431285.1 Ruminococcaceae bacterium UBA5905 | reverse complement strand
GATAAGCCGGACACCCGGTTCGGTATGGAGATCATCGACCTGACCGAGGCAGTTAGGGGCTGCGGTTTCGGCGTATTCTCCGGCGCGGTGGAGGGCGGCGGCACCGTGCGGTGCCTGAATGCCAAGGGCGCGGCGGCCACGATCTCCCGCAAGGAGATCGACAAGCTCACCGAGATGGCCAAGGGCATCGGCGCCAAGGGCCTGGCCTGGGTGCGCTGGACGGCGGATACCTGCGGTTCTTCTTTCGGGAAATTTCTCTCGGAGGAAGAGATGCAGCGGGTGCTGACAGCGGCCGGAGCGGAACAGGGCGATGTGGTGCTGATTGTGGCGGACGCCAATAAGAAGCACGTATTGTCGGTGCTGGGCGCGCTGCGTCTGGAGCTGGCGAATAAGCTGAATATCCCTCGCAGCGGCTACAATTTGCTGTGGATCACCCAGTTCCCCTTCTTCGAGTATAACGAAGAGACCCAGCACTGGGATGCGATGCATCACCCGTTCACGGCGCCTCTGGACGAGTGCATCCCGTATCTGGATTCCGACCCGGATAAGGTGTATGCCAAGTGCTATGACCTGGTGCTCAACGGCGTGGAGCTGGCGTCCGGTTCCATCCGGATCACCGATTCCGAGCTGCAGAGCCATATGTTCCGGGCGCTTGGTCTGTCCGATGAAGAGGCTCAGCAGAAGTTCGGCTATCTGCTGGATGCGTTCCGCTATGGTGCGCCGCCTCATGGCGGTATGGCTATCGGACTGGATCGGCTGGTCATGCAGATGATCGGCGCGGCCAGCCTGCGGGATGTGGTGGCGTACCCGAAGGTACAGAATATGTCTGAGCTGATGACCGATTGCCCGGCTGTGGTGGACGATCAGCAGCTGGCGGAGCTGGGGATCGCTCTACTTCACCCGGCGACGGAAGAAAACTGATCAACTTTTTACACCGCTCACAGAGGATCGCCCTTTGTGAGCGGTGCTTTTTTCGTATTTCGCGGGAAATCGACCGAAACCTCCATGAAATGCAAAAATTTGTTGAATATTCAGGCGTTTCGTGCTAAGATAGCAGTATATATTCCATTATAGGCAGAAACTGAGAAAGGAGTGGTCGTATGCGGATGAAACGCTGGGAGTTTGCCCCGCTGGACACGGCTCTGTCGGCGGAATTGGCGTCGGAATGCGAGCTGCATCCGTTTTTGACCCTGCTGCTGACGACACAGGGGTTGACCGCTCCGGAGGATATATACGAGTTCCTCGCCGGCTCCGAGGAGGAGTCCGACCCGTTCTCCTATGCGGATATGGAGAAAGCGGCGCAGCGCATTCATGCGGCGATGGAACGCGGCGAAAAGATTCTGGTCTACGGGGATTACGACGTGGACGGCATCACGGCCACCGTGCTGCTGTATACCTATCTGCGGGATGCCGGGGCCGATGTGGCGTGGGCCATCCCCAATCGGGCCGACGGCTACGGGCTGCATGAGGAGGGGATCGCGCGGGCGGCGGCCGCCGGCGTGGGGTTGATCGTGACCGTGGATACCGGGATTGCGTTGACGTCCGCAGAGGTGGCGGCCGCTTCCGGCGCCGGCGTGGATATCGTGGTGACCGATCACCACCGTCCGACAGAAACTCTGCCGGATGTGTGCGCTGTGGTGGACCCCCATCGCCCCGATTGCGAGAGCACCTGTAAGGATCTGGCGGGCGTGGGTGTGGCGTTCATGCTGGTCTGTGTGCTGGAGGGGGACAGCGAGACGGTGTTTGAGCGCTACGGCGATCTGCTGACGCTGGGGACGCTGGCGGATCTGATCCCGCTGCGGGGATTCAACCGGGATCTGATGCGCCGGGGGATCGGTGCGCTGGATAGCAGCACGCGTCCCGGTATTGTGGCCCTCCGGCAGACGGCCGGATATGCGGATAAGACCTTGACGGCCACGGCGGCGGTGTTTGTGCTGGCCCCCCGCATCAATGCGGCCGGCCGCATGGGCGATCCGGAGGTGGCGCTGCGGCTGTTGCTGGCGGAGGATGCGGCGCAGGCGGATCCGCTGGCCGAGCAATTGCAGACGATGAACGCGGAGCGCCAGCGTGTGGGGCAGGAGATTTACGCCCAGATCGAGACGACCCTGGCGGCGCATCCGGAATGGCTCTGCCAGCGGGTGCTGGTGGTGGACGGTCCGGGCTGGCACGGCGGTGTGCTGGGGATCATGGCGGCGCGTCTGGCGGAGCAATACGGCAAGCCGGCTGTGGTGATCAGCACCGGCGAGGATGGAATGGCTCATGGCTCTGCCCGGAGCATCGAGGGCTTCCCGCTGTATCCGGCGCTGGATAGCTGCCGGGAGCTGCTCACCGCCTTCGGCGGTCACGAGATGGCGGCGGGACTGTCGCTGTCGGCAGAGCAGATTCCGGCGCTGCGCAGGCAGGTGAACACCTGGGCGGCGCAGGAGTATCCCCGGATGCCGGTCCCGGCGCTGCATATCGCCATGCGGATCCGTCCGGATCAAATCAATCTGGAGAAACTGCTGCTTATGGATGCATTAGAGCCGATGGGCGCGGGGAATCCCATGCCGCTCTTCTGCCTGTCCCGCATGACGCTGGATAACATCACCGCCATCGGCAACGGAAAGCATCTGCGTCTGTCATTGAGCCGCGGCGGCGTGCGCGTCAGCGCCGTGAAATTCCAGACTGCGCCGGAGGATTTCCCGATTCCCTGCGGCTCGGTGCTCAATTGTGTGGTATCGCTGGAAAAGAACGAATATCATGGAAATACCAATGTCAGTATCCGCATCCGGGATGTGGCCTACGCGCAGACGGACCGTCAGCAATGGATGGACGCCATAGACGCCTATGAGGCGCTCTTGCGGCAGGAGCAGCGGCTGCCGGCGGCGGATACGCTCCCGCCTCGAGAGCTGCTGACGCGGCTGTACAGTATGCTCCGCTCCTGCGAGGGCTGGAGCGGCACGGCGGAGCAGCTGCAATACGCCGTCTCCCGGGTGGGCGGCGCCGGGGGCGAACTACCCTCGCCGCTGCATCTGCTGACGGCGCTGGAGATTTGGCGGCAGGCCGGCCTGTTGGCGGTGGTGGACGGCGGCGAGCGGCTGCATCTGCGCTTGATCCCCACCACCGGAAAAGCCGATCTGACCCGGACACCCCTGTGGGAATACCTGAGTGAAGGAGGGCAACCATGAATCAACCGGAAACCGTGGAATCGGTCAAAGCTACGCTGAAAACCCTGTTGGCCGAGAGCGAAAAAAGCTATCAGATCGACCGCATCGACCGGGCGATCGACATGGCGGAGAAGGCCCATGCGGGGCAGAAACGCCAATCCGGCGAGGATTATGTTTGCCATCCGCTGCACGTGGCGTGCATTCTGGTGGAGATGGGGATGGACAGCGATTCCGTGGTGGCGGCGCTGCTCCATGATGTGGTGGAGGATACGCCGCTGGAGCTGTCGGATGTCGCCGCGGCTTTCGGCGACGAGGTGGCGCATCTGGTGGACGGCGTGACCAAGATCACCAAGATGAACTTCTCCACCAAAGAGGAGCAGCAGGCGGAGAATGTGCGCAAGATGCTGCTGGCCATGTCCCAGGATGTGCGGGTCATGATCATCAAATTGGCGGACCGTCTGCACAATATGCGCACCAGCGACGGCTGGGCGCCCCAGAAGCGCCGGGATAAGGCGCGGGAGACGCTGGATATTTACGCCCCGCTGGCACACCGTCTGGGGATCCGCTCCATTAAGGAGGAGCTGGAGGATCGGTCGCTGCGGGTGCTGGACCCGGTGGCGTATAAGGAGATCGAGGATAATCTGGCGCTGCGGGCGGAGGAACGGTCGGCATTCCTGGCGGGTATTCAGGATCGCATCCGGGATAAGCTGGCGGAATACGGCATTCAGGCGCAGATGTCCGGCCGGGTCAAAAGCATCGCCGGTATTTACCGGAAAATGTATATTCAGGGCCATGCCTTTGACGAGATCTTTGATATTTACGCCGTGCGGGTGATCGTGGATACGGTGAATGACTGCTATAATGTGCTGGGGCTGGTGCATGAGATGTTCCGACCGCTGCCCAATCGGTTCAAGGACTATATCTCCACCCCCAAGGCGAATATGTACCAGTCGCTGCATACGACCGTGGTGAGCAAGGAGAAGATTCCCTTTGAGGTGCAGATCCGTACCTATGAGATGCACTATACGGCGGAATACGGCATTGCCGCCCACTGGAAGTATAAGCTGGGGCTGCAAAAGCAGGATAAGCTGGACGAGCGGCTGGCGTGGGTGCGGCAGTTCATCGAGAACCAGAAGGATGTGGACGACGCCGAGGATATCGTCCGCAGCATCAAGACCGACCTGAACATCGACGACGTGTTTGTATTCACCCCCAAGGGCGATGTGATCACCCTGCCGGTGGGCAGCACGGTCATCGACTTTGCTTATGCCATTCATACGGCGGTGGGTAACCGTATGGTGGGGGCTAAAGTGGACGGACGCATTGTGCCGCTGGATTACCGGGTGAAAACCGGCGAGATTGTGGAGGTGCTGACCACGGCGGCGCCCGGCCACGGTCCCAGCCGGGACTGGCTCAATATCGTGCATACCGGCGAAGCCCGCAATAAGATCCGCAGCTGGTTCAAGCGGGAGCGCCGGGAGGAAAATGTGCAGCAGGGCCGGGCGGAGCTGGAACGGGAGCTGTCCCGGAATCTGATCCGTCTGCCGGAGGACCGCATGGCGGCGTTTCTGCTGGAGCAGAGCCGCCGGCAGCATTGCCCGTCGCTGGAGGATTTCTATGCCGCCATCGGCTACGGCGGGATTCTGCTGTCCCGCCTGATTCCGCGGATGAAAGAGGAATATGCCCGTATTCAGCGGGAGGAGCAGACCGAAACACCGCCGCAGCCGGTGCTGACTCCGCCGGTGCGGCGTAAGCACCATAACGGCGGCGTGATCGTGGACGGCATGGAGGATTGCCTCGTCAAGTTCGCCCAATGCTGTAACCCGGTGCCGGGAGACCCCATCATCGGGTTTATCACCCGGGGCTATGGGGTGTCCATTCATCGCCGGGATTGTACCAATGTGCCCAAGGTGATCGAGGAAGCGCCCAACCGGGAGCGCTGGGTGTCGGTGCAGTGGGAATCCGGGCAGAAAACGGAGTCCTATGCCACGCTGCGGGTGGTGGCGGGCAGCGGCGAGAATCTGCTGCTGAAACTGACCACCGTGCTGGCCAATATGCACGTCTCGGTGCACGCGATGAATGCCCGGGAGATGGAGGGCGGCGGCGCTGTGGTGACGCTGACGGTGGTGGTCAGCAGCGTCGAACATTTGCAGATGATCATGAAAAAGCTGGAATCGGTGGATATTGTGGATCGGGTAGAACGGTCGACCACCTGACGGACGGAGCGTGTTGTATGAAAGCAGTGTATCAGCGGGTGTCCTATGCCCGGGTCGAAGTTGACGGCGAAACGGTGGGCGCCATCGGTGAGGGGGTGCTGCTGCTGGTGGGGGTGTGCCCGGAGGATACACCGGCCGAAGCGGCGTTGTTGGCCAAAAAGGTGGCGCAGCTGCGGGTATTTGAGGATGAGAACGGCAAGATGAACCGTTCGGTGCTGGATGTGGGCGGCGGCGTGCTGGCCGTGTCCCAGTTTACTCTGTGCGCCGATCTGAAGCACGGGCGGCGGCCGGACTTTTTCGGCGCCGCGCGCCCGGAGATTGCCCGACCGTTGTTTGATGCGGTGGTAGAGCAGCTGGGCGCCTGCGGTGTCGCAACGGTGCAGACCGGTGTGTTTGGCGCCGATATGCAGGTATCCTTGCTGAATGACGGTCCCGTGACACTGATTTTGGATACAGATGTATGGAAAAAGGAGGGGCGCGTATGAAGGCTGTGTGCTTACCCGGAGCGGGGATGTCCTGTAATTGCTATCTCGCACGCACGGAGAATGGCGGCGGATGGATTGTGGACCCCGGCGACGACCCGGAGCGGATACTTTCCGCTGTAAAGGGAAATGACTTTGCGCCGCAGGCGGTGCTGCTTACCCACGCCCACTTTGACCATATAGGCGCTGCCCGGGCGGTGTGTAGCGCTCTTGCAATTCCCCTGTGGGTCGGTGCCGGCGATGCGGCATTTCTGACGGATGCAGACAGCAATTTATCCCGTCGCTACAGCAGCGTGGAAATAAACAATCTGCATGCAGATCGCTTGCTGCGGGAGGGGGATGTGCTGGGCCAGGGCACCGAATCGCTGCGTGTGTTGGAAACCCCTGGGCATACCCCCGGCAGCCTGTGCTTTCTGGGGGACGGCATCCTTTTTTCCGGAGATACGCTGTTTTATGAAAGCATCGGTACGATGGATTTCCCCGGCGGCGACTGGAATTCGATGCGCAGCTCCATTGTAAAGCTGCAAGCCTTGCCGGGCGATTATGTAATTTATCCGGGTCACGGGGAGTCAACAACGATGGAGCATGAGCGCAACCATAATCCGTATAATGGTGTATTGGATAGGGAGTTTATTTTTTAATGCATATCTATCTGCAGGGAAATGATTATCATTTTGAGCTGGAAAATGTCAGCCGTCTGTTCCTGCCGCTGGAAAAGATCGTGACCCATCACGATGAACCGGTTCCGGCGGCAGCGGACGGACTGACGGCGGAATGCGCTCGTGAGGAGATGCCGACAGGGGTGCGGCTGTCCTGTCGCGTGCGTCTGGATACCTTTGATCGGACGCTGACGGCGGCGGAATCCGCCGGCGCGGAGTTGGAGGATCGCTGCGAGCTGGCCTTGTGCACGCTGCTGTATCGGCTGCTTGAGGAGCTGCTGGGGGTTTCCCAGACCTGGGGGCTGGTGACGGGGGTGCGCCCCGTGAAGCTGCTGCGTCGCCTGACGCGGGAGATGGGGCAGGAGGCAGCGCTGGCATATTTCCGGGACAAGCTGCTGGTCAGCCCGGAAAAGCTGTCCCTTTGCTGCCGGACGCTGGCGATCGAGGACGGTATTCTGTCCCTGTCCCGGCCGGATTCCTTCAGCCTGTATGTGTCGATACCCTTTTGCCCGACCCGCTGCGATTACTGCTCCTTTGTCTCGCAGACGGTGGAGCGGGCGAAGAAGCTGATCCCAGCCTATGTGGAGCAGCTCTGTCGGGAGCTGCGCTATACCGGCGAGCTGGTGCGGCGCCTGGGTTTGCGGCTGGAGACGGTGTATTTCGGCGGCGGTACGCCCACCACGCTGTCGGCGGAGCAGCTGACGGCGGTGCTGCGGACGGTAGAGGACAGTTTTGACCTATCGCATCTGCGGGAGTATACGGTGGAGGCCGGCCGGCCGGATACCGTGACGGCGGAAAAGCTGGCGGCGCTGCGGGAGGCGGGCGTAGGGCGGGTGAGCATCAATCCGCAGACCCTGCAGCAGGCGGTTCTGGACGGCATCGGACGGCGGCATACGGTGGAGCAGTTTTACGATGCTTTTGCGCTGGCGCGCAAAGCCGGATTTGAGAATATCAACACCGACCTGATCGCCGGATTGCCGGGGGACGGATACGAGGGCTTTGCCGACACACTTGAAAAAATACTGGCGCTGGCCCCCGAGAGCGTGACGGTGCACACGCTGTCCATGAAACGGGCCTCCAACATTATGCTTCAGCGTCGGGCAGATTACCGCGCGGAGCAGGATACGGTGCGGATGGTGCAGCTTTCGGCGGCGGCTCTGCCGGATGCCGGATATCGCCCCTATTATCTCTATCGGCAAAGCCGTACGGTGGGCAATCAGGAGAATGTGGGCTGGGCAAAACCCGGCTGTGAGGGGCTGTACAATGTCTATATTATGGACGAGACCCATACCATTCTCGGCTGCGGCGCCGGTGCGGTGTCCAAGCTGAAACAGCCCGGCACAGATTATCTGGAGCGCGTGTTCAACTATAAATTTCCTTACGAATATAATAGCGGGCTGGAGGAAATGCTGGCACGTAAACAGGCAATTTCGGCATTTTACGAGAAATACTGCCCGATTTTGTAACCGGTGAGAGGGTGTGAGCGCCTTTTATACGCCGCATCCGCCGCACATTTTCTGCGTGTCGATCGGTTTTCCGGTATTCCATGAAAAAAACTCAACTTTTTTCAAAAAACCTCTTGACAATTGCGGCAAGGTTGTGTATAATAACGCTCGTCGCTTGAGAGAACGACGGCGACAGACAATCCAATATGCGGGTATGGCGGAATTGGCAGACGCGTATGATTCAGGTTCATATCGGAGCAATTCGGTGGAGGTTCAAGTCCTCTTACCCGCACCATCGGAGTATTCTTATAGGATTTAAGATCCTTTTGAGAATGCTCCGTTTTTTATGCCTGTTTTTGCGTTGATGGTTTCTGAAAGCCTGTTCCCTTATCTCGTGCTGTTGGTGTGGAGGGATTGTACGCACACTTTGTGTGCTGATAGCTATAAATTATCAGATTGAATTTTTCCCAACCTTTTCTTAATTCCGTGTCTATATAAGCGAAAGCTTTCGAGGTGATGAAATACATGAACAGAACCGAGGCCGAGAAGATCATAACCCAATACTTGAAACCCATCTTCGGGTTTACGCTCAAGCGTTGCCGCAGTATTCACGATGCGGAAGATTTGTCGCAGGAGATTGCCGCCAAGGCATTTCGGGCATTGCTGGCAAAAGACGATGTGGGAGATGTGGGGAAATACATTTGGACGGTGGCGCACAATGCACTCAGCAACTATTACCGCGATACGGCAAAAAGCAGCACGGCGGTGTCGCTTGACGATGTTGCCGAGCGGCTGTCGGTCACGGAGGATGTATTGAGCGCCGACGAATCCGAAAGTGCGGTTTCTCGTTTGCAGTCGGAGATTGCCTATCTTTCAAAGCAGCAACGGCGCATTGTGATCGCCTTTTATTTTGAAAACCGCAAGCAGAAAGAGATCGCGACGGAGCTGAATATTCCTCTCGGCACGGTGAAGTGGCATTTGTTTGAGGCTAAAAAAGAACTGAAAAGGGGGATCCACATGGCTCGGAATTATGGGGCGCTCAAGTTCAATCCCATACAGCTCACAAGAATCTGCTGCAACGGCTCTGCCGGAGCAAAGGGGAGCAACGCCAACTTCTTTCGCAGCGCATTATCGCAAAATATTGCTTACTCGGTGAGAAACGCCTGTAAATCAATCAACGAAATAGCCGATGAACTCGGTGTGTCGCCCGTATATGTGGAAAGTGAGGCGGAATTTCTTTACGAATACGGTTTCCTCTTGAAACAGGGAGATAGGTTTATCTCAAATATCCTCATAGACGAGGCGGATGAGGAAATCACCAGACTGCACGATGACCTGTATGAAACGGCAACCGCAATGGTAGCCGACGAGTTGTTTGACGCTTTATCCGGTAGCGGACTGTTAAGGGATGACCGTGTTTGGGGCGGGAAATACGGCAGGCTGTCCATGACAGCCGACCCGCCGAAAGACGAAAACTTTCTGCTTTGGTCGTTGATTCCGTATGTTGCTGCAAACGGCGGAGAGAATTTATGTCAGGAGAATGTTTCGTTTGAGGAGGCGGCGACGATCCGGCCCGACGGAGGGCATAATATTTGCTCTGCCGATGTGTTGGATGCGAAGGCACCGAAACCTCGGTACGATGACAGTATGAGTAAATTTTGCGGATGTTGTTGGAATCGCTATGACGATCTGACGCTTTGGCAATGCGACAGCGAATGGTCCGAAAAGAGAATCGGCGAGCATTATCTGGCGCCGGTCACCCAGGATTTGATGCTGTTAAAGCGCTGGCTGAACGATGCCGCGTTGTCTGCCGCCGAATATGCACGGCTTGCCGAACGGGGATATGTTTCCGTACTGAGCCAAAACGGCGATATAAAAATTGTCCCCCGCTGCGTGATTCTTGAGAATTCCGCCATCCGCTCAGAGCTGCTCGCTGTCGGCGGTGAAATCAAAGAAAAGCATTGGGAGGAGCTTTGCCGGCTCAGGGATAAATTCATCGACGCGCTCCTCGCGAGAACACCGTCCCATCTGCACAAGGCCCGGCTCTACGGTCTGCAACATATTTTCTTTTCGGCCCCCTGGTTTATCCTGCATATACTCAAGCACCTGACAGGAAACGGGAAACTGAAATTGCCTACGAATGAGCAGAAACAGATGCTCATGACGGTGATCGCAATAGACGAATAAAAGGGAGAGCGAGCCCCGCAGCGGTTACCGGCGGCGGCTCGCTTTAGCCGTATGGGAATGAATGGCGGGATGGCGTTCGCTTTTGGGCGAGATCAGCGCTGATCCGGTCACATTGTGTCTGTGTAGAGCGGAATTCTTCGACAATAGGCTTGTGGCGAGATCGGGTTTTCGGAAGATCGGCCGTTGTCCGTCGGAAGGCGCATTTGCATCGCTATTATGCGAAATGATTGGCCCGACCGAATTTTTTTGCAGATTTTTCTTGACAAACCGGGAATGCTTTGCTATAATAGCATCCGTTGTCAGGATATGCGGCTGTAGCTCATCTGGTA
>DJEF01000039.1:18889-48576 GCA_002431285.1 Ruminococcaceae bacterium UBA5905 | reverse complement strand
TTCGAGCCTCGTCAGCCGCTCCAGAAATCGGTAAGCATCGTTGGATGCTTACCGATTTTTTATCTCCGCGCCTGCTGCATTTGTCGATCAGGCGGCGCAGGAGGGTATCTTGCGGGGGATGCCTTGTTTTTATTTTGACAGAGCGTGTTTGGCGCAAAGATCGGTAAACGCCGTCCGCGCCCGCCGATCCTGTTTTTTCGCGATTGGGAGTTTTCGCATAGCCGGGACCGATGCTCGGATGGATACGGCGTTATTACCCGGGAAAACCGTGCGTTCGGGCGGTGCACATACGCCTGTGTTGCGCGAAAAGCGCGGTGCGGATGGGCGCGCTACGTCCATCTTCGTGGGGCGGGGGGAGACAAACGCTCCGGATGCGGCGTCCCGTCCCTGTCCATACATCCATTATTTGCAATATGTATCGCCATATTTAACAATTGCATTGTGCGGATACCGGCTTTATACTGATGGCAGGAGAGACAAAACCATAAGAGGGAGGCAATACCATGCAGCGAAAAACAGTGCAAAAGCATACGGCCGATATCTGCGTGATCGGGGGCGGTCTCGCCGGTATGTGCGCCGCCATTGCCGCGGCGCGCCGGGGCAGCCGGGTTATTCTGGTGCATGACCGGCCGGTTCTCGGCGGAAATTGTTCCTCGGAGATTCGTATGTGGCCTATGGGCGCGGGTGGGAGCAATCGCCGCGAAACCGGACTGTTTGAAGAATTGGTGCTGCGCAATATGCATCGGAATCCGACCCGGAATTATCCCATCTGGGATGCGGTACTGTTTGAAGCAGTGCGGTTTCAGCCCGGACTGGAGAGCCTGCTCAACTGTACGGTGAATGACGCGGAGATGGATGGGGAGCGGATCAAGGCGGTTTACGGCTGGCAGCTGACCACCTATCAGACCCATTATATTGAGGCGGATGTGTTCATTGACTGCTCCGGCGACAGCATTCTGGCCGAGCTGTCGGGGGCGCAGTTCCGTCACGGCCGGGAGGCGCGGGCTGCCTATGGCGAGGCGGCGGCGCCCGTAGCGGCGGACCGGCAGACGATGGGCAATTCCTGTCTGTTGCAGGTGCGTGAAACGGCGGAACCGATTCCTTTCACACCGCCGCCGTGGGCGCGGGTGATCTCGGATGAAGAAAACCTCAGCACTCGGGATCACCGGCCGGACAGCTACCGGGCCAATAATTTCTGGTGGCTGGAGCTGGGCGGCAACCGGGACACCATCGCGGACGCCGAGGCGATCCGGGACGATCTGTTGGCCCTGTCCTTTGGTGTGTGGGATCACATCAAGAACCGGGGCGACCATAACGCCGATAACTGGGAGCTGGACTGGGCGGGTTTTCTCCCCGGGAAGCGGGAAAGCCGCCGGTATGTGGGGGATCATATTCTGACCCAGGGCGAGGTGCAGCAGGGCGGTCGGTTCGAGGATATCGTCGCCTACGGCGGCTGGCAGATCGACGATCATCCGCCCATGGGCTTCGACCATAAAGGGGAGCCGACGACCTATTATCCCTGTCCGTCGCCCTTTGGAATTCCGTACCGGTGTCTGTATTCGGTGAATATCCGCAATCTCATGTTTGCAGGGCGCAATATCAGCGTTACCCACGCCGCTATGGCGGCCTCCCGGGTGATGGCCACCTGCGCCATGCTCGGTCAGGCGGCGGGGACCGCCGCCGCCCTGGCGGTAAAATACGCCATCGACCCTCGAGGGGTGAACGGGCATATTCACGAGTTGCAGCAGCAGCTCATGGAGGACGATTGCTGGCTGCCCGGGCTGCGCCGCGCGGTCAGCGCACTGTGCCGCTCCGCCCGGCTGACGGCTGCGTGTGATGTCCCGGACAACCTGCGCAACGGCGCCGATCGGCCGACCGATGAGGACGGGGATAACGGCTGCTATATCCCGCTGGGCAGCGATGTGACCTACACCCTCGCGTCCCCCGCCTACGTTGAAGCGGTCCGGATCGTGTTCGACAGCGATCTGAACCGTGAGACGGTGGAGGGCGGCATCCCCTGTGTGCGGGATTGCCCCACCATCTGCAATCGCCCGCTGCATATGCGGGGATATACCTTCCCCGCCACCGTGACAAAGGCGTTTGTACTGATTGCCGACGGCGAAGTGATGTATTCCGCCGAGGCCAACGATCAGCGACTGGTTCGGATCCCCGTGGGCCGTACCGTGTCGCAGCTCACTCTGAGGCCGCTGGCCACTTACGGCGCCGAAACCGCCCACATTTTCTCGTTCGATTTCTGAAACGGACAACAAGCCCGCACCCTTGCAGCCGTGTGCTGTGTCGGGGGTGCGGGCTTGTTCTGCATATATGGGGTCAGCTGTCAATGGTTTTGGGGTCGAAGTTGTATTTGCCCTTGGTGGGGGAGGTGCCGAAGTACTTCTTATAGGCACGGAAAAAGGCGGTGTAATCCTCGAATCCGCACACGGAATAGACCTTATGGGGCTTCTCTCCGGAGGTGATCATCTGCCGGGCGAGGGTGAGCCGCTTTTGGACAATATACTTTTTGGGGGTGATCAGCATATAGTGCTTGAACAGCTTGTGCAGATAGCTTTTGGAGATAAACAGCTCGTTGCAGATCTCTTCGATGCCTTTGATTTCGCACAGATGCTCCTGAATGTATTGCAGCACCTCCTCCAGCGCCCGGTTTTGGTGGGTTTCGCCGGTATAGGCCGTGTGGTTCTCAAAGAACAGCGTGTACAGAATCTCGGTGACGAGATTTTTCAGCAGCACGCCTGCGTCCTCGGAGGGATAGGTCTGGATGTAATGGTCGATCTTGTCGAACAGCGCCAGCGCGTCGGGCGAATCCGCCAGCGAGAGCACCTTGTAATCCGACTGCACCAGCGCCGCCAGACTGGGCGGCAGGATCGACAGGTCGAACATGACGTCGTAGCGCTCATACTCGGCGGAATCGTCCACGCACAGATAATGGTGGAGGTCGGGACTGATCAGAATGGTGTCCTGCGGCTTCAGCTTAAAGATCTTATTGTCGATCACGTAGGAGGCGTTCCCCTTGACGAATAGCAGCAGCTCCGCCTGCGGGTGGCTGTGCAGCATGAAATAGGTGTCCGTGGGACTGAGATAAGAACAGTGGCTGTATATCATGGTTTCGGTATTGTAGGAAGCAAAATTGTTCCGTTTCATGGGTGCACCCCTTTCCGTTTCTCATACAGTATAGCCGATGTGTACACTTTTTGCAATATATTTGAGAATTATATTCAATTTACAAATCAAAAATGTAGCATATAATTAAAATAAACCGAAAGATATCGGTGAAATCGAAAAAGATTTGGAAGAATTATCCAACAAAAATCAGCGAATCGGGGTAACAACATGGGAAACAGTGGGTGTCTTACGCGCAGCCGAGCGGAAAAAGAGGGAATATTCTCGATGGATCGAGACAAATTGCACGTCCGAATCTACCCGGATCGGGAGGAAATGGGGAAGGCGGCGGCCGCGGACATTGCCGATTGTATCCGGCGTCTGCTGGCGGAAAAACCGGAGATCAATATGATCTTTGCCGCGGCGCCCTCGCAGAATGAGATGCTCGAGCACCTGTGTGCGGATGAGACAATCGAATGGGAGCGGATCAACGCCTTTCATATGGATGAATACATCGGCTTGCCCGGCGATGCACCTCAGGGCTTTGCCAATTTCCTTCGGACGCACATATTCGATCGAAAGCCTTTCCGGTCGGTGAATACGATACATTCGGATGTGGATATTGCCGCCGCGCCGGCGGAATGCGCCCGCTATGGGGCGCTGCTGCGGCAATATCCCTGCGATATCGTTTGTATGGGCATCGGCGAGAACGGACACATCGCCTTCAACGATCCCCATGTGGCGGATTTTCATGATCCGGCGGCGGTCAAGGTGGTGGATCTGGATCGGGTGTGCCGTATGCAGCAGGTGAACGACGGTTGCTTTGCGCGGTTGGAGGATGTGCCGGAATACGCCCTCACCGTCACCGTGTCCGCTCTGATGGCGGCGCCCTATCATTTCTGCGTGGTGCCCGGACACTTGAAAGCGCAGGCGGTTTATGATACTGTCTATGGAGAGATCGGCGCGGCCTGCCCTGCCACGGTGTTGAGACAGCACGAGAATTCGGTGCTGTACTGTGACCGGGAAAGCGGCCATCTGCTGGCTACGGAAGAATAGGCGAACGACATTCACTGTCACGGAACGGAGAGGAGACGGACCAATGCAAACAGTCAGAATCGGTGTGATCGGCGTAGGTAATATCGGCGGGCTGCACACACGGTATTTGCTGAATCATGAGATTGATCATGCGGAGCTTACCTGCCTGTGCGATATCAATCCGGATAAGACGGCACCGTTTAAGCAGGCGCATCCGGAGCTGCACATTTACGAGAACTATGAGACGCTGCTGGAATCGGGAGACGCGGATGCGGTGATCATCGCCGTGCCCCACTATCTGCACCCCATCATGGCGATGCGCGCCTTTGGGTGCGGTCTGCACGTGATCGTGGAGAAGCCGGTGGGCGTATACGCTAAGAATGTGGCGGAGATGAATGCGGCCGCCGAAAAGAGCGGGAAGGTGTTTTCCTCCATGTTCTGCGTGCGTACCGATCCCTATTTCCGGACAGTCCGGGAGCTGGTGCAGAGCGGTGCACTGGGCGGGATCAAGCGGGTGAGCTGGATCGCCACCGACTGGTACAGACCGCAGGCCTATCACGATTCCTCCCCCTGGCGCTCCACCTGGGACGGCGAGGGCGGCGGCGTGCTGGTGAATCAGAGCCCCCACAATCTGGATATGCTTCAGTGGATATTCGGGCTGCCCCAGCGGGTGACGGCCATCGCTCAATGCGGAAAATACTATCGTATCGAGGTGGAGGACGAGGCGACGGCTCTGCTGGAATATCCCACCTTCACCTGCACCTATACGGCCTCCACCGGCGAGGCGCCGGGCACCAACCGTCTGGAGATCGCGGGGGATATGGGACGGCTGGTGCTGGAAAACCGGCGGATCGAATTCCTGCGCAATGAGATATCCGAGCGGGAATTCAATCGCCGGAACACGGAGAATATGCCGATGCCGCCCTACTGGACCTGCACCGTCCCTCCCCGGGACGGGGAAATGAAGCATCAGCACATCACCCAGAATTTTGTCAATGCCATTCTGGAGAACGAGCCGCTGATCGCACCCGGCGTAGACGGAATTCGCGAGGTGGAGCTTTCCAACGCCATCCATCTGTCCGCATGGACCGGACGGACGGTGACGTTGCCGGTGGACCCGGACGAGTTCCTGCGGATGCTGGATGAGAAGCGCAATGCGTCGAAAAAGAGGAAATGACCTATGAAAACAATTCGTTTGGGCTTTGCCGGTTTGCGGCACAACCACATCTTCGGCCTGTATGCGCTGGCGCAGCAAAAGCCCGCCATCGAGATCGCCGGGGTGTTTGAAGATTCCGACGAGGGGCGGGCGGCGGCCGCCGAGCGGCACATCGCCGTCACCCATACCTCCTATGACGCATTGCTGGCTGAGGTGGATGCGGTGGCCATCGGGACGTATTATGCCAATCGTGGTGCGCTGGCCATCGCCGCTTTGCGGGCGGGCAAGCACGTGATCGCCGACAAGCCGCTGTGCACTTCGCTGGAGGAGCTGGCCGAGATCGAAAGGCTGGCGCGGGAGCAGGGGCTGACCGTCGGCATCATGCTGGATCTGCGGGATAACAAAAATGTGGTTGCCGCGCAGCAGCTCATCGCCGATGGGACGATCGGGAAGATCAATACCGTTCGCTTTGAGGGGCAGCACCCGCTGCTGTACGGCAGTCGGCCGGGCTGGTATTTTGAGAGCGGCAAATACGGCGGCGTCATCAACGACATCGCCATTCACGGCATTGACCTGGTGCGCCGGTTCACCGGTGCGGAGGTGGAGACGGTGCTGGCCGCCCGGTGCTGGAATTTTTACGCGCATCAATGCCCGGCCTTCAAGGACAGCGGACAGTTTATGCTGCGGATGAGCGACGGCGCCGGCATTATCGCCGATGTGTCCTATGCGGCGCCGGACAGTCACGGATACGGGCTGCCGTTCTATTGGGAGTTCCTTATCAGCGGTGCTCAGGGGATCCTGCGGTTCCATGCGGAATCGGACGGGGTGGAGCTGTACCGGGCGGGGGAGACCGCCGTGCGGCGGGTCGCTCCCGTGCTGCCCCGACAGGACTATTTGGACGCCATCCTTGACGGAATACTGAGCCGAAACCCCGCTCCGGTCACGGAGCAGGCGTTGGCATCCACGGCGCAGACTCTGCGGATACAGCAGTACGCCGACACGTGCGGTGCGTAAATTACCGGGAAAGGCGGAGCGGAATGACAACGAAGATCATCGGCGGGACGGTCGTCACCGGCGGCCGGGAGGAACGGGCCGATCTGTATTATCGGGACGGCGTGATCACGGAGATCAGCCGGCGGGATCTGCCGGCCGACGAGGTGATCCACGCGGAGGGACGGTATGTGTCTCCGGGATTTATTGACATCCATACCCATGGCGCAGGCGGCAGCGATTTTCTCGACGGCACGGCCGAGGCGTTCCTGCGCGCCGCCGCAAAACAGGCGGCTGGCGGCGCTACGACGGTGGTGGCCACGGTGACATCCAGCACCTGCGCTGAGATGGAACGCGCCGTGGCGGTGTATGAGCAGATACGCGGCCGCCGCTATGACGGCGCGCAGATCGCCGGACTGCACTTTGAGGGGCCGTATTTTTCCCCGGCGCAAAAGGGCGCACAGGATGAAAAATACATAAAGCCGTTTGTCCGTGAGGAGTATGAACGCATCGTATCCTCCACCGACGGCGTCCTGCGCTGGAGCGCCGCCCCCGAGCTGCCGGGCGCCGGGGAATTTGCCGCCTGTATGCGGGCCCACGGCGTTCTCCCCAGCATCGGCCACAGCGATGCGGACAGCACCCGGACCAGGGAGGCTTTTTACGAGGGCTTTACCCATGTCACGCACCTGTATTCCTGTACCAGCAGCGTCCACCGGCGCAATGCCTTCCGCTATGCGGGCATCGTGGAGGCGGCGTATCTGCTGGACGATATGACCGTAGAGATCATCGCGGACGGTGTGCATCTGCCGCCGGATCTGCTGCGGCTGGTGTATAAGATCAAGGGCCCGGAGCATACGGCACTGGTCACCGATTCCATGCGGGGCGCAGGAATGCCGGACGGAAAGAGCATCCTGGGCAGTCTGGACAACGGCATGGAGGTTCTGATAGAGGACGGCGTGGCAAAGCTGCCGGATCGCAGCGCCTTTGCGGGCAGCGTGGCGCTGTGCAACCGGCTGGTGAAGAATATGGTGACACTGGCGGATGTGGAGCTGGCGCAGGCGGTGCGCATGGCCACCGAAACGCCGGCACGGATCATGCGGCTGCATAATAAGGGCAGTCTCATTCCCGGCTACGATGCCGACATAACCATTTTTGACAAAGATTTCTGTATTGAGCGGACGATTTGCGGCGGAAGAACCGTATACCGTGCGGAAAAGGAGGGAACGCCCTCTTGAATATATGGCGGACAGGCGGCGGAAACGCCGCAAGCGACCGTGGTTTCCCACACAGAATGAACCATGATTAAGCGGAGGTAATTGTATGAAACGAAGAATCGGAGCGCTGATCCTGATGATGGCGATTTGCTTTTCGCTGACGGCCTGCGGCAAGACGCCGGCGTCCAGTACCCCCACCGGGGACAACAATACGACCGTCACCCCGGAGGAGTCCTCCAAATACACCGTCAAGGCGGTGGGGTCGAAATACGCCGAGGGCATCAATCTGCCCCAGCTGACCGAAAAGCAGGCGAAGCTGACCTATCTGACCAACACGGATATGGAATACATCAAGCACGAAAGCAGCGAGGAAAGCCCCACGGCCATCTATCACGCCATGATGGTGTGGAAGGAGACCTACGGAGTGGATGTGGAGATCGACCTGGTGGACTGGGATAATTTTACGAACCACCTGATCACCTCCGTGACCTCCGGAGAGGGCCCGGATATCGTCCGGTATGTGGTGCATCCCAACTGGGCGAACAGCAATCTGCTGATCCCGCTGGAGGACAAAATGACCTTCGACGAGTCCTATGACGTGGAGTATATGAAGACCCGGGAACTGAACGGGCATATCTATGCGGTCACCAGCAAGACGCCGCCCATGCCGAAAACCTATACGGTGTATAACAAGACCAAATTTGAGCAGGCGGGTGAAAAAACGCCGCTGGAGTATTTTAAGGAAGGCAAATGGAACTATACCCAGCTGGCCAAGACCGCGAAGAATCTCACTTCCGCCGCCAACGATGAATACGGCGTGACCGGCACCGGACTGTTCCCGGGCGGCGTGGTCAGTCTGAAAAAGGATCGCTCGGCCGTCAGTCTGATCGACGACGATGATTTCGTCAAGTACATGACCTCCCGGATCAAGCTCTATTCTTTGGGCGCGGCGCGGCCGCTGGATTTGCAGGGGACGAATTACAGAACTACCTTCCCCACGGGCAAGGACGCCATGTTCCTGTCCAGCAACGCTCTGGAATATACCTGGCTGATCGAAAACGCCAAGACCGCCGGCTGCAAGGATGAATTCGGCATCGCGCCGTTCCCGGTGGAGGACGAGCTGGGCGAGACCAATCCCCGGGGCGGCAACTATGTGTATCAGTCCCACAGCATTTCGGCGCACGCCCGGAATCAGGAGGGCGCTTTGGAATTTCTGCGTCTGGTGACGAAGATCGGTACGAATATCGGCAATTCCATGGGGGAATTCGGTCAGCTGGGCAACTACATGACCGAGGAGGAAAAGGAAGTTTTCCGCAACATCACCTATCAGGATACCACCGAATTCTATCATGGCGGCACGCAGGTGGGCAACAGCGGTATTGCGGGTCTGGAGATCTGCTTCAACCGGTATCTCTATCCGCTCTATACCTCCAAGAATACCAAGACCGTATCTCAGGCACTGAAGGAGATGTCCGGTCCGCTGAATTCCGTGGTGCGTGAATATGAGATCAGCATCGGCATATCCGATTAAAACGAAGGCGGAGGGCAGAATGTTTAAGAGGTTTTCATCGACGGCAGTGGCCTTGATTCTCGCGATGCAGGCGGTATTCTGTATTCCCACCTCCGCAGACTCCGTTCGGAGCGAAAACACCCCGGACACCCCGATCACCGGATCGGCCTATGCGCAGTATGTGACCGACCACGGCGGCATCCTCCGCCGGGAGAAACCGGAGATCGCGGTCTCCCCGGCGGAAGAAACGGTGCTGGAGCCGGAATCCATGACAGTCTTTTCGCTGGAGGTGCAGGAGGCGGGCTGGTATGCCCTGTCGCTGGAGTATGCCAATCTCCGCGCCGACGCCACCGCGTGCAAGCTGGCCTTTGCCATAGACGGTGCGACCCCCTTTCGGGATGCGGCGGATGTGACGTTGCCAGTGCTGTATGATGTGGGAGCGATTCGGCAGAATGACCGCGGCGAGGACATCCGTCCGACCTACACCGTCCGTACACAGTATCACACCTATCGGTTTGCGGATGCGGAGGGGCTGTATGCCCATCCCTATGAGCTGTATCTGGAGCAGGGGAGCCACAGCCTGGCCGTAACGGCGCTGGAAGGCAGCGTGGGGATCCGGAATATGCGGCTGTATGCGTACACGCCCCCGGTGCCCTATGAGGAATACCGGAAGGGCCGCACCGAGTACACCGGCGAGCCGCTGCCGCTGACGGAGGCGGAAACGCTGGTGCGCACCAGCTCCATTTCCGTGGTGACCTCCAGCGATGTGACCAGCCCCCTGACCACGCCCATGGATGTGTTCAATGCGCGGCTGAATGTGCTGGGCGGCTCAAACTGGAAATACGCGGGAGACAGCGTGACCTGGGAGGTCGAGGCCCCCGAGGCGGGGCTGTATTCTCTCCGGTTCCGCTACAAGCAGAATTTTCAGGAAGGGCTGAATGCCTATCGGCGGCTGCTCATAAACGGGCAGGTGCCGTATGCTGAGGCGAACGCCATCCCTTTTGGCTACGGCAGCGATTGGCAGTATGCGGATGTCGTCGGCAAGGTGTATCTGGAAAAGGGACGCAATACCGTTACCCTTGAATGCACCATCGGCGCGGTGGCGCCCATCCTCAGCGCGGTGGACGACGGCATCGCCGAGCTGAATACCCTGTATCGCCGTATCATGATGATCACCGGCTCCAGCCCGGACGCCTATCGGGATTATAACCTGAAAGCGGAGATCCCCGGATTGCAGGAGACGCTGGAGACGCTGGCGCAGCAGGCGGAAAGCACCGCGGCCCGGTGCGTGGAGGTGATCGGCGATAAGGCGCAGGTGTATGTGCTCAACGACATCGCACGGCAGCTGCACGGGATGGCGCAGAATATCCGCTCCATCACCCAATCGGGGCGGCTGAAAAGCCTGAAATCCAATATTTCCTCCCTGTCCTCATTCTCCATGAAGCTGCGGGAGCAGCCGCTGCTGCTGGACTCCTTTACGGTGTACGGCGAGCAGGCGGCGCTGCCCCGCGAAACACTGGCGGATACCCTGCGGCATCGTTTCTCCCGGTTTATCGCGACCTTTTCGGAGGATTACATATCCGCGCCGGGTAAGGATGCGGGCAATCTCACCGTATGGATCAGCACCGGCCGGGATCAGATGCAGGTGCTCAAGGAGCTGGTCTCCAACGATTTCTCCGGCAAGACCGGGATCGGTGTGAATCTCCAGCTTGTCACCGGTTCGCTGATCCATGCCGTGCTTGCCGGCAAGGGGCCGGATGTGGCGCTGGACCGGGGCGAAACGGATATCATCAACTTTGCCATGCGCGGCGCCGCCGAGAATATCCGGGAATACCCGGGGTATGCGGAGGTCAAGACGCGGTTTTCCGGGGATGCTATGCGCCCGTACAGCTATAAAAGCGGGGTGTACGGTCTGCCCCAGACCCAGTCCTTCGATATGATGTTTGTGCGCACCGATATTTTCGGGGAGCTGGGGCTATCTGTCCCGGAGACCTGGGACGAGATGATGAAGAACGTGTTGCCCGGCTTGCAGCGCAACAATCTGACGCTGGGCGTGGGCAACCTCAGCAACGGCGGCAGTCTGAACTGCATCTATACGCTGCTGCTCACCCAGTTCGGCGGCTCGCTGTATACGGAGGATTGGCAGTCCGCCGATTTCACCTCCGCCGAGGCGCTGGATGCCTTTGAGTTTGCGGTGTCTCTGTATCGGGATTATGGTGTGCCGCAGGAATACGATTTCGTCAACCGTTTCCGCACCGGGGAGATTCCCATCGCTCTGGCGCCCTATTCCTCGTATAACCAGCTGCAGATCAGCGCTCCGGAGATCGCCGGTTTGTGGGAGATGTATGAGATCCCCGGCATGGCAGGCGCGGATGGACAGGTGAACCGGTCGCAGCTGATGAGCAGCGCCGGGGCGATCCTGCTGGCATCGTCGAAGAATAAAGAGAACGGCTGGGAGTTTCTCAAGTGGCTGACCGCGGCGGAGACCCAGCGGGCCTACGGATTGCAGCTGGAGGCCGTGCTTGGCGCTTCCGGGCGGTATACGACCGCCAATACCGAGGCGATGCGCGGCCTGCGGTGGAGCAAGAAGCAGCTGACACTTCTGGAGAGTCAGCGCAGCGCCAGCCGGAGCATGACCAATATTCCCGGCAGCTACTATGCCGGCAAGGCGCTGAACAGCGCCATTGTGGTGGCGGTGACGAAGGAGGGCGTCATTTCCCGTGAGGAGCTGACGCGCTGGGACGAGCAGATCGACGAGGAGATCGCCAGAAAGTCGAAGGAATTTCACTATACCGGCAGGAATGGGGATGAATCACAATGAGAAAGCCGCGCGAGTGCAGCCAGCTGACGCTGGCTTACCGTATGAAAAAATCCTATATCAGCTACGTGATGATCACTCCCTTTATGCTGTTTTTCCTGTTCTTTACCGTGATACCGATACTGGTCGCCATCGTGCTGAGCTTTACCGATTTCAACCTGCTGAATTTCCCGAAGCTGGTGTGGTTTGATAATTATACGCGTCTGATCGTCGGTGACAAAACCTTTGTGACCGCGCTGAAGAATACGCTGATCCTGTCCTTTATCAACGGGCCGGTGGGCTATATCGCCGCCTTTTTTCTGGCGTGGCTCATCAATGAGATGCCCAGCAAGCTCCGGGTGTTTATGACGCTGGTGTTTTATGCGCCGTCGATCTCGGGGAATGTGTATTTCATCTGGAAATTCATTTTCAGCGGCGATTCCTACGGTCTGATCAACGGCTGGCTGATGTCGCTGGGGGTGATCAACGAGCCGGTTCTGTGGCTGTCGAATACGAGCACGGCCATGGCCGTGGTGATCGTGGTGCAGCTGTGGACCTCGCTGGGGGTGAGTTTCCTCGCGTTTATCGCCGGATTTCAGTCGGTGGACTCCTCTCAGTATGAGGCGGCAGCCATCGACGGGGTCCGGAATCGGTTCGAGGAACTGTGGTATGTGACCATCCCGAATATGAAGGATATGCTGCTGTTCGGCGCGGTCATGCAGATCGCCAATACCTTTTCGGTCGGCTCCATCACCGATGCGCTGACCGGAGGTCATATGAGTGTCAGCGGCTCCACGGTGACCATCGTCAACCATATGAACGATTACGGCTCCGTGCGGTATGAGATGGGCTATGCCTGCGCCATCTCGGTGGTGCTGTTCGCGCTGGTGTATTGTTCCAAGAAGATCATTTTCCGATTGCTGAAATGGTAGGAGGCGGCTTTGATGAGAATAAAGAGAAGGATAAGCCGCTCTGTCGGGGGCACGATCGTCATGGCGCTGGCGCTGCTGGTGGTGGGCGCCGCCATGGCGCTGCCGATGATCTATGTGATCACCTCGGCCTTTAAGCCGCTGGAGGAGATTTTTCTGTTCCCGCCCCGGATGTATGCGCAGAATCCCACCCTTGCGAATTTCAAGCAGATGTCCGGGCTGCTGTCCAATCTGTGGGTCACGTTTGACCGCTATCTGTTCAACAGCCTTGTGGTGTCGCTCTGCTCCACCCTCGGGTATCTGATTATCGCTACGCTGGCGGCATATCCGCTGGCCAAACACGAGTTTCCCGGAAAGAAGCTCATCAATTCCGTGATCGTGGTGGCGCTGATGTTCAATGCGTCGGTCACGGGGCTGGTGCGGTATCTGATGATGTCCATGCTGGGCATGATCGACACCTATGCCTCCATGATCTTCCCAACCTTTGCCAGCACCATGGGCGTGTTCCTGTGCATCCAGTATCTGTCCACGCTGCCGAATGTGATGCTGGAGGCGGGTAAGATCGACGGCGCGGGAGAATTCCGCATTTTCTGGCAGATTGTGCTGCCGAATATCCGGCCCGTTATGTTTACGATCCTCATATTTCAGTTCCAATCGGCGTGGAATATTTCGCCCGGCGATGTGGTGTACAGCGAATCTCTGAAAACGCTGCCGCTGGTGCTGGCGCAGATCGCGTCGGCCGGTATTTCCCGGGCGGGCGTCGGCTCGGCCGCGGCGCTGGTCATGATGCTGCCGCCGATTCTGGTGTTCGTGATATCCCAGAGCAACGTGATGGAAACCATGACCCATTCGGGCATCAAGGATTAGGGGGGATACCGTGCTGAAAAAGATCATCTGTGTCCTTTCGGCGGTCCTGATGCTGGTTCTGCCTGTTGCGGCGGCCGACTGTGATTACAGCTATACCTACAATGCGCAGAATGCCGTTGTTCCCACGCCCGATCCCTACCATGTGAAGGCGACGCTGGGAAGAGAATTATCCCTGAAGGAGCCGTGCGCTCTGGTCGGCTACGGCGGCGCGCTGTATATTCTGGACGCCGGCAATGCCCGGATCGCGGTGCTGAATGCCGATTATACCTTCGCGCGGTACATTGATCTGACCAATGCCGATGGGACGGCGTATGCCGCCGCCGAGCTGACGGACCTGTTTATCAAGGACGACGCTCTGTTCGTGGTGGATCGTGGCAGCGAGTGTATCCTGAAAACCACGATGGCGGGGGAGATTCTCCGCACCTTTACGGCGCCGTCCCAGACAGACGGCGGAGAGAAACGCTCTTTCATTCCGCTGGAATGCGTGGTGGACGGCGCAGGCTATATCTATGTGCTGCTGGAGAACGAATACCGCGGCCTGATGGTGCTGGACGCGGAGGGGGCATATGTCACCTATTTCGGCAGCGTCAACGTCTCGGTCAATGCCCAGGTGCTGAAAACCATGTTCTGGCGCAAATTCATGACCGAGGAGCAGATCGAAGGCACCAGCCAGTATGTGCCGGGGGGCTATAACGGCATCACCATGACCGGGGACGGCTTCATCTATGCGGTGCGGGGGATATCCTCCTCGGATTCCGAGTTGATCTGCAAGCTCAATTCCTCCGGCAAAAATGTGCTGACCTACACCGGCTCTTTCGGAGAAAAAAAGCAGGCGAAGGGAGCGTCCACGGCTTTTTCCGCTATCGCGGTGGATGGGAACGGCTTCATCGCCGCCATCGACCAGACCACGAAGAAGGTTTTCCGCTATACCCCCGACGGATATCTCATGTATGCATTTGCGGGGAGCGGGGATGCCTACGGTCTGTTCGACCAGCCCTCCGCCGTCGCCTATAACGGCTCGGATCTGCTGGTGGCGGATGCGGGCACCGGGCTCATCACGGTTTTCGGGGCGGAGGAATTCACCCGGCTGGTGGATGAGGCGGAGGGCCTGTATCGGAAGGCCCGGTTCAAGGAGGCGGAGGACATCTGGCGGCAGGTGCTCTCCATCGACGGCAATTACCAGCTGGCGCTGGTGGGTATCGGCAAGGTGGCGGAAGCGGAGAAGCAGTATACGGCTGCCATGCAGTATTATCGGCGCGGCGGGTCCAAGACCGAGTATTCTTCGGCCTTTGAAAAACAGCGCTCCGTGACGGTCGGCCGGTATTTCCCCTGGTTTGCCGTGATGGTGATCGCCGGCGCGGCCCTTTGGGCGGCGCTGAAAAGGCGGCGCATCCGCCTGCACGGCACGGTGAAAAAGGACTATGAGCACGGGACACAGGCGCAGTATATCCGCTTTGCCGTGCTGCACCCCTTCGACGGATTTTCCCAGCTCCGGTATAACCATCAGGACAATTCGGTCTATGCGCTGTGGATCGCGCTGGCGCTGTTTTTCGTTTCCTGTCTCAATTATAACTATAACGGCTTTATTTTCAACGCGGACGACCCCGAGCAATTCAATATGCTGATCGTCCTGGGGTCCACCGTGGGGATCGCGCTGCTGTTTGTGCTGTGCGAATGGCTGCTGTCCACTTTCTTTGACGGCAAGGGGACGCTCTCCCAGATTCTGTGCGGTGTGTGCTATTCGCTGATCCCGATGATCCTCGGCAAGGCGGTCGTGCTGCTGCTGACCAATGTATTCACCGTCAACGAGGCTTTCTTCATCAGCGCCGTTTCGGCGGTCACCACCCTGTGGTCGCTGGCGCTGATCTTCATCGCCATGAAGGAGATCCAGCAGTACTCTTTCACCAGGAATATCCTGAGCCTGCTGGTCACGGCGGCGGGGGTGCTGGCGGTCGTGTTCCTGATCGTGCTGTTTTTCAATCTGATGGCGCAGTTCATCAGCTTTGTGTCGGCAGTGGTTCAGGAAGTGTTCAGCCGCATATCGGCGGCATAAGCGGAGGGTAGGTATGAAAAAACGTACAGTTCAATGCATGGCTCTGACCCTGTGCGCCGGTATGCTGATCGCGTGGAGCGTCGGGGGAGCCGATCGGGCGGCTGCGGCGTCCGCATCTGTCGCCGATGGATCTGCCGCTGTGCTGACGGTGGATAGCGATAGTCTTTCCCTGTCTCTGGATACCGAGACCGGGGCGCTGTGCGTCACCGATAAGCGCTCGCAGAGACGGTGGTACTCCAATCCCGTGGATGCCGCGCAGGATGAAAACGCCAGCGGCGTGACCAGAACCAATCTGCTGTCCCAGTTGATCGTTAAGTATAAGGACGGGAACAGCATCACCGCTCTGAATAACTACGCCGGATCGGTCAAAAACGGCGGCGCTGTGTTTTCCGTGTCGGACGGCGCCATCCGAGCCGACTACACCTTCAAAAAGGCGGATATCACAATCCCGGTGGCTTATTCGGTGACCGACGGGGCGTTTTCGGCGGAGATTCTGCTGGACGAGATCGAGGAGCGGGGCGACTGCGCCATCCATACCATGGAGTTGCTGCCCTTCTTCGGAGCGGGCGGCCTGCAGGATGCAGGCTATCTGTTTGTGCCCGACGGCGCGGGGGCGCTGATGGATTTCAATAACGGGAAATCCGAGTATCCCCAGTATGAAAAACCGGTCTACGGCGAGGACACCACCCTGCTGTCCGATAGCTATTCTCTGAACAGCGAGACGATTCGCATTCCGGCGTTTGGGCTGAAAAACGGGGACGGTGCCTATGCGGCCTATATCCGCTCCGGCGCCGAATCGGCCTCGATCACGGCGGCCGTCTCCGGTTTCCTGTGCTCCTATAATCGGGTGTCCTCGGCTGTAACATACCGTTCGGTGGAAACGCTGGATCTGAAGGATCATACCGGAAAAAACGTGACCGGCACTTTCACGGCGCTGAAGCCGATTTCCACCCGGCGATACACAGTGGAATACACGTTTCTCAACGGAGCTGAGGCCGATGTAGCGGGCATGGCGGCCGTGGTGCGGGACAAACTGGCGGCGCAGCGGAAAACGACGGCGCTGAAAGAACGCCTGGTGGTGGATTTTTACGGCGCGACGCAGGTGGAGAAGGCCTTTTTGGGCATCCGATACACGGGCGTGCGCCCGCTGACCACCTATGCGCAGGCCGGCGCGATACTGGAGGATCTGAAATCGGCGGGGATTCCGACCATCGACGCGGGGTATAGAGACAACACGCCCGCGGCGGTGAGCGGCGGTCTGGCGGTGGATTTGAAACCGTGGAGAAAGCTGGGCGGCGCCAAACAGCTGGAGACGCTCCGCCGGTATGCGGCGGATAACGGGATACAACTGTATCCGTATGCCGATTATCAGCGCTATGCTAAAAGCTCCGGGGGCTTTTTCCGGTTGACCGATTCGGCCATGGGGCTGGATCTGGTTCCGGCGAAGCTGTACGGCTATTCCTCCGTGACCCGCGCGCAGGATAAGACGACCCGCGCCGCCTATCTGCTGTCTCCCGGACGATTCGCGGCCGCCGGAGAAAAACTCTGCAAGAGCGCTGCGAGCAACGGTGTCGGCGGATTGCTGCTGGAGAACGTCACCGGCAGTCTGTATTCCGATTTCTCCAGGAAGGGATATCTGCGGGATCAGGCGCTGACGGAAACCGTGCAGATTCTGGAAAAGCTATCTGCACAGACGGAGCTGATGATGACCGACCCGAATTTCTATGCCTATCCGTACGCGGCGGTGATCACGGATGTGCCCACACGCTCCAGCGGCTGCCGGGTGTTTGACCGGGATGTGCCGTTTGTGCAGATGGTGCTCCACGGTCTGGTGGATTATACCGGCGCGGCGGTGAATCTGGGCGGGATTACTCAAACGGAGATTCTGGATACGATATCCACCGGCGGTCAGCTGAAATGCGCGTTGATGAGCGCATCGGCCGATGCGGTGGTGAATACGCAGCTGGACGACCTGTATTGCGCCGAGTATGCGGCGTGCGCCCAGCAGCTCAAGGAGCTGTACGGCAAGGTGGCGGCGGTGCATCGGGCGGTGTCGGATGCCCGCATGATCTCCTATGCGCGCGACGGGCAGACAGCGTGTACGGGCTACGACAACGGCGTGCGGGTGGTCGTGAACTATGGCGACAGTTCGACGGAATTTGAGGGCAGAACCGTGCAGGCGCACGACTGTCTGGTGATCCGTTGAGGGAAGGGGGAGTGGATATGCTGCATAAACGAAGAACGCTTTCGGTAGAAAAGCGGCGCATCCGCGCCGGGTGGATTTTTCTGGCGCCGTGGCTGCTGGGTCTGCTGAACCTGTTTATCATCCCCTTTGTATATTCGATTGTCTATTCGCTGAGCAATGTGTATATTGACGCCGACGCGGTGGGACTGCAGGTCAAGCTGATCGGGTTTTCCAATTATCAGTACCTGTTCTTCCGGGATTCGGCCTTTATGATGACCGTCTGGGACAGTGTGGTGGATCTGCTGTATTCCGTGCCGGTGATCTTTGTGTTCAGTCTGTTTATTGCGCTGCTGCTCAATCAGGAGTTCAAGGGTCGGGGATTTGTGCGGAGTATGTTCTTCCTGCCGGTGATCATCGCCTCGGGCGTTGTGATGAAGATTATCCAGAAGGATGTGTTTGTGCAGAGCTCTATGAGCGATTCCTCGTCTGTGTTCCAGACCGGCGCCATCGTGGAGATGTTGGAGCGGGCGGGGCTGCCGGATAAGCTCGTGTCGATGATCACCGGCGTGACTGGCGACGTCTTCGACCTGTCGTGGAAATCCGGGATCCAGATTCTGCTGTTCATCAGCGCTTTGCAGTCCATATCGCCCTCGTACTATGAGGCGGCGGCGATCGAGGGGGCGAATGCGTGGGACAGCTTCTGGAAGATCACCTTTCCGATCCTGTCGCCGACCAGTATGCTGGTGATCATCTATTCGATCATCGACTCCTTTACCGATGCCTCCAATGAGGTGATGATCAATATGATGGAGCGGTTCAATAATTTTTACTACGGACTGGCGTCGGCCTCGTCCATCATTTATCTGGCGGCCATCATGGTGATCATCGGACTGGTGATGATGATCGGGTCCAAGTCCATTTTCCATAATTCGTAAGGAGGCGGAATGCGTGAAAAAGCCGAATCAGGCGCAGGTGGGTCATGGGGCATTTCTGCTGTTTCGCACCCTGTTTTTCATTGGCATGATCTATGTGCTGCTGTTTCCGCTGCTGGTGATGCTGTCCCGGTCGCTGCGGGCGGCGGTGGATATGTATAATCCGGCGGTGGTGTGGATCCCGCAGCATTTTACGCTGGATAATTTCAGAGAAGCCATCAAGTTTCTGGATTACATACCGTCGGTGCTGCGCACGGGGCGGATCGCTCTGCTGTGCACGGTGTTTTCCATGATCTCCTGCTCCATGGCGGGCTATTCGCTGGGGCGGTTTCAGATCAAGGGGCGGGGCGTTTTCACGGTGCTGGCCATCGTGACCATCATCGTTCCGATCCAGGCCTATATCATCCCGCTGTTCTTTCAGTTCCGGTTCTTCGACTGGTTTTCCGTGGGCAAGCTGTTTTCGCTGTTCGGGGTGAACCTGTCGGTGAATCTGGTGAATGGGGAATGGCCGTACTACATTTTGGCCATATTCGGTATGGGGTTGCGGTCGGGTCTGTTCATCTGGATATTCATGCACTTTTTCCAGTCGATGCCCAGAGAGCTGGATGACGCATCCCGCATCGACGGCTGCGGCGAGGCGGGCACCTTCATCCGCATCATGCTGCCCAACGCCTTGTCCCCCTATCTGGTGACATTTGTGCTGTCGCTGGTGTGGTACTGGAACGATACGGTGTATAGCGGCGTGCTGTCCAGAAACAAGCCGCTGCTGGCCACCAATCTGAACAACATCCGGGCGCTGCTGCTGGCCAACTGGGGCGGCGCATCCCGGGGCGACGGCACGGGTGAGTCGGTGATGATCTTTTCGGCGGCGCTGCTGTTCATCCTGCCGCCGCTGATCATATACCTCATCGTGCAGCGATACTTTATGCAGAGCGTGGAACGCACAGGGATCGTCGGATAGACGGAATCGCAGGATACTACGGGAATATATCTACGGAAAGGAGCAAGCGCACCATGAAAAAGAGGCTTTGGAAAGGCATCGCCGTTCTTGCGGCCTGCATCATCGCTCTGTCGTGTCTGACGTCGGTGATGGGCTTTGCGGAGGAGGATGCGCAGGCGCTGGCGATTGAGCGACTGAAGGAGGCTTGGAGCCAGCTGGGGAAAGAGGTATCGGAGCTGTACGCCGTGCCCGGGGACAACGACCGGCTGACGGTGGACGAGACGGTGGCGGAGCAGATGAAACGCCCCAATTGCGCGGTCGGCCCCTATTATATGCACAAGAAGCTCAATTGGAACACGGAATACGCCCCGGCCGGCGCCAAGTATTACGATATGAGCGACAAGGAGGATCTGACCTTCCGTTTTGTGTACCGGCTGACGAAGGATGCGCAGTCGGAGAACAGTGTCAACGGTTCCTCCTTCTGCTTCCAGGTGACCGGGCAGGACGGTAAGACCGTCAACAATTTTGTCGGCATCTGGACGGATAAAACGGATTTCCGCGTGGCGCAGTTCAGCTTCAACGGCGAGAACAACAAGAATATGGGCACCGGCGGGATCAAGAACATCAAGGTTGCTCCGAACAAGGGCAGCGATGAGGCGAAAAACGCGGACTATATGCAGATGGGCTGTATATATGCCTACTACACCCAGCGGGTGGCGCTGCCGGAGAATACGGACGGCTGGGATGCCGACCGGTGGATCGACGCCGCCGAATCCCTCTCGCTGGAGGGATACAACACCGCCGCGTTTGAAGAGGCGCTGACGGCGCTGCGGGAGTTTTCTGTATCCGGAAAGGCGTATAACGCTCTGATCGCGGCCTGGAATCATTTGCAGTATACGGCCTATGAGCCGGTGGCCGTGCCGAAGAGCACGCTGTATGACACCGACGAGTCCGTGCGGGAGAAGATGGGCATTGATGCGGGCATAGCCATCGGCGAGAAATATACCCGGTTTGCCTTCGGCAATGCCCTGTATTTCACCCCCGCCGACGGCACGGGCTGGAGCCAGAAGGATCTCAGCAAATACAGTAAGCTGTATTACTATATCCGCTCTTTCTCCGATGAGCAGTATACCGCATACGATAAGGGCAGCTATTTCGTCAATTATTATATCAACAAAGTCCCGGGGAAAACCGGCTATCCCAATGTGGAAAAGGGCAAGGTGAAGCTGGTCACCTACAAGCCCACGGAAAAAGGGCTGACGAATATTGAGCTGAAACGCAACGGCAGCAACGGGAAGTACGTGATGGTCACCTCCGTCATGGGCGAATATACGGCGCTGAAAGATTTCCCGGAGCACGGCCGGCTGCTGTCCCTGCGCCGGCTGGTGCAGGCGGCAGAGGCGGTGGATCTGACGGGCGTCTCCGAGGAGAATGTGACCCTGTTCCGGGAGGCGTTGGCGGCGGCCAAGGATAGCATTCCGGAGATCTTCATTGACACCGCCGCAGTGGACAGAGCCAAGACGGCGCTCGTTGAGGCCTGGAGCGCTCTGTCCTGTGAGGAGCGGACCGTCTGGGCCGTTCCCGCAGAGCCGACCCGCCGGGAGACGGATGCCGAGGCGGAGAATCTCACAGGGGTTAAGGCGGAGAATCTGGGGCCGTATTATGTGCTGGCCGATCTGACCGCCGACACCATCTCCTTTGTGCCGCCGGACGGCAAGGACGCATTCGATTCTCTGGCAAACAGCCAGAAGATCACCGGCTACACCGCCTTCTTTACCGCTGATATGAAAAAGGCCAAGGCGGGCGACGGGGTATTCGTATTCCAGTTTGACAGTTCCGTGGCGTCCTATCCCAATAACTATTCGTCCAGCTTTTCGCTGACGGCTAATTCTCAAAAGGGTGCTTTCGCCAAGTATTTCTCCGGGACAAAGCCCGGGTCTATCCGGGTGTTCAAGGAGACCTCCAGCAAGGCCAATACGGTGGCCATGGGGTGTATCTATTCCGTGCAGACCGTTAAGGCGAAGCTCCCGTACCGGTACGAGGACATGAGCCTGCCTCTGCTGGTGGACTATGCTCGGAAAACGGACATTGCGAAATTCGACGCGGCGCTGCAGAGCGCCTTTACCCAGGCGCTGGAAACGGCGTCCGGGCTGAGCGACAAAATGCGGCAGGCAGCGATGGAAAAGCTGCTGAAACTGGCCGGGCAGGCGGGGCTGACGCTGAATGAGGACAGCCTGATCGCCGATGCCATGGCGGCGGATCTCACCGCCGTCCCCGATCCGTCCGGGATACTCGCGGCGTTGTATACCCTGCGGCTGTATACCGAAGAGGGCTTCCAGATCGACCGGTTGAAAACTGCCTGGGAGGATCTGGGCGCAGCCCTGCCGGAGCGCTATGCCCAGCGCACCGTGGAGGAATGGATTCAGGCGGCAAAAGCCTTGTCTGTCCCCGCCGGGGATGCGGTGCTCATCAAGCGCTTTCAGGCGGCGCTGCGGAATCTGATCTACTATTTCACCGGCGTGGTGGACACGTCGGAGCTGAGCGGGTATGTCAACAGTGCGCTCACGATGCGTCCGGCGGATTTCACAAAGCTCACCTGGGAGACATTCGAGGCGCAGCTGAATCGGGCGCGGGCGCTGATCGCCGACCCCTCTCAGTACACCCAGGCGGACGCGGATGCGGCGGTTGACACGCTGCTGGAGGCGTGGGGACAGCTCAAATACTATGACCGTTCCCTGTATCTGGATGTGAGCGACTATTATAAGAACGATGCCACCGTGAAGGTGTCCACGAAGTTTAAGGAGGAGGACACTTTCCAGACGCTGGAGAAGAACCTGACCCTGTCCAACGGTTTGGACTGCGCGACGAAGGTATCCCATATTTCCAAGGGCGATACGTTCCAGTACGGCGGGCAGGAGCTGATCTCGCTGAAAGGGTTCGATTATCTGGAATTCTATGTGAAGCTGGATAAGGACTTTGTGCTGGCCTCCAACGGGCAGCTGGCGGTGCAGCTCATGTGCAAGGGCGGCCGGGAATGGTTCGATTATTATGTCACCCTTCCCAAGTCCTGGGTCGGCGGCGATTGGCAGAAGATCGAAATACCCGTCAATGAATTCAAAAACTATAAAAACGGCAAGCGGCAGAAGGACGTGCTGCTGACGAATACCGAGTCCAAGATCATGACCGTCAAGGTGTTTATGAACAGCGGCTCCGGCACCCTGTATTTCTCGTCCATGTCGGCTGCCAAGGAATGCGCCGTGACGGCCGGCGTGGTGCCGACGATCCCGAAGATCAAGCTGGATCGGCCGCCGGTCATCAAACGCCCGGCGCCGAAGAACCCCTTTGTGGGGGTGGATCGGGGCGACCCGTGGGGCGACGAGTATCGCGCGAATCTGAAGCCGACAATCGACGAGCCGAATGACGATCCCAAGAAGGATGTCATCCAGCCGGAGAAACCGAAGAAAACCGCTACGGTGTATGTGCTGGCGGGGATCGGCGCGCTGTTGCTGGCCGGTGCGGGGGCGGCCGCCGTATGGATTCTTCTGAAAAAGAAAAAGAACGGAGGAGAGGAGCCATGAAACGATTTGTCTGTCTTTTCCTGAGCCTTGTTCTGGCGCTGCTTTCGCTGGCGGGCTGTCAGAAAACGCCCGACCCGGCGGAAAGCTCTCGGAGCTCCGCGCCCGTGTCGGGCGGGGAGAACCGGGATACGAGCGACGGCACGGATGCAGACACGCCCGCGCCTGTGCTGAAACCGGAGTCGGAATCCTTCAAGGCCGGGGATGTGCTGCACGGCAAGAACGGTCTCATTCAGAATCTCTCCTTCGTGACGGAGGAGCGGCTGGCGTATGACCGCATAGAGCTGCGCGCCGATCTGACGGGGATCGCCGGTAACTTGAATGTGTTTGACGAGCGGGACGTGGATTTCTCCATCGCGCTTAAGGCGCAGGACGGCGGCTCTGTGGTGATGCCGGGCTTCTATTATCAGGAGTATAAGTTCACCGACGACGGCCGCACCAACGGGCCGGCGGATGCCAAGCCGGATTTCCGCCTGCGGTTTGCGCTGACGGCTGCCGGTTCCTGGGATTTCACCGTCACTCTCAAAATCAAGGGGGAGGAGAAGGACTCCGTATCCGGCTACATCAACGTATCCGAGAACAAAGAGAACCACGGTTTCCTGCAGGTGGAAAAGAAGCGTAAGCAGACGTTCCAGTTCACGGACGGCACCGGCTTTGCCGTGGTGGGGGAGAATATCGCCGGCTCCTACGAGTCCGCGTCCATGCGCTCCGCCGAGATGATCCAATGGATGAGCCGCTGTGCGGAATACGGAGCAAATTTCACCCGCATCTGGCTGTCTCAGTGGCTGCTGTCGCTGCAAAAGAACGGCTATGCGCCGAACGATCTCTCCGGCGGGCTGTCCGATGCAGCCCAGCTGGATCGCATCGTGGAGGCCTGGGAGCGGCTGGGAATGTACGGGCAGGTGTGCCTGTTCACCTTCAACCAGCTGTCGGAGGATAAAAAGTCGGAGGGCGAAAACGCTTTTTATTCGTTCCCGTATAATAAGGCGACCAAGGGCGGATACATCACCGCTCCGACGGAATTTTTCACCAATGAGCGGGCCATCACCGATACTAAGACCTATTTCCGGTATATGGTGGCGCGGTATGGATATTCCACCCATATTCTGGGCTGGGAGCTGTTCAACGAGGCGGACGGCTGCACCGGCTACCGGGATGTGCAGGAGGAGGTGCGCCGGTGGCACGTGGACATGGCGAATTATCTCCGCTCGGTGGATCCCTATAAGCATCTGATCACCACCAGCACCACCAAGAGCGACGATGTGCTCAATTACGAGATTGCGCTCGATTATATGTCGCTGCACAAATACGAGTACGGCGTGCTCTCCAACCTCACCAATCTGCAAAAAACCAACTGGCAGCTGTATCAGCGGCCGATTATCCTCGGCGAATGCGGCTACGTCACCACCACGCCCCGGCTGGATGAGGATCTCATCAATTTCCATCAGCAGAACTGGGTCGGCCTGATGGGCGGCGGTGCCGGTACGGCGCAGAGCTGGTGGTGGGAAACCGTGGATCGTCTGGGTGCCTACTGGGATTTTCAGGTGGTCAGCGAGATGGCGCAGCATATCCCCTGGAGCGCCGACAATATGTTCATGGTGGACACCTCCAATACGGCGGTGGACAACGAGCAGGTGGAGATTCTGGGCTATCGGGGGGATGACTTCGCCTATCTGTGGCTGTATGACAACAAGTATTCCCACCTGAACAAAGTGGTGACGGACTTCAACGGAGTCAAATTCCATATCCGGCTCAAGGACGGCACCTATCATGTGCGGTGGATCGACACGTGGACGGGTATGAGCGTGCAGAAAACCGAGGAGACCGCCGCCGACGGATATCTGGAGCTGACCGCTCCCGCCTGGAACCGGGATGTGGCGGTGGCCATTACGGTGGATTGAGGAGGGTTCGGATGGCTTTGGATTGGACGATCGTGCGGTGCGACGGCGCGATTGAGGGGCTGCGTCCCGTCGCGGAGGAGGCGTTCACGGATAAAAAGCTGGAGATCGCCTTGACCGTGCCCGGTCTCAGCGGCAATTTCTACGATGAGCGGGAGAATGCGGTGACGGGACGGTTCACCGCCCCCAGCGGCGCGGCGTTTGAATTCCCGGGTTTTTATTATGAGCCCTATGACTTCCGCGTGACCGGCGAATTGCTGGGTCACGCGGCGGCGCCGGGAGACTGGCGACTCCGTGTGATGCTGCCCGAAAGCGGCGTGTGGCGGCTGGAGATTACGGTGACCCACGGCGGGGCGGCATATGCCGGCGCGGTGTGTACTCTGGAGGTGGAGCAGGGCGCAGACCGCCGAGGGGTCATCGGCGTGGAGCCCACCGTCCGGCGTAATTTCGTCTTTCAGAACGGCGAGCTGTATATTCCCATCGGACAGAATCTCTGCTGGCATAAGCCGGTGCCGGCGACGGAAAAGCAGGCACGGTATATGAACCGTATCATCTCCGCCGGCAGCGACTACGGTATGAATTTTGTGCGCCTGTGGATGATGTACTGGGGGCTGGCCATCAAGACGCAAAACTGCGCGCCCAACGATTTTTCCGGCGGGCAGAGCAATGCCGCCCAGCTGGATCGGATCGTGGAGATGCTGGCGGAAAAGGATGTGTACGCCTCACTGGTGTTCTTTACCCACGGCGATTTTTCTCTGATTGCGGACAGCCACTGGTTTGAATGTCCCTATAACGCCGTCAATCCTCACGGATATCTGGAATATCCCCGGGAGTTCTGGACGGACGAGCGGGCAAAACGGGATGCCAAAAGCTATATGCGCTATCTTATCGCCCGCTACGGCTACTCCCGCAACATCATGACCTGGGAGCTGTTTAACGAAGCGGATGGAGTAGACGGACGGGACTATGAGGCGTCCGCCGCCTGGCACAGCGAAATGAGCGCTTATGTCCGGTCGATTGACCCCTACGGTCATATGATCTCCACCAGCGCCTGCTATACCGATGGGAAAATTGCCCGGCACGAGGCGATGGATTTTACCTTTATCCATTGCTACAATTACCCCGAGCTGGATTATGCGCTGAATTTCCAGCGCAAGGACTGGGAGAATCAGAAACGCCCCGCCATCTTTGGCGAGATCGGCTTTATGAACTTCAAGCCCCACATCCGGGAGAGCCTGATCGCACCCCATATGAGCAACTGGGCGGGGGTGATGGGCGGCTCGGCCGCCACCGGTATGACCTGGTATTGGGAGCAGTTCGACGAGGCAGACGGATACAGCATTTACGGGCCGCTTTCTGCGTTTGCTGCCCGGATACCGTGGCTGGATCCGACCCTGACGCCGGTGACGACCCGGGATTTCAACTGCAACCACGGGCAGGTGCGGTTCCTCGGCTATACCGGGGAGGGATACGCCTATTTGTGGCTGTACGATAACGCCCTCTCTCCGGATAAGGAGAACTATACCGATTTCATCGACGTGCGGTTCCGCTATCCGGCGCAGGGAGAATACGCGCTGGAATGGATGGATACCCGCACCGGCAGAGTTTTGCAGACCGACGCGGTGCGGGCCGAAAACGGCATCGTGGAGATTGCCGCCCCGGCTTGGCGCGGAGACGTGGCGCTGACGATGACCCAAAAGAACGGATAAACGTGTAAACGTGTGCGGCGCGAAACCGGGGCGATGGACACGAAATCCCACGGCTGTTTTCAACGGCGTGCAGCGGAAATCACCAAACGCTTTTCCCCAATAGCATATTCCAAAAATTGCTTTGAAAGGAAAATGAGTTATGAACAAGCGACTTTTCAAACGGGTACTCGGCGTATGTCTGACGGCTTCTGTGGTGATCGCCTGTCTGCCGCTGGCGTTTGCCGCGTCGGCGCAGACGGCTGCCATCCCCGGCGCGCATATCGAAAACGGCGGCTTTGAGACCGGCGATCTCTCCGGATGGAGCGTGGACGATGCGGAGAGCTTTACGATTGAAACAGGAAAGGCACTGTACAGCAGTTATTCCGTGAAGGCGACCGGCCAGGATGCACACCTGACCCAGACGGTGGCGGTGGAGCCGGGCATCGAGTACACTGTGGGGTTTTACTCTTGGGTTGATACGACGGGCGGCACAACCGATAACGGCTCTGCGCAGGTGCACTCGACGGACGGCGGAGAAACGCTGGCGACGACAGCGCTCGATGTGGCGACGGCTGGGAAATGGCGCTATAACAGTATGAAGTTTCATTCCGGCGACCGTACGCAGATTACCGTGGATATCTGCCTGCAAAAAGGTACGGTGTATTTCGATGAGGTGTACATCAAGAAAACCGGCAATCTGGTCAACTACGGCGATTTCCCCAATGCTTCCGGCGCAGGCTGGCGGGGGCTGAACGCCACCGCTGCCGTGGAGGCGGATAATGCGGTCGGCACCGTCGGCAGTTCTTTACGAAAGACCGGCGGCAGCAATAACAGCAGCACCTATCAGCCCGTGAACGTGACGAAGAATACGGATTATATTCTGACCTTTTACAGTAAGGGCTGCGATCTGGAGAATAAGGGGTTTATTGCCATTTCGGAACTTGGAAACTTACAGTCCAATGCCGTCGGCGGCGGGGAATGGAAAGCGTCTACCCTGAAATTCAATTCCGGTAACCTAACCAGAGTTACCCTCTATATCAAAGCAACCGGTGTGGTGTATTTTGACAACGTCAGCGTAGTGCAGGCGGTTCCCGCCGCCGTCACGGCGGAGGAGGGCGGTCAGGCCGCCATTTCCGGCGTCACCGATGGCTATGCGGAGCTGGGCTCCGCCGTGACCGTCACGGCTACCCCGGAGGCGGAGCGCCGCTTTGCGGGCTGGTATGCGGGCGATACACTGGTCAGCACCGAGGCGGCGTATACATTCACGGTGACGGAGGCGGTGGAGCTGACCGCCCGGTTCAGCGGCATCGACAAGGCGTCGATCGTCAACAGCGATTTTGAGGCGGATGTGGCTCTGAATGAGTCCGGGTACAGCAATTTGACTGCCGTGACCACCGTGGAGATCACCGATGCCGCCGCCCATTCGGGGCAGCGTTCCCTGTATTTGGCCAACGAAAAGACCAATAGTCCCCATCTGTTCCTCAAGGTGGCGGTGACGAAGAATCAGGACTATGCGGTGCGCTTTTATGCCAAGGCGGATGGAGACGCAGCGCCCGGTCTGCAAATCAAGGGGACGAACCAGTGGGGGAGCGATGTGCTGCTGGACGGTTTCGGCATCAGCGCCAAGACCCGGGAATGGACGGAGTATTATCGCACCTTTAACAGCGGCTCTCATTCGGTGATCTATCTGGACTTTTTCGGCAGCGGCAAGGCGTTTGCCGTGTACATCGACGATATTGCGGTGGCGACGGCGGCCGGTGTGACCGTCGGTGTGGACAGCACCCATAATGGGGGCACCGTGCGGTTCACGAATCAGTACGGCGAATGGCACGACGCCGGGTCGGCCAAATACCTGTACGGGGATACGATCACGGTGGAGGCTGTGCCCGCTGCCATGCAGGAGCTGCTGGGCTGGAAGCATCCGGACGAGACCGACTATTTCACCCGGGAGACCTCCCACACCTTTACCCTGACCGGGGATACCGAGCTGGTGGCCGCTTTCGCTTTCGACGGCTTGGGTGATCTCAACGGAGACGGGCAACTGGATGAGACGGATCTGGCACTGCTGAAAAAGGCGCTGCTGGAGGTCGTCGGCGCGGAGGACTATGTGGCTGCCAATGCGGATGTGAACGGGGATACAGAGATCAATATTGCCGACTTGGTGGCGTTGGACGAGCGTCTGGCGGCACTGAACGGTACAACCGGCGATACATAAAAGGAGTATGGAAATGAGCATTAAAATCATCGGAAACAGTCTGCCCCATATGCCGTGGGAGGACAGAACCGGGGCGAAAGACGGGCTGCCCCTGTGGCGGTATTCCCGCAATCCCATCATCGGCTGGAACCCCACCCCCAGCACCGCCCGGATATTCAACAGCGCCGTGCTGCCGTATGGCGACGGGTATGTGGGGGTGTTCCGTGCCGATTCCAAGCACATCAACCCCTCTCTCCATGTGGGCTTCAGCAAGGACGGTATCCGCTGGGATATTCAGGATGCTCCTATCTCGTGGGTGGATGAGAACGGCAACCCATATAACCATGCGGAGCATTCCTACGACCCCCGGCTGGTGGAGCTCGACGGGCGGTATTATGTGATCTGGTGCGTGGATTTCGCCGGTTGTCCCACCATCGGACTGGGCTATACGGAGGATTTCCAAAAATTCGTCCGGCTGGAAAATCCGTTTATCCCGTTCAATCGGAACGGCGTGCTGTTTCCCCGGAAGATCGGCGATAAGTATATGATCCTGAGCCGCCCCAGCGACAGCGGGCATACCCCCTTCGGCGACATTTTCCTGAGCGAA
>DJEF01000039.1:0-18824 GCA_002431285.1 Ruminococcaceae bacterium UBA5905 | reverse complement strand
CTGAAATACTGGGGCAGGCACCGGCTGGTGATGAAATCCGGTTTGAACTGGTGGCAGGGCACCAAGATCGGTGCCGGCCCGGCCCCCATCGAAACGGACAAGGGCTGGCTGATGCTGTATCACGGGGTCATCACCAATTGCAACGGTTATGTGTATAGCTTCGGCGCGGCGCTGCTGGATATCGACGACCCGTCCAAGGTGTTGCTGCGTACCGAGGATTATATCCTCACTCCCCAGGAGAACTATGAGACCAACGGCTTTGTCCCCAATGTGTGTTTTCCGTGCGCTACGCTGGCGGATGCCGATACTGGGCGCATCGCCGTCTATTACGGCGCGGCGGATACCTATACGGCGCTGGCGTTCACCACGGTGGAGGAGCTGTATGACTTCATGCTTACGCACAACCGGCTGGGCGAAACGGACGGCCGGTCGGTCAAATAAGTGATGGGCGAAGGGATGGCGGAATGGATGAAGATCACAGGCATTTTACCGGCGCTGGTTACGCCCTTTCGCCGCGGCAGCGACCGTATCGACGAGTCGGCTGCCCGTCGATTGATCGAGCGGCTGCTGTCCGATGGCGCGGATGGTTTTTATATCCTCGGCAGCACGGGAGAAGGCATCCTGATGGAGGAAAATCGGCGCATGGAAATGTGCGAGATCGTTGTGGATCAGGTGGCCGGGCGCAAGCCGGTGATCTGTCACACGGCCGCTATGAATTTTGAGTCGGCGCTGCGGTTGACAAAGCACGCCGCCGGCGCGGGGGTGGATGCGGTCTCTGCCATACCGCCGCTGTTTTTCCACTATGAGCTGCGGGAGCTGCTGCTCTATTACCGCCAGCTGGCGGAGGTGTCGCCGCTGCCGTTCATCATGTATAATCACACGGCAGCGGCCGGTGGGCTGAGCGCCGAGGCGGTAGCGGATATCTTCCGTCAGGTGGACGCGATCACCGGCGTCAAATGGACGGTCAATAATTATGGTGGGATGATGCGGCTGCGTGAGCTGACCGGCGGGCGCATCAATATCATCAATGGCCCCGACGATATGCTGATTCAGGGGCTGGCTGCGGGGGCGGATGCGGGCATCGGCACCACCTATAATGTCATGCTGCCGGAATATAAGGCAATCTACGATGCCTTTATGAGCGGCGATGTGGTGCGGGCGGGAAGCATCCAGCGGCGGATCAACGCTGTCACGGCGGTGATGCAGCGCTATGGCACCATCCCCGCCACCAAGTATATGTGCGGGTTGATGGGCGTGGACGTAGGGTGTGCGTCCCGGCCGCTGCGGCGATTGTCGCAGGAGGAGGGCCGCGCGCTGGAGACGGAGCTGGATGCAGTCGGGTGGAAACCCAGCGGGAGAGTGGTTGTGTGATGAAACTGACGACAAACCGCATACCGGGCCATTACGACGGCCGTCGGTGCTTTGTCCATGCGCGAGCCTGCGCGGTGGATCGGGAGCGCCTGCTCATGACCACACAGCTGCTCGATGTGCAGGGCAACGACGCGTTCTCCGGCATATTCACCCTGCACAGCGAGGATGGCGGAGAAAGCTGGAGCCGGCCGGTGCAGGATCCGGCGTTTGCGCCGCAGGATGCCGGGAACGGGCTGATCTATGTGCCCAGCGATGCGGCGCATCTGTTCGTCCGGTCGGTGGGGGCGGATCTGTGCGCCTGCCATCAGGTGTATTATGAGCCGGGCGGGCTCAAACCGGTGTTCGGTCAGAAACGGCTGTGTACCTATACCACCTACGATTTTCAAAGGCAGTGTTACCGCCCCATCCAAACGGTGGCTATGCCGTCGGCGTTCCGCTACGGGGCGGCGGCGGGCTCGGCCCAGTTTGTGGAAAACGCACCCGGTGAGGTGCTGATCCCTCTGTATACCCGCGTGAACGACTGGTCGCATATGCTGTCGGTGGTAATGCATTGCGATTTTGACGGGCAGACACTGACCTTGCGGGAACTGGGCGAGCCGATGGAGTGTTCCTCCGGCAGAGGACTGTATGAGCCGTCCCTGTGCCGCTTTGAGGGTCGGTATTTCCTCACTTTGCGCAACGATGACTACGGCTTTTGCACCGTCAGCCGGGACGGCCTGCATTTTGAAGAGCCCCGGCGGTGGACGTGGGATACCGGCGAAGTGGTCCCCACCTATAACACCCAGCAGCACTGGCTGATCTGCGGCGGACGGCTGTATCTGGTGTATACCCGCCGAGCCGACACCAACGACCACGTGTTCCGCCACCGGGCCCCTCTGTTTATGGCGCAGGTGGATACCGGGCGGCTGTGCCTCATCCGGGAGACCGAGCAGATCGTTGTGCCGGAACGGGGCGCACGGCTGGGCAATTTCGGGGTGGCGCAGGTGGATGAGAATTTCGCGTTCATCACCGCCGCCGAGTGGATGCAGCCGGCCGGCTGCGAGCGGTACGGCAGCGATAACTCCATATTTGTGGTCGCGGTGGACGGCTCGCGGTGATAATCGCAGTGATAAAGCAAGGCCCATGCCGGAACCCGCGCCGCTGCTACGGGAAAATCGAACAGAGGAAAAGAAGCTGCCACGACGGCAGCTTCTTTTCTTTGTAAAAACAAAAGGGGCGTTTGCCGAGGGGAGAAAGAAATGTAAAAATTTCTTTCTCCTTTTTAAGTGCATTTTAGTTTTGCCCGCTATACTGCGGACAAACGATCCGGAAAGGAGGTAGCCAGAATGCAGTACCGTCATGAGTGGAAACATGAGATCAACGCGCTGGACCGTCGGATCCTGCTATCCCGTCTTTCGGCCGTGATGCAGCGGGATGCCCACGCCATAGACGGCACGTATCGGATACGGAGCCTGTATTTCGATACGCCGGGGGACACGGCGCTGCGGGAAAAGATCGACGGCGTGAACCGCCGCGAGAAATTCCGCATCCGTTGCTATAACCTGGACCCGTCGTTTATCGTGCTGGAAAAGAAGAGCAAGATGAACGGCCTGTGCGCCAAGGAGAGCTGTCGGCTCACCGCGGAGGAGACCCGGCGGGTGATCGACGGGGATATTGGATGGATGCGGGAGAGCGGACGTCCTCTGTGCGTGGAACTGTACGCCAAAATGCGTTCCCGGGGGCTGCGGCCGAAAACCATCGTGGACTATACCCGGGATCCGTTCGTCTTTGCACCGGGGAATGTCCGGGTGACCATCGACCGGGATATTCGCACGGGGATGGGAAACACCGATTTCCTCAATCCTGCCGCTCCCACGCTTCCGGCGGGGGATGCTCCCATGATTCTGGAGGTAAAGTGGGACGCATACCTGCCGGATATTATCCGGGACGCCGTCACCCTGCCCGGACGCCGGGTCAGCGCTTTTTCCAAATACGAACAATGCCGTATATACGGCTGAAAAAGGAGTTTTGCTGCTATGACATTCAGTGATATTTTCAAATCCAGCTTTCTGGAGAACGTGACTGCCGTCAGCCCGCTGGATATGGTGCTGACCATCCTGCTGGCCTTTGGTATTGGGCTGTTCATCTTCTTTGTGTATAAAAAGACCTATCGGGGTGTGATGTATTCGTCCTCCTTCGGTGTGACGCTCATTGCGCTGACCATGATCACCTCGCAGGTGATTCTGGCAGTCACATCCAATGTGGTGCTGTCCCTCGGCATGGTGGGCGCGCTGTCCATTGTCCGGTTCCGTACGGCCATCAAGGAGCCGCTGGACATTGCGTTTCTGTTCTGGTCCATTGCCGCTGGGATCATTCTGGCGGCGGGTATGATCCCGCTGGCGGTCATCGGCAGTGTGATCATCGGGCTGATTCTGCTGTTCTTCGTCAATAAAAAGCCCCATAAGAATCCCTACATTCTGGTGCTCACCTGCGAGAATCACGAGAGCGAGATAGAGGCCATGAAGTATGTTAACGCGCAGGTGGAGCGGTGCGCGGTGAAATCCAAGACGGCGCAGAACGGCCTTATCGAGGTCAACACAGAGGTGCGTCTGAAAGACGACAACACCGATTTCATCAATGCGTTGTCCACCATGCGGGGTGTGACCGGCGCGACATTGGTGAGCTACAACGGCGACTATATGGGATAAGGAGCGGAGCGTATGTCAAAGACGAAGCGGATCGACATCCTGTGCGTTGCCGTGACGGTGCTCATGCTCCTTGTGACCGTTCTGTTCATGTGTGGCGAAAGGCTCGGTATCACCGTCGTGCACCATAAGGAGGATGAGGCCACCTCCGACCGGTTCACCGCCAACGATCTGGATGGCGCGTGGGATACCAAGGGTGCAACACAGATTTTGCTCACCGGCGATGGGGCGAAGATTTCCGGCAACGGCGCATATTTCAGCCAGGATACTCTCTACATCGTCTATGCCGGGAGGTATGTCCTTTCCGGTGAGCTTTCCGGCTCCGTGCGGGTGGATGTCGACGGGGACGATAAGATCTGGCTGCTGCTCGATGGGGTGGATATCACGTCGGACAGTGCCGCGCCGCTGCACATCGAGCAGGCGGATAAGGTGTTTTTGACCCTCGGGGAAGGCAGCGAGAATACGTTGACCTTCACGCTGGACGACGAAACCGCGACGGTCGACGGAGCAATCTATTCCCGGGACGATCTGACCGTCAACGGCACCGGAAAGCTGACGGTCCGGTCGGAGCATCAGCATGGCATCGTGTGTAACGATACGCTGGTGTTCACCGGCGGCACGGTCGATATCACCGCCGGGGTGGACGGCGTTCACGCTCACGATGCCATCAAGATCCGCGAGGCGGCCATCACGGTGCAGGCGGGCGACGACGGTTTGCACGCCGGTAATGACGACGGGGATGCGGTGTTCTATCTGGAATCGGGCACCGTCACAATCACCGAAAGCTATGAGGGCATCGAGGCCAACGACATCACCATTGCGGGCGGCACAGTGACCATCGCGGCCACCGATGACGGCATCAACGCCAACGGAGACGGCACCAATTCGCTGATCACTCTGTCCGGCGGCGATATCACCATCATCAATCGGGATGGCCGGGACGCCGACGGACTGGATTCCAACGGAAGCATCCGCATCACGGGCGGCAATCTGTTTATCAGTCTCAACGGCACCGGCCCCAACAGCGCCGTAGATTACGGCAGCGAAAACGGCGGAACATTCACCATATCCGGCGGCACGGTGATCGCCTGCGGCGGCAGCCAGATGGCGGAGGGCCCCGAGAGCACCTCTGCGCAAGGGTTTGTGATGCAGACCGTATCCGGCAGCGCAGGCACCACGGTCACCCTGACGGATGCCGACGGCACGACCGTTCTGGAAAAGGAAATCCCCTGCGCCTTTACCTCGGTGATCCTGAGCACGCCCGGAATTTCGGTGGGCGATGCGGTGACGCTGAAGATCGGCAATACCGAGACGGCCATCACCGTGGATAATTCCACGGCCGGCGGCGGTATGGGTGGCGGCATGAGCGGCTTTTCCGGGGGCAGCGCCCCCTTCGGCAACGGCGGCGACAGCACCGATCGTCCGGAGATGCCCGACGGGGCGGCACCGGGCACGGCGGACGGCGATGACTCCGCCGCGTCGGATGACAACCGGCCCGCCATGCCGGAAAAGCCCGACGGCAGCGACAGCTCCAGACCGGAGCCGCCCGGCGGTAGCGGAGGCGATCGTACACCGCCGAGCTTTGATAACGACGGCGACGGATCGTCCGACGGCCAGAGCGGAAACGGCAGAAAGCCGCCCGATCTGCCCAGCGGTGAATCGGATGCCGGACAGGATGGCGATGCGAGCGGCGCCGCGCCGCCGACTATGCCGGACGGCGAATCGGATGCCGGTGCAAATACCGAGCCCGACGGGAACGGAAAGGGGCAGAACCGTCCCGGCGGTATGAACGGTTTTTCGCAGCAGGGGCAGACGCAGGAGGACACGGCATCCGGCAGCGACACGGGTATGAGCCGGAGCGAAATGCTCCGCGTCGGCGTATGGGTGGCGGTTTCCGCCCTGATCCTGCTGGCCGGTTTGCTGGTGGCGATCAAAAAGCGGTGATGACAGCCGAGCCGTGCACCGGATGCCGGGGACTGGGCATCCGGTGCTGTGCGGGCGGTTGACATGATACAGACCGGGGATATACGGGGTCCGATGCGATTTCCGTATGTCCCCGGTTCTTTTCCGCCCGGAACGGATATTACCGTTGCCGAATCGGCGAAAGCATGGTATGATAGAGACGGAAATGAGGAATGCGTATGCAGCCCATCGGCTTATATATCCATGTGCCCTTTTGTGTGCAGAAATGTCCCTATTGCGATTTCTATTCCGCGCCGCCCCGGGATGCGGCGGCGCTGGATGCCTATGCCGCCGGTGTGCGGGCGGCTTTGGAGCGCTGGGGTGAGCGGCTGGACGTTTCGGCGGACACACTGTATTTCGGCGGCGGCACCCCTGCGCTGCTGGGGGGTGAACGGCTGGCGACTATTCTGGATGTCGCCGGGCGGTGCTTCCGGCTGTTCGACGGGGCCGAGCCGGAGGTGACGCTGGAGGCCAATCCCGCCGACGATCTGGGGGAGACGCTGGCAGCCTTTGCGGCGGCGGGCGGCAACCGCCTGTCGCTGGGAATGCAGTCGGCGATCCCTGCCGAGCTGCAGGCGCTGGGACGTCGCCATACCCCGGCGGATGTGGCGCGCACGATGGCGGATGCCCGGCGGGCGGGGATCGACAATATTTCGCTGGATCTGATGTTGGGGATCCCCCGGCAGACGGCGGCGAGCGTGAGGGAATCGGTGCGGTGTCTGGTGGGATCGGGTGCGACCCACGCCTCCGCCTACCTGCTGAAGCTGGAGCCCCACACCCCTTTCGGAGCGCACCCGCCTGTTCTGCCGGATGAGGATACCGCCGCCGAGCTGTACGAGCTGGCGATGGACGGGCTGGAGGCGGCGGGGTATCGTCAATATGAGATATCCAATGCCGCCCGCCCCGGCAAGGAGAGCCGCCATAACCTCAAATACTGGAACAGCGATCCCTATCTGGGGATCGGTCCGGCTGCCAGCTCCTGTCTGGGGCATACGCGCTTTCAATATCCCCGGAGCACCGCGGCGTTTCTGGCCGGGGGCGAGCCGGTGGAGGAAAAGGACGCGAATATTCCCACGGGCAGCGAGACGGAATACGCGCTGCTGCGTCTGCGGCTGACCGAGGGACTGACCGAGGCGGGGCTTTCCGCCCGGTTCGGCCACGGGATTCCGGAGGAGTGGCGCCGGCGGGCTGCCGCCCTGCCCGCCGGGCTGGTGACGGCGGATGCGGCGGGGATTCGGTTTTCCCGTCAGGGATTTCTGGTATCCAATGCGCTGATTGAACGCATTTTAGCTGGATAAATTTATTTTCTGTTCATACTCCCGCCGGAAAATGTGGTACACTGTTTAATGATAACATACCCTTTAGAGGAGGTTAGAGCAATATGCCCGGATTGAAAATCATGGTCGTGGATGACGACAGCAATATCTGCGAGCTGCTGCGCCTGTATCTGGAGAAGGAAGGCTTTGACACCGTTACCGTCTCCGACGGCGCCAGGGCGGTGGAGCTGTTCGACACCGAAAAGCCGGATCTCATGCTGCTGGATGTGATGATGCCCAAGCTGGACGGCTGGCAGGTGTGCCGGGAGATCCGGAAAAAATCCCAGTGCCCCATCATTATGATCACTGCCAAGGGCGAGGTGTTCGACAAGGTGTTGGGGCTGGAGCTGGGCGCCGACGATTATGTGGTGAAGCCTTTTGAGACCAAAGAGGTGATCGCCCGCATCAAGGCGGTGCTGCGCCGCAGCGGCATCAGCGAGGCCAAAAAGGAACGCAAGGTGGAATACGACGGCCTGTACATCAATATGGAGAATTACGAACTGCGGGTGCGTGGCAAGGTGGTGGATACACCGCCCAAGGAGATGGAGCTGATCTACCACTTGGCCAGCAATCCCAACCGGGTGTATACCCGGGATCAGCTGCTGGACGAGGTGTGGGGCTTCGAGTATTACGGCGACAGCCGCACGGTGGATGTCCACATCAAGCGTCTGCGGGAGAAGCTGGACGGCGTGTCCGATCAGTGGACGCTGAAGACTGTCTGGGGTGTGGGCTATAAATTTGAGGTGAAGGACCCGGAGAATTGACCGGACCTTTGATGAGATAAGGCGGGATCCTTGTGTTTAAGAGCGTATTTTCCAAATATTATACGGTGGTGACCGCCATTGTCGTTTCCTGCTTTCTGGTGATGACGGGCTTGCAGGTGTTGCTGTTCACCCGGTCGGTGGCGGAAGAAAAACGGATGCTGCTGGTGGATAACGCCGCCAGCATCGCCCGCCATACCGCCACCCAGGAGACCGACAGTTTGCTGAAATCGGACGGCTCCGTGACCTATCAAATGGACCAGACGGCGCTGTATCCCTTCCTGCGGATGATGGCGGAGGCGCTGGATTCCACCATTCTGCTGACGGACGCTCAGGGCAAGGTGCTGGTCTGCTCCGACGGCAGTCAGTCGGTGTATGTGGGCAATACGGCCCTGAGCGCGCTGGTGCCGCAGGTGGAAAAAGGGTATTTCACGGTGGGGACGCTGGAGGGGCTGTTCCACACCCGCCGGTATACGGCGGCAGCACCGGTACAGATCAAGGGCTATACGCTGGGCTATATATTCATTTCCGCTCCGGCTACCACGGTGGTGCAGACCTTTCGCTCCAACTGGCAGGTGTATCTGCTGTCCACGATGATCACGCTGACGCTGGCGTTCATCGTTACCTATTGGCTTACTTACCGCATCGTGAAACCCCTGCGGCAGATGGCGGCGGCGACCCGGCGATTCGCCCAGGGAGATTTCAGCGCTCGCCTGTCGGTATCCGGACAGGATGAAGTGGCGGAGCTGGCGGATTCTCTCAATCATATGGCGGTGTCGCTGTCTTCACTGGAGACCATGCGGCGCAATTTCATCGCCAGCGTGTCTCACGAACTGAAAACCCCCATGACCACCATCACCGGGTTCGTGGACGGTATTCTGGACGGCACTATCCCGGCGGAAAAGCAACGCCACTATATGAAGATCGTGTCCGATGAGGTGAAGCGCCTGTCACGGCTGGTGCGCAGTATGCTGGATCTGACCCGGATCGACGCCGGAGAATTGAAGCTCAATCGCAGCCGGGTCAATCTCACCGAGCTGGTGGGCAGTGTGCTGGTGTCCTCCGAGCAGCGGATCGAAAAGAAACGCCTGCGGATCACCGGGCTGGAGGATTGCGAGGATTATATTTTCCTGGGAGATCACGACCTGATGGGGCAGGTGCTGTATAACCTGCTGGACAACGCCATCAAGTTTACGAACGAGGGCGGCACCATCGACATCCGCCTGTCCCGGAAGAATGCGCGCATTTATTGCGCCATCCGCAATACCGGCGACGGTATTCCGCCGGAAGAGATGCCCCAGATCTTTGAACGGTTTTATAAGAGCGACCGCTCCCGCAGTCTGGATAAAAACGGTATGGGGCTGGGACTGTATATTGTCAAGACGGTGATCAATCTTCATCAGGGGGAGATCACCGTGCGCAGCGTGGCCGGAGAGTATACGGAGTTTTCTTTCTGGATCCCGGCGGCCGACGGCGAGGATACGGCGATTATTCAATAATTCTGCCGTTTGTTTTCAACAAATGTTCACAATATCCCGGTATACTGTGATCAGAACAACAAAGGAAGGTTGTGTGCGATATGTCTGATGAATGGAGAATCAATCCCTCGAACGAGAATACGGAGCCGGTCAACGATGCGGCCTCGGCCGAACCCACCACCACCGCTCCGGCAAGCGCTGATGCGGCCCCGGAATCGGGTGCTGCTGGGTCCGCCGGCACAGCTGAAGCGACGGAAAACACCGGTCCGTCCGGCGCCCAGCCTCCCTTTAACGGCTGGAGCAGCGACGGCAGCTATCGGTATGTGCCCCCCCGCAATGGCGGGAACAACGGCGGCTATACCTCCCCGGCGGGCAACGGCGGGTATACGAATCCCACCGGGAATTCCTATACGCCTCCTGCGGGCGGTTCCTACACACCGCCCACCGGCGGGTATTATACGCCCCCGTTCTCCGCAACGTCTTACGGTGGCGGCGGCAGTCAGCCGCCGCAGCCCCCTCGTAAAAAGCACAACGGCTGGATCGTGGCCATTGCCCTGATAGCGGCTGCGTGTTTGATCGGCTCGGTGGTGTTTCTGGCGCTGGCGGCGGCTAATAAGGTGGATACCGGCACAGGCGGAACGACCGTCTCCGATTCCGATGGCAGCGGCGACAGCACCGGCGCGCCGTCGCTGAACATTCAGGATTGGAACGATAACGACGGCGGTCTGTCTACCAAAGAGGTGGTCAACCGCAATTTGGATTCCACCGTGGTCATCACCGTCTATTCTCAGAGCAAGAGCTTCAACTTCGGCGAAAGCTCTGTGACCAAGGCAGGGGCGGCCAGCGGCATTGTGATGACGGAGGACGGCTATATCATCACCAACTGGCACTGCGTCACCAATGAGAGCACCGGCAAGAGCTACGACCGGGTGGATGTGACCACCTACGACGGTAAGACCTACGAGGATGCCAAGATCATCGGAGCGGATCAGTCTACGGATCTGGCGGTCATCAAGATCAACGCCACCGGTCTGAGCGCCGCTCAGTTCGGCGATAGCTCGGCGCTGTCGGTCGGCGACCGGGTGGTGGCGCTGGGCAATGCCGCGGGGCTGTCCTGGACAGCGACCCAGGGCATCGTGTCGGCGCTGGCGCGGGATGTGTATGACGACACCGGCTATGCCATCAAGTGCCTGCAGGTGGATGCCGCCATCAACTACGGCAATTCCGGCGGTCCGCTGCTCAACAGCCAGGGTCTGGTCGTGGGCATCAACTCCGCCAAGATCGCTGCCAGCGGATACGAGGGGCTGGGCTTCTCCATCCCCATCAACGAGGCGAAAAAGGTCATTGATTCCCTCATGTCCGATGGGTATGTGAAGGGTCGTGTGGCGCTGGGCATCACCGGCAAGACCGTTTCCTCGGGGATGTATCAGGGTTTCCTGATTGCCTCCATCACGGACGGCTCCTCTTTACAGGGCACCGATGCGGCGGTGGGCGATCTGATCGTGGCGGTGGACGATACGACCGTCACGGATTACAGCTCTCTGCGCAGCGCGCTGGCGAAACACGCCGTGGGCGATCAGGTGACGCTGACGCTGATGCGTTCCGACAGCCGTACCGGGCGTGTATCCTCCTTTACGGTGCCGGTGACACTGAAAGAAGAAACCAAATAAACCGCAGAATGCCAAAAGCGGGCAGCTCTCGTGAGCTGTCCGCTTTTTCTGTGGGTTTATGTTTCCTGATGTCGTGCCGTCCCGGACGGGTTTGCATCCCGTGCCGCCCTTAACGCGGCTCAAAGGTCAGCAGATGATACTCGGCGGTGGAATACAGGGTGTATTCCTCGATCTTGCGGCCGGTATCCGCCAGCAGAGGGTTCAGCAGCTTGAGGGTCTGGGTGGAGTTCTTCAGAAACAGCAGTCCGTTGGCGTATTTATCCGGGGCAAACCGCAGCTCCACGGCGGTATCCCCTCGCCGCAGCCGGTCCGCCAGCACCTGGGCGATGGCCTGCCGCTGGTAGGTGTCGATGAAGGTGCCCTGCCGCACATAGTAGTTATCGGCGGTGGCGGTGCATTCCTCTCCCCAGAAGGGACTTTCGTCTATGGTGCGATCTTGCAGGAGCTGGGCGGTGGTAATGTTGAAGAATCGGTGGTGGGGCGCTACGTCGGAATCGTCGTAGGTGGCATCCAGATAATACAGAGCGCCTTGGATGCGGGCCAGATTCCACATATGGCCGTTTCCGGTGGCATTGTCACGGCCGGTCACGGGCACCCCCTCGATGCCGGCTTCGTGAAAGAGCAGCTGCAGCGCCCGGGCATAACCCTCGCAGACAGCCTTTCCCTCCACCAGGGCGCCGTAGGCGGTGTAGGCTTGAGGATTGTCCTTGATCCCGTCGGCAACGGCGCTGTCGTAGGTACAGCGCTCCATCACCCGATCGTAGAGATACAGCTCCTGCTCATACGGATCGGCGGGCAGCTGCTGCCGGATGTCCCCGACGACGGTTTCCAGCGCCGCCCGGGCGGCGCTACGGGCATCGGCGGGCATGGAATAGCACAGGGTCAGCGTGTTGTATGCGGTCTCGTTCATACCGCTGACCGAGTAGCTGCCCAGCACATAAAAAAAAGCGGGGTTGTCATACAGCACGGCGGTGTAGAGCGTTTCGGCTTCCTCCCGGGCGATAGGCTCCGGCAGACGGATGGTGATACCCGGCAGCGTGCCGGACTGCTCGGAAACCTGCACCGTCTCATCCCGCGCAAAGCCGTCGGTCAGCGCCGTATACACCGCGCCGTAGTCGGTGCGCAGCCGCTCATCCAGACGGGAATAGCACCAGCGGTCGGAAAACTGCGCCCGGTATTTGTCCGGATCGGCTGCGGCGGGTTGTCCGAAGGGCAGCGCTTGATCCATACAGCCGCTGCACACCAACAGCATCAGCGCCGTCAGACACAGGAATATACGTTTTCCGACTTTCATGGCGGACTCCTTTCAAATTTTTGGCCGGCTACGGGGAAACGGCCTGTGCGTAAGGGGCGGCTTCCGGCACGATGCCGTTGGCATCCTGTCTCCATTGCGGCAGGACGGTCCGGCACAGAGCCCCCTGATTCTGGGCCATGAGATAGGTCAGCCGGGCGGCGTCGGCGGTAAAATCGCTGATACGCAGGTCGGTCTTGCACAGATTGGACAGGGCGGAAAAATCCCCCTGAGGATGCCGCCCGGAGCGGAAATACTGGTTGAGCATCGCCGTCAGCGCATCGGCGGCGATCGTGTCTCCGTATCCGGCATCGCTCCAGCCGGTGTAGCGCAGCAGCAGCGTCACCTGCGTGGCGGTGAGGTTGCGTTCTCCGGCCTCCAATTGCAGCGCTCCGGATTGGACTGTTTCCGGCAGGGTGAGGGTCAGGCCGTTTTCCAGATAGTTGAGCCAGCTCTCCACCTCGTCGGAGCGCATGGCGATATAGTGGGTCAGAGGAATGTCCAGCGCTTTTGCTACCGCTGCGGTGACAGACGCCGCGCCCTCTTTCCGATAGAGGGCGTCCAATCGGGCGGTTTCGCTCAGCTGTGCCGCGCCGGACAGGGGGGTGGCCTGCAAAATCGGGCGCAGAGGATCGGAGCGCAGCAGCACCGGTCGAAGCGTGTCCTCATCCGACAGCAGCACCAGCAGATAAGTCAGCTCCCAGGTGGGATCGGCCTGCACGCCGGAGGCGTCGGCAGAACTGTCGCCGCCGTCCTCTGCCGGAGCGGCAGGCTGATGCAACCGCACCGCCACCCAGAATGCTACAAAGGCGGCGGCGATCAGCAGCAGAATTATGGCCAGCGCAAGCTGCATCTTTTTCCCCGGCTTCCGAAAAGCCCGGCGGGGTCGGAATTCCAGCGGCATGAACCGCCCTCCCTTCGGTTAGTGTACTTCTGTGCCGTGGAGCGTGTCTCCCTCCGTCCGGGTGATGTGCACCGGGATCAGACTGCCGGAGGGGCGATCGGTGACGGCGCGCACTGTCAGATAGGTGGCGGTGTGCCCCACGACGGTGCCGTCCTTCTCCGGTGTTTCCAGCAGCACCTCTACGGTCTGCCCCACGTATCCGGCGGCATAGGCGGCGGCGCTTTCCTCGCAGGCGTCGATCATCCGGCGGCTGCGCTGCGCCTTGACGGCATTGGGAATTTGACCGGGCATTTTGTCCGCCGCCGTGCCGGGACGGCGGGAATAGGCGAACACATGGGCGCGGGAAAAGCCGATGGCGCGGGCGAACTCTCGCGACCGGGCGAATTCCTCTTCCGTCTCACCGGGAAAACCCACCATAATATCGGTGGTCAGGGCGCAGCCGGGGAATAGCTGCCGCAGCTGTCGGCACAGCGCAGCAAACTCGGCGGTGGTATAGTGACGGTTCATTCGCCGCAGGGTGGTATCGCAGCCGCTTTGCAGCGCCACGTGGAACTGGGGACACAGCTTCGGCTGCGCCGCCAGCCGGGTCAGGATCTCCTCCGTCATAAAATCCGGCTCCAGCGAGCCCAGCCGCACCCGGCAGATGCCCGGCACGGCGCAGGCGGCCTCGACCGCATCGGCGATATTCAGTCCGGTGTCCTGTCCGTAGGCGGTGAGGTTGATGCCCACCAGCACGGCCTCTTTATACCCTTTTTCCGCCAGCGTCTCCAGCTCCCGGTGGATATCCTCGGGGGAGCGGGAGCGCACCCGCCCCCGGGCATAGGGAATGATGCAGTAGGAGCAGAAGCGGTTGCAGCCGTCCTGAATTTTGACAAAGGCTCGGGTGCGTCCCTCAAACCGGTCGATGGACAGCGGCTCCAGTCGGGCATCGTGGGCGGGAATGTCCACGATGCGCTGCCGATGCTGCAAATAGGCGGCGATATGCTCCGGCAGCGCCCGGCGGGCGGCGTTGCCCAGCACGATATCCGCTTCAGCCAGTGCCGCGGCGGTGTCCGGGAAGGCCTGGGGCATACAGCCGGTGAGCACCAAAACGGCTTGGGGCTGCTCCCGGCGATAGCGGCGCAGCAGCTGCCGCAGCTTGCGGTCGCTTTCACCGGTGACAGTGCAGGAATTGATCACCAGCACATCCGGCGTGCTGTCGGCGGCATATTCGGCGGTGGTATATCCGGCGGTTTCCATGAGCCGCCGCATGGCTTCGGTCTCGTATTGATTGACCTTACAGCCCAGTGTGTGAAATGCGATCTCCATAGATGTCTCCAAACATTGATTGGGATAGAAACATATCTATTGTACCGCACCTGCCGCAGAAAAGCAACGAAAAAATAAAAAATTCCGGGCGTCGACCGATTTTCGGACAGAGGACGGCGGACCGCCCTTGCAGACGGCCCGCCGCTTGCGAAAAATCTATGACAGCTCCACATCCCTCGTCGGCATCCGACGGTGTATTTTACACCGAAAGGTCTGTTTTCGACGATGCCTCCTTGCCGTGGGATTCCCGTACAGGGCGCAGGATCGTCTTAGAATACATTTTCCGGTGCAGGGGTTTCCAATGCCAGCAGCTTTTTTAGCTGGGTGCGGCATCGGGCGGCTTCCACGGGGAATTCCACCTGTGCTTCGCTGCTGAGGATCACCGGCAGCACGGCGGCGCACTCCTGCCCGTCGATGAGATCGTCGTGGCTGATATAGTAGGGGAACAGTCGGGTGCGCCGGGTGTAATCCTCGGAGAATTGCTGCGCCAGCGGTTGGGCGGCGTCGGCTCCCTCGGCCCGATAGACCTCCTCTACCCGGGTCAGTTCCTCCAGCAGCACCGTCACCTGCCGACGCTGGTAGGTCAGAGACAGTGCGCACAGCCCGACGACAAGGCCCGCCAGCGCGGCGGCCAACCATAACCGTTTCATGAGCATTCCTCCTGTGCGGCCGATCGCTGTACCTGACGGCGGGTGAGCAGAAAGGCCGCGCCGGTTTTGTCCGCCGTCAGCAGAAACACTTCCTGCAGGGGGCAGCCGCGTTGCCGCAGGGTCTTTTGCAGCCAGCTTTCATCCAGACCGCACAGCTGCATTCCCCAGTCGGAGCGCTTGCCGTCGCTGACGATGACCACCGGCATCCCGCTGTCCGGCAGCTCGCCCTCGTGCACATCTCCCAGCGTAGCCTGCTGAAATCGGGGATAACAAAAGGCGCTGATGTGGCCGTTGGTTTCGGCGATGGCATACTGTACCTGCCGCAGGTCGAAAATGTCCTGCTGCCGCAGGGATTCGATGAGATCGTCGATGGTGATGCGCAGCCGCTTCATCGCGGTCTCGTCCAGCTGCCCGTCCCGGATGATCGGCACGGGGGAGCCGCTGATGAGCCGGGATACGGTGGGGAATTTCAGCATCAGGCAGGACAGCACGATCTCCACCGCCACCAGCACGAGAATGGGCAGGATGCCGTTGAGCAGCGGCAGACCGTTGTCCTGCATGGGGACGCTGGCCAGATCGGACAGCAGCAGCGTGATCACCAGCTCGGATGGCTGCAGCTCGCCCAGCTGACGCTTGCCCATGATGCGCATGGCGACCATGAGCAGAATATACAGTATGACGGTGCGGATGACCGATACAGCCATAGGGGACGCCTGCCTTTCTGTGCATGAACTATCCCGGTTAGTATATCCGTTGTCCGGCAAAATAGTCCGCACCCGGACAGAAAAAAACCTCCGCACCGATCGGTGCGGAGGTGAAAGGCTCAGTGCTTATTGTCGCGTTTCTTTTTTACGGTGAGGATGCAGAGCGCGGCGGCCACCAATGCTGCCGCTGCAATAGCCACAATAAGGCGCACATTCTCGCCCGTAGGCGGGGTGGCGTCGGCGTTACCGGCGGCCGCGGAGGTGTTGCACAGCACATATAGGGAGAAATGGGTCAGTTCCGCCGTCACGGTTTTTTCTGCCGCATTCACGGTGATGGCGATCTCCTCTTTTGTGCCGTTTTCAGCCACATAATAGAGCTTCAGGTTCTCGGCGGACAGGGCCGGGGGAATGGCGAAGGTGACGGCTACCTTGCCGCTCGGCTGCACCGCGTCGCCGGTTCCTTTCGCCGTGATGTCGAACACCACCAGCTTGCCGTCGGCCGCTATGCCCTCCAGCGCCGTCTTGACGGTCGCCGGTATCCGCTCGCCCTCCAGCTTTTTCGCCTGCACCACCGTGTCGGTCGGGAACGCCCGGTCGCCGTCGATGCGGATGCCGTCGTCTACCTCGTATTTGACATCCGGCAGCACGGTACCGGGGGTGATGAGCCCTGTGGCGGGCAGCTGCTCCACCAGATCGGTTTTCAGTACCTTTACCAGCGGTTCATCCAGCTGCACCTGCAGACGGATATACCCATCCTTCCACACGATGGCAGAATCTTCGTTTTCGTCCGGATCGCCTGTCCGATAATACACCGCATAGGTGCCGTCGGCATTTACCGTGTAGCCCTGCTGCTCATAGATGATACCGCCCTTGCCGCCGGCAGTCCAAACAAAGCGGTCGTTCGTTTCATCGTAAACAAGGGCAGCATACGTCTCCGCCTCCTGCTGCAGCTTATCCCGCAGGGTTCCCTCAAAATCGAAAAGCCGATGGGCGATGCTCTCAAAATGCGCCGTCGGATAGGCGGCATACAGCCCGTCCGCGGATGCGGTAAACACACCGTTCTCCCATTCTCCCTGGAGCCGGTCGCTGTATACGCTGTCGTATTGCTGCCGCACCCAATATCCCATGTCGCTGGCGGTAAACTCCGTTTTGGGGGTGCCGCTGGTGTTGAATTCCAGCAGATAGCTGCGCAGAATTTCAAAGGTCTCACACTGGTTCTTTTCCGCGCTGACTGGCACCGCGCCGACCAGCATAACCGAAAGCAGCAGCGCCGCCGCCAATCCGATCACCAGTATTCGTTTCATTTTCTACACTCCTCTACACATTATTTGAACAGTCTCCTGTTTGGATTGTAACAAGCAAACAAACTTTTGTCAAGGAAAAGCTATTTTGCCGTGGGCTGGTTCGCCAGCAGCGCTTGCAGCAGCCGCATCCCCTGGTCATGCATATCCACGCTGTCTTTGGCGGTGCCGGTAGACTGCCGCACGCCGAAATACAATTCCTTGGGGAGGGTAGACAGTGTCGCATCGCCGGTCACGCGGACGTCGTCCTTCCAGTTCCAGTAGGTGCCGTCCTCCGACAGCCCGGCGATCCCCTCGCCCAGCGGTGTGAAGAAATGGGCATCTTTCAGAGCGTCGGCGCTCATAAACTGCTCGTAGAGATCCGGTTCATAGGCATACAGCATCACGTCGCCCGCCATGAGATGCACCTGCATCATCTGAGAATTGGCATAATAGGTCTGGTTGTCCGCTTTGTTCAGATAGCATTCGAGGATTTCCACTTCTACCTTACCGTCGCCGTCCACGTCCTCGCCGTACTGTGCCATCCACTGCTCCAGCGCCTGGACTTGTTGGGGCATATAGGCCTTGTTCGTGACCAGCATCAGGGTATAATCCGGTCGATCCACCGTCAGCATCTGTACGATCAGAATGACCAATACGACCGCCCCCGCTACACAGCCGAGGGTCAGCCATTTATAGTGATACCAGTAATTATCCCATTTTTCCTTAAAGGTTTTCGGCGGTTCCGCCTTGGGGGTAGGCTTCAGTTCCTCCGGATCGACCCCGGCCAGATACATTTCCCGTGCCATACGCACCGTTCCTCTCTGTATATGCAGACTCTATATATCATTGTATCAAAAAGCAACGGCAGTTGCAAGTCTCCTGCACCACTGTTCACAATTTATTTTCACAGAATTGACAAAACTGCCGATACACGGTCGATGCCGTTTATAAATATACAATGAACATGAATATTTTTTCGTATTTTGCTTGACATTTCGGAATTTCGAGTGTATAATTCAAACATACTCAATCATTTCACAGGAGGTAATCGTGATGAAAACAGTGAATAAAGCAGAGATTAAAAAAGTGGTGCTGGCGTATTCCGGCGGGCTAGATACCTCCATCATCATTCCGTGGCTGAAAGAGAACTATAATAACTGCGAGGTCATCGCCGTGTCCGGCAACGTGGGGCAGGCGGACGAGCTGGAGGGTCTGGAGGAAAAGGCGCTGAAGACCGGCGCCTCCAAGCTGTATGTGCTGGACCTGACCGATGAGTATGTGGACGATTACATCATCCCCACCATGCAGGCGGGCGCGGTCTATGAGGACTACCTGCTGGGCACCAGCCATGCCCGCCCCTGTATCGCCAAGGCGCTGGTGGAGATTGCCCAGAAGGAGGGCGCTGACGCTATCTGCCATGGCTGCACCGGCAAGGGCAACGA
>DJEF01000034.1:103337-103516 GCA_002431285.1 Ruminococcaceae bacterium UBA5905 | reverse complement strand
CCGTTGAAGATGATGCGCTTGTGATCCTTGATGGTCTTGCGGATCATATCGTGGAGCGCCGTCTCAAAGTCTTCCGCTTTCTCCAGCCGGTCGGCGTAGACTTTCAGCGACTCCGCCACGGCGGCGTTGAGCATAATGTTGGCGCAGGCGATGCTGTTGGAGGAGCCCAGCATCCGGAA
>DJEF01000034.1:96044-103305 GCA_002431285.1 Ruminococcaceae bacterium UBA5905 | reverse complement strand
AACTCAAACTTGTTGCCGGTGAACGCAAAGGGGGAGGTGCGGTTCCGGTCGGTGGTATCCCGGGTGAACTTCGGCAGCACATGGACGCCCAGCCGCATCACCGTCTTTTCAGCGGCGTTATAGGGCGTTTCTTTCTCGATGGCGTCCAGCACGGCGGTCAGCTCATCGCCCAGGAACATGGACACCACGGCGGGCGGCGCCTCGTTGGCGCCCAGACGATGGTCGTTGCCGGCGGTGGCCACGGACAGCCGCAGCAGATCCTGATAGTCGTCCACCGCCTTGATGACGGCGCACAGGAACAACAGGAACTGGGCGTTCTCATAAGGGGTCTCGCCGGGGGTCAGCAGGTTCACGCCTGTATCGGTGGCGATGGACCAGTTGTTGTGCTTGCCGCTGCCGTTGACCCCGGCAAAGGGCTTCTCATGGAGCAGACACACCAGCCCGTGGCGGGCGGCCACCTTTTGCATGATCTCCATGGTCAGCTGGTTGTGGTCGGTGGCCACGTTGGTGGTGGTGTAGATGGGCGCCAGCTCATGCTGGGCGGGGGCGACTTCGTTATGCTCGGTCTTGGCGAGGATGCCCAGCTTCCATAGCTCCTCGTTCAGATCCGCCATATAGGCGGCAACCCGGGGCTTGATGACCCCGAAATAGTGGTCGTCCATTTCCTGCCCCTTGGGAGGTTTGGCGCCGAACAGGGTGCGCCCGGTGAACATCAGATCCTTGCGCTTTTCGTACATCGCTTTATCCACCAGGAAATACTCCTGCTCCGGTCCCACGGAGGTGCGCACGCATTTCACGTCGGTGTTGCCGAACAGCCGCAGGATGCGCAGCGCCTGCTTGTTGAGCGCCTGCATGGAGCGCAGCAAGGGGGTCTTTTTGTCCAGCGCCTCGCCGCCGTAGGAGCAGAATGCTGTGGGGATGCACAGGGTCTTATCCTTGATGAACGCGTAGGAGGTGGGGTCCCAGGCGGTGTAGCCCCGCGCCTCAAAGGTGGCGCGCAAGCCGCCGGAGGGGAAGGAGGAGGCATCCGGTTCCCCCTTGATCAGCTCCTTGCCGGAGAACTCCATGATCACCCGGCCGTCCGGAGCGGGAGAGATGAAACTGTCGTGTTTCTCGGCGGTGATGCCGGTCAGCGGCTGGAACCAGTGGGTGAAATGGGTCGCGCCCTTTTCGATGGCCCAATCCCTCATGGCGGTAGCCACCGCATCCGCCACAGCCGGATCCAGACTGGCGCCCTGGTCGATGGTTTTCTTCAGGGAATTATAGACCTTGGCGGATAGGGTGGCCCTCATCACCCGGTCATCAAACACAAGACTGCCAAAATACTCCGATACGGTTTTCATCACAAGCACTCCTTTTGACAAATTAAAAAGCGAGACAACGACCCCTGAATTTTCATCCAAGACGCCATTGCCTCGCATTTTTGACGGTATATGTTGTGTATGTACGAAAAAGGGCGTCCGGGAGTGTCACACTCCAAGACGCCTTTGCCTTTATGCGGTGTATTATACTCCGGAATTTGGATTTGTCAACCCCTTTTTTGCATTTTTTCAAAGAAATTTGCAGAAAAGCGGGAGACGGTCTCCTGGGTTGGGGGCAGACCGGTGAATGTGTGACCGCTTTTTTACAAAATGTTCATATTCAGGGGTTGCTTTTTTGTCCGGAGAGGGCTATACTGACATTAGCACTCGGAAGATACGAGTGCTAAAACTACACAGACAATCGGGGGATGCATCATGGCAACCAAACAATTCAAGGCCGAATCCAAACGGCTGCTGGACTTAATGATCAATTCCATCTATACCCACAAGGAGATTTTCCTGCGGGAGCTGATCTCCAACGCCAGCGACGCGCTGGACAAGCTGTATTATCATTCGCTCAGCGGGGATATCACCGGACTGAGCCGGGATGAGCTGTCCATCGGGCTGGCGGTGGATAAGGACACCCGCACCCTCACCGTGACGGATAACGGCGTGGGCATGACAAAGGAGGAGCTGGAGCAGAATCTGGGCACCATCGCCAGGAGCGGCTCGCTGGCCTTCAAGAAAGAGAACGAGCAGAAGGACGATGTGGACATCATCGGTCAGTTCGGCGTGGGCTTCTATGCCGCCTTTATGGTGGCGGACTGCGTGACCGTGACCTCTCGCCGCTTTGACAGCGACGAGGCGTGGGTGTGGCGCTCCAAGGGGGCAGACGGCTACACCGTGACGGCAGGCGAAAAGGACGGCCGCGGCACGGAAATTCAGCTGCACATCAAAGCGAACACCGAGGAAGAAAACTACGACGAGTTTCTGGAGCCTCATCGACTGCAGCAGCTGGTGAAGAAGTATTCCGACTATATCCGCTACCCCATCCGCATGGAGATGGAAAAGAGCCGTCTCAAGGAGGGCAGCGAGAACGAATACGAGACCTATACCGAGATGGAGACCCTCAACAGCATGGTACCGCTGTGGAAAAAGGCCAAGAGCGAAGTCACCCCGGAGGAATATAACGCTTTCTATAAGGAAAAGTTCATGGACTATGAGGATCCGGCGCGGGTGATCTATTCCTCCACCGAAGGCTCCGCCACTTACAATGCGCTGCTGTTCATTCCGGCGCGGGCCCCCTTCAATTATTACAGCCGGGAATACGAAAAGGGCTTGCAGCTGTACGCCAGCGGCGTGCTGATCATGGATAAATGCCCGGATCTGCTGCCCGATTATTTCAGCTTTGTCAAAGGGCTGGTGGATTCGCAGGATCTGTCGCTGAACATTTCCCGTGAGATGTTGCAGCACGACCGGCAGCTGAAGCTCATCGCCGGGCGGCTGGAAAAGAAAATTCATTCTGAGCTGCTGGCGATGCTCAATACCGACCGGGAGAACTATGAAAAATTCTTCGGCAATTTCGGGTTGCAGCTGAAATACGGGCTGTATTCCGATTTCGGCACCCATCGGGAGGTGCTGCAGGATCTGCTGCTGTTCCATTCCTCTCATGAGAATAAGCTGACCTCGCTGGCAGAGTATGTCGCCCGGATGAAAGAGGAGCAGAAGTATATCTATTATGCCTGCGGCGAAACGCCGGAAAAGGCGGCGGCGCTGCCCCAGACCGAGGCGGTGGCGGACAAGGGATATGAAATTCTGTATCTGACCCAAGATGTGGACGAATTTGCTCTCAAGATGCTGCATCAGTTTGAGGAAAAAGAGTTCCGTTCCGTATCCTCGGATGATCTGGGCTTTGACGCCCCGGAGGAAGAAAAGACCGAACCCACCGAGGAGCAAAAGAGCCTGTTTGACGCCATGACGGCGGCGCTGGACGGCAAAGTGACGGCGGTGCGCGCCTCCAAGCGGCTGAAGACCCACCCGGTTTGCCTCACCAGCGAGGGGGAGATTTCGCTGGAGATGGAGCGGGTACTGAATGCCCAGCCCGGCGACCAGAAAGTGTCCGCCCGGCGGGTGCTGGAGATCAACGAGAACCATCCCATCTATCAGAAGCTGCTGTCCCTCAAGGGGGACGAGGAGCAGCTGAAGCTGTACACCTCGCTGTTGTATGGGCAGGCGCTGCTCATCGAGGGCATGAGCGTGGAGGACCCGGTGGCGTTCTCCAACGATATGTGCAAGATTTTGGCCGAATGAGCCGACCCCGTTGCGGGCAGAATGCCCGCAACGGGGGTTTGTGTTTTTTATAGAAAAATAAACCTGTTACGACTTGCCACGGCGCGGCGACTGTAGTATAATCCTATAAGAAAAGAGCAGCGGGGGTGATCCGTATCACAGTCGTCTACTATGTGGAAGTCAATTTCATCTGTATTTTCATGTTGGCACTGGTTGCGCGGCAGAGGTATTTCCGTAGCGACCGCTCCTCTGCGGACAATCGCGTGTTCAGTCTGATGCTGTGGGTGTCGATCCTGCTGTGCGTCTCCGATATGGTTGCCGGTATCTGCCGGGGACGTTTTTTTTCTGGGGCGCGGAGGCTGATCATGGTCAGCAACACGCTGTATTATGAGGCGATCTCTGTGGTGTGCTATCTGTGGCTGCTATATGTGCTGATCCGGTTGAAGATCGTGAAAAAGCACATTCGTGGTCCGTTGCTTTGCGCCACTTCGCTCATAGGAATATCTGTGGTGACGCTGCTGAACCCGTGGACGCATTTCCTGTTTTTCGTGGATGCCGACAACCGGTATGTGCGGGGCGACGGCGTGTGGATCCACTGGCTGGTATCCTGGTCGTATCTGTTGATCACCGCCGGGATCACGCTGGGTGTGCTGCTGCAAAGAAAAAATCGGAACAAATGGCGGAAGCTGCACTCGCTGCTGTTTTTCATCGTCCCGCCGGCTGCGGCGGCGACCGTGCAGATGTGCTATTACGGTGTCAGCTGTTTTCAGGTGGGGATCACGCTGTCCATTGTAACGGTTTCGGTGATGGAGCAGAATGCCCAGATACTCACCGATCCGCTGACCGGCCTAAACAACCGGTATGGATTGGAGCGGTATAACGAGCGTCACATCCAGCACAATGCCGCCTTGCCGCTGAGCGCGATGATGCTGGATATCGACCGCTTCAAGCAGGTGAACGATCGCTACGGACATCTGGAGGGAGATCGAGCGCTGCTGGATGTGGCGGATGCGGTGCGGCACGGCTGTGAGGCGGTGCTGCCCCATGCCTTTGTGTGCCGATACGGCGGCGATGAATTTTTGGTTGTCAGCCGGGAATGCAGCCCCGATTCCATGGAACGGCTGGCGGCGCAGATACAGCGGCAGCTGGAGCAGAAAAACGCCGAGCAGGCATACCCATTCCGTCTGTCTGTCAGCATCGGCGTGGCCGACGGTGTATGCAACAGCGTGGAGGATGTGAAGCAGCTGCTCCGGGCGGCGGATGGAGCCATGTACCGCACGAAAACGGAGAGTCGTAGGAAACGCCGCTGATCCGACAGAGCGGAGAGACGGAATTTCGACAAGAGCGCCGCAGGCAAATAGCCTGCGGCGCTCTCTTCGGTGTGGGCTGCTTTTGCTTGAAAGGGCATCGGGCGGAATGCAAAGCCCCGTCCCCGGTACCATCGGCGCCGGGGACGGGGCTCATCGTACTTATCATACTATCGTCCGGGAGAAACGTCCGGATGAGGGGGCAAACGGGGAAATCAGTTATTGCCGGTTTCCGCGTTGCGGCGACTGAAGATCCGGTTGATCTCCTCCAAATCGTCATCCTCCCAGGAGAGAGCGGGCGCGCCGCCCGCGCCGGTGTCCTCATCCCGTTTGGCGTGGATGATGCGCTGGCCGCCCTCCTGCCGGTCCTTTTCGTCGGCGGTCAGACCGGTGGCGATCACCGTCACGCTGATGGCGTCGCCCATCTTCTCATTCAGGCTGTAACCCCAGATGATGGTGGCATCCGGGCTGACCAGATCGCTGACGATGCTGGTGGCCTTTTCCATCTCGTCAAAGTCCAGATCCTCCGGCGCCATGATGTTAATGAGCACGCCGTGGGCGTTCTCGATAGTGGTTTCCAGCAGGGGGCTGTCCACCGCCGCTCTGGCGGCCTCCTCCGCCCGATCCTTGCCCTCGGCACGGCCCACGCCCATATGGGCATAACCCGCATCCTTCATCACCGTCAGCACGTCGGCAAAGTCCAGATTGATATCGCCGGCCGTCTGGATCAGCTCGGAGATGCTCTGCACCCCCTGACGCAGCACATCGTCCGCCAGCTGGAACGCATTCTTCATGGTCAGCTTTTCGGTGGCGACCAGCTTGATCCGGTCATTGGGAATGACCACCAGACTGTCCACGTGCTCTTTGAGCGTCTTGATGCCGTCCTCGGCCTGCTCCATCCGGCGGCGTCCCTCAAAGGAGAAGGGCTTCGTCACGATGCCCACAGTGAGGATGCCCATATCCCGGGCGATCTCCGCCACCACCGGCGCGGCGCCGGTGCCGGTGCCGCCGCCCATGCCGGCGGTCACAAACACCATATTCGCCCCCTGCAGCGCCGTCACGATCTCGTCCCGGCTCTCCTCGGCGGCCCGCTGGCCGCGCTCGGGATTGCCGCCGGCTCCGTGTCCGTGGGTCAGCTTTTCTCCGATCTGAATCTTATGAGAAGCCTGCGAAATATCCAACACGGCCGCATCGGTATTCACAGCCAGAAATTCTACACCGCGCACATCGGCCTGGATCATGCGGTTGATGGCATTGCCGCCGCCGCCGCCAACGCCGATAACTTTAATGACCACTTTGGTCTCCGGAACCATGGCGTCAATCTGCATCATATAGCATCGTCCTCCCGCCGGAACAAGGGAGACTACCCCATTCCTGTTATTATTAAGATGATTATAGCACAGCCTGTCCGCATTTTCAACAGGTATTTTCATACTTTTCACATTATTTCATCCGTGGGTCAATCCGGCGTCCGGGGCGAAAAAACGGGAAATACCCGGCTTTCGCGCGAGACAGGAGGAATACCGTCGCACCCGGCTCCGACTCACGTTACAGGGGGGCGGCGGCGTCCGCCGACGGGGTCAGGCCGGCGGTCCGTCCGTCTCCGTGACCGGCGGGATAAAGTTCTCGATCGCGCCGCGCAGCTTCGGGTGGCGGATGACAAAATGTATGGCGGGAGCCTTGCTCTTGGACACCATGACCCACTGATCCTCGTGGACGAGGATTTGCAGATTGCGGAAGGCGTGCATCGCGCTTTGTCTGACCGTGTAATTGGGATGCTCCGCGGCAAAGGCGTAGGTCTCCTCCAGATGCGCCCGGTATTCCTCCTCGCTGTACGAAATGTCCGTCTCGCAGAAAATGCCCGACAGCTCCAGCACCGGGGGCGCGGCGCTGAATTCCTCCGGGGCGATCATCGGAAGCTCATCCTCCAGACTCTCATTCTCCAGAATGGCGGCCACCCGCTGCCGCCGATCGTCCGCATATTTGAGAATCGTCTCCCGCTGCTCCGGGTCCACGCCGTGCCGGTCCAGTATGCGCTCCAAAAGCGCGCGGCTGGCGGTATACAGCGGCAGCGTGGAAAGAATGCTCCGCCGCCCGCCGGGCTTTCCCACGTCGGCCAGCAGGAAGGTATTCAGCTCATTCCCCCGCTCGCTGCGGTATATCTCCATCAGCGGACAGGCGTTGGCCAGCATATCGTCCGCCCGTTTCTGATAATATTCGATCTCCCGTTTCGATTTAGTGAGATAGTATTTCCCGTCGGCGTGGCAGCCGGCAATGGCCTCGCCCGCCAGCGCGGCGGCGCCCGAGACCTTCAGAAAGTGCAGAAAAACGCCGTTCTGTACATTCTTGAAATAATAGGGGGAG
>DJEF01000034.1:87769-95987 GCA_002431285.1 Ruminococcaceae bacterium UBA5905 | reverse complement strand
GTCATATACATGGGGATCCAGCTCTCCAGCCCCAGCATCATCTCGTCAAAGGAGCGGTCGATATTATGAATCTGATTGAGGTGCAGTCCCTTTTTCAGCATCATGGCCATACCGAACATCCACTTTTTCGGAAATTCCGGATCCCTGGCCATCTCCTGCATCGGCATATCGCTGTACATGGTCACGGGGGCCATGGACTTGGAGAGTACCGTCGCCTTGAGAAAATCCAGCTCGCTCTCCATCATCTCCTGTATGCCGAAATAGGCTCTGGAGGAGGGGAGCTGAAAGGGCAGAGACGGCACCTTCAGCTCATCAAACTTAATGACCTTTATGTACTCGTTCAGATCAAACTCGTCCAGCTTGCTCAGAAACTTGGAAACGCTGTCGCTGCCCGGCATCTGCACCGGCTGCTCCAGAAGCCAGCTTTTGATTTTCACATAGCGCACCGACAGATCGCACAGCGGGTCGGCATCGCAGCCGATCAGCTCCGCGACGGCCGATATCTCCGCGGCGGTGCTCATCTCCCGCGCCACAAAGGCGGCGATCGCCGCCGCAAACTGCTCGGGATCGCCCGGCTTTCGCGTGCCGTTGCGAATGCGGAAAATGGCGGAGGGATCGTAATTGGTAGACTGACACAGACGGGTCAGATTGATGTTGAGCGCGGCAACCAGCGTGTTAAAATTCTGTCGCAGCACCTCCCGGTCGGTGGCGTTGAAATCCTCGCAGATCATAAAGGATTCCTTCACCGCATCGGCGGTGACATCCGTCAGCCCATTCCGGGCGGCAACTTCCGCAATGGCACGGCACAGCGCCTCAAAGGGTCGTGTTCCCCGCTCCGGCACCCGCTCGCCGTTTCTGTACCGGCTGAAAGAAGCCGGCGATATGCCGGATATGCGGCAAAGCTCCCTGGCCGAGCAGGACAGCTGTTCGATGTACGCATTCAATTTCTCGCTGAATTTCATAAGCACTACTCCGTTACAGTCGTTTGACGCCAGTATACCGCATTTCAGCGCAAAAGGAAAGAGCAAAACGCAGAAAAATTCCAAAAGAGTCAATTGACACTTTGGAAATTCGTATTGCAATGCCGTCGCCGCCTGTGCTATCGTTTCTTTGTCTAAGCAGGCAGATGGCTTGCAATCGCACAGAAAGAGGGATGCTTATGAAACACCACGATCGCCGGAGACGATGGGCTCGGTTCGTGCTGGCTGTGGTTGCGGCCGGTATGATTGCCGCGATGCTGCCATTGACGGCTGCGGCAAGGGAAAGCGGACTGACCGTACTCACAGAGGACTATTACTTCCTCTGTGACGGAACCGCCGCCAAGGTGCCGGGGCTGGGCTATCGCTGCTCCGGCCACGGCGACAAGATGATCGAATACTATGTGGAGGTGGAGGACGACGGGCGGTATACCGTCCCCGGCATTGTCGAAAAGGTCGGAAATAAACTCCGCTATGTGTATACGTACTATTGCCCCACCTGCTATTCCACATGGAAGGACGGCGCCAAATGGGACGGCGAGGGCGAAGTGTATAACGATGGCTCGTCTGTGGGACATACCCTTGAGGACTATATGGAGTTTGTTTCCAACAACACAGTTGCCGGCATGGCGTATTACGGTTACTACTACCCGCCGAAGGATGATTCGGATAATGCGCCACAAAGAAATTATACAGTTGGTACTTCGACAATTACAGAACAGCCGGATCTGTTTCAGGTGGACGAAAATGGGTGCCTTGTCGGCACTTCCGGAAAGGCACTGACGACTGTTTCCGGAAAAAAGCCGGATGAGAAGGATCCCCTTGCTCATTGGGATATGCCGGGCGCTTTTGCGTTTTATCAGTTTTTTTATACCGGCATGACTGAAATGATCAACAAGCCTGCCAGCGCCGATGACCCGGCGTGGGAGACCGTCCGGGATATGACCCGCATCTACTACATGAAACGGCAGCAGGAAAACCAGCTGGCAGGCCCCCGGATCAACTATTCGTCCCACTGGTACAGCTATGACTATTCCATGCTGGGCGAATGGGTCGTGACCGATCTGATGGCGGAATACAAGACCGGCGAAATCTGCGGCTATGTTTCCTATGTGGGGCAGAAAACCGAGATCGCCGTGCCGGAAACGGTGACGATCCCGCTGTATGGTACGGTGAAGGTTATCGGCGTGGATATCGAGGATCACAACCTCAAAAAGGTGTATATCAACGACAATGTGACCTGCATCCGGCGGTTGAGTTCTGTAAACCTCGAAGAGATTTCCGGCTGCAAGAACCTGGAATACATAGAAAAATACGCGTTCCAGAACGACGTATCGCTGAAAAGCATTCCCGAAATGCCCAAACTGGACTGGATCGCCATGGGCGCATTTGAGGGCTGCGTGTCGCTGCGCGACATTAAGCTGCCCGACCATATGACCTTTATCGACTTCACGGCGTTCGGCTGGTACGACACGATCCTCGGCAACTACGACATCGGCATGACGGATCAGAGCTGGGAGGATTTCCAGTATCTCAGCGATCTGTCGGATAACGATAAAATACTCGGTCTGACTCTCTACGCCAAAAAGGGCAGCACGACCTATACGCTGCTGGACGCGCTGATCAACAAAAACGACGCGCTGACCCCCACCACCGATGACGACGGCAAATTTTCGCTGGTGTCTTATAGCGACAGAATCCCCGGTCAGATCAAGACCTACACCGGGCACTGGAATCTCAAGAGCAGCGGCGATTATAAGGGAAGCACCGCATCCACCGACAAGGATGTGGATGATTCCACCGGCGGACGGCTGGGAGAATACGGCGACGACGAGCCGTCCTATTCGCCGCGCAAGGTTCTGGAGGAGGGCGCGCTGATCGCAGGTCTGCTCTCCTTCTTCGGCATCACCTCGGGCGTCTCCCAATACAAGAAGAAAAAAGAGGAGCCGCAGGAGCTCCCGGATGATCCGGAGGAGGAATACTGGGGGGTCTCCGAGGTGTACGACGATCTGGACAGAGCCGACAAAACCAAGCTGTATTTCGATCTGCTCGATGTGGTGTCCGATCAGCTCGACAAGCTCGGCAAGGGCGGAAAGATCGGCAAGGGCCTCATCGAGGAAGGGAAGAACATCCAAAAGCTGTTGGACATCTATGCCGAGACCGGCGATTGGGCGTTGGCTTTTGACAAGGTGCGGTTTGGCAATCAGACCGCGGGGCAGTTTGTGGGCATGGCGACGGATATGGTGCCGCAGCTGGGCACATGGGATCTTGTCACCGGTATCTTCTTCGGGAACTCCAAGGCGGCGGACGCCGTCAGCTTCGGCTCCAATGCGGAGCATACTTTCGATATCATAAAGGATATGGCGGATGCCTGTTACAACGAACGGGTGCTCAAGACCTACGACAAGGATAAAATGATCCTGGCGGACGTCATTGACCGGGCGCACGAGGGCGCCTATGGCGAAAACTGGAAGAACATCGCCTATACCATCGACCTGACGGAGCCGGGCGCTATCCAGGAGGTCTACAACGGTATTTTCGGCGAGGGCGGCATGGGGCTCGAGGAATTCCTGAACGGCATCGGCCAGACCGCCACCGAAACGACCACCGATCACAGCCTGGTTTCCGGCTATCTGCTGGAGCTGTTCAACAACAAGGTTGAGCAGTTCTACGAAAACCGATAAGGAGGGGCGCTATGCAATTCACGATTTCTTATCTCGCCGTCGATCGGCTCGGCGCGCTGGCGGGGCTGACGCCGAGCGGTATTTCGCCGATGCACGACCTGGCTCCGACGGTTGCCGCCATGCGGCAGAGCATCGGGGAGGATACCCTCGGCAAGCTGGACGATCTATTGGTCGAACAGAAACTGGCCGATACGGGGGAAGACGGAGTTGTGCCGGCGAGCCGGTTCCTCGGATTCCTCGGCGCTTTGTTCGTCCCCGAAAAATGCGTGCAGTCCAGATTGCGTGAGCCGGACGGCTGCTCGGACACCTATTTCATCCTGTATGACGGGGCGTGGCTCCGGCTGGAGGCCGCGCGGGGACGGTTCACCGTGACCGGCCCGTTTTCCGAGCACACCGTGCGGCTGTGTCTGAAAGCCGATGCCGAGGCGGCGCTTGCGGGGGAAGAGCTCCGATTCCTTGTGGAGCGGAGAGAGCCGGATCGGATCCACAGCGCAGTGATCCGGTCGGACGAAAAAGGATACCCATTCTTCGGCGCGATCCTAACCCCCGGCGAGCGGAGCCGCAAGACCTATATTCACGCGTTCGCCAAAACTGCGGAGAACCGCCAATGGATCGCAGAAATGGCGGCGGGCGACCGGGAATTCGTCCTGCCCGAGGGTGAAACCGGCGAAAAACCCGGCGATCAATCGGCCAACGAAAAGAAACATTCCTATCGAAACGCACTGAGGGGATTTCTCATTGCCCTGGCGGTCAACGCGGCGGCGGCCGTGATCCTCTCCATTCTGCGTGCGGTACTGTGAGGGAGAGCGTATGAAACTGAAAACTGTCCTGTCCGGCGCGTTCGACGCGATGATCCGCTCCTATGAGGGCAAGCGGTTCTGGCCGAGCCTGATCCTCAAGCTGCTGTATGCCCTGATCTCGGCGGTTTTTACCGCCCTGTTTGCCAACACGCTGTTCTCCCGCCATTCGGTCGTCAATCAGATCTTCGCCGCGCTGTTTTTCTATTTCCTGATGGTGTCGGCGGGCAAGCTGGTCGAAGAGATCCGGAGCGGCGGAGCCGGAGGACGGCTGAAAACCGCACTGGTCCATATGGTATGCCTGAAGCCGCCGGCGCTGTGGTTTTTCATCGCCGCCGTGGTGGTGGCGCTGTTCCTGCCGTACCCCTTTGCGCTGGCGCTGGCGGTGCTTCTCTTCCTGTCGGCGGTGTCGGGGGAAAATTCCCTGCTGCTGAACATCAAAAGCGCCGTCGTCAAGAGCAAGGACCCTGCGCAAAACGGCAAAGGGCTGGCTGCCTTTGCAGGCGGTCTGTTTGTCTGCGGGCTGGTCGTCTGCCTCCTCGCTCATTTGGGGGCGCCGACGCTATACGGTGTGATCGACGGCAGCGGCCGGAAAGCCGATACGACCCAGACCGATTCCGATGATACAGACGGAGTTTCAAACGCGGATACGCCGTCCGGCACCGGCGATGCAGCCGACAGCAGCACAACAAAGCCGTCCGGCAACGATGTCCTCGTGAGCGGCGATACGAATGTGACGGAAGCCGCGCAGCTCCTGACCGATAAGCTCATCGAGTATGCCGGTAAGGACAGAAAATCCTTTGAAAAGCTCTTCCGCAACACCGAAAACGCGGCCATAGATCAATACTACAACACTTCGTATGACACATTCAGGGAATACGGAAAGAGTCTGATCGCCATAGCGGCGCAGGACGAGGATTCCGTATGGTTCACAGCGCTGTATTATCGGATACCGGCAAATTATCCGGCGGAAAAGGAGCAGGCGGTGTACCTCTCCACCATCATGCGCCGCGCCGGTGACGGATGGAAAATCGAATGGAATGAGGAGACCCGCTCCAAACTGCAATCGGACTACGATAACGCCGGATTCACCTATAACGGCCTTGACGCCAAGGAGCAGGGCTACGCATGGGCAAAATTCTTTATCCCGTTCGACATCCATAACACGATGATCTATTATGACGACGCCGTGATGTGCAAGGTGACGGAAATGTACATGGACATAAACAACAATGTCCAGATCACGCTGTATACCGCCAACGGCACAGACAAGGATATCGGACTGACCGACGTGACTATCACGGCGGTTGACGGAGACCGGCAGCTGTTCAGCAAACGCTTTGACCCGGATCGGCTTGTGGACAAAAACAATGTGTCCATCTGGACGTTAACGATCCCGTCGGAGGAGCTGGACTTTACCACCTGGAGCAGCCCGAAGATCACTGAGTTCGGTTTCCACTATGACGAACTGGAGTATTGAGGCGATGTCAAAGCGAATGAATTCGGAAGAATCGTTCCTGGGATAGGAGGAATTCTTCCTGTTTTAGCAATGGTGGCACCAAGAAAAGGCGATACCGGATGATCCGGTATCGCCTTTTCGATTCGTGCAGTCTGCCGCGCCGCTGCCCGGTATGGCGCGCAGGGCTCAGCCGGTGATCGCCAGCGCCTGCTTCCCGAAGGCGGCATAGCGCGTCTCGCTGAGCGTGCGGTCGTAGGGGACGATCGCACCCCGATAGGGATCGGAAAAGTAGTAGTGGGTGGCGTCGTATCCCATCAGCACCATGCAGTGCTCATTGGACAGCCACTGAAAGCTCTCGCCGTTTGGCAGAATCCAGCGGGTGGAGGGGCGCGGCTCCACCATGCCGATGGACACCCACACCAGACAGGGAATGTCCCGGGCGATATACTGACGGCACAGGGCGGACAGATCGGTGCCGGTGGCATTGACCACCTGCTTTTTGCCTTGATGATCGGCGTTTGTCTCAGTGCCGGTGGCGTTTGCTACCCGATTTTTGTCCTTGTAGTAGGCATTCATGGCCTTTTCGATCACCGGCGCATAACAGCCGTATGCATTTTCGCTGCGGGGTGAGCCGATGAAGTGGATATTGGGATCGGGGCCGTGGAGCACGCCGTTCTCGGTGTAGAAGTCACTCTTATCCAGATAGTCGTCAATAAAATCGTCTATGGAAATATCGCTGCCCGCATACCGCATGGCAATGACGGCGCTGACGCTCTCGCATCCGGTGGGGTATTCCGGGTACTGCGCGATCGCCTGCACACCGGTGAGCAGGTGCTTTTCGGGGATGGGCTGTGTGGTGGTGGTCGATCCCGACGCAGCCGACGGGTGCGACTCACCGGACCGAGAAACAGATGACTCCGGACGGGAGCTGTCCGGCCACAACTGCCGGCGGATATCCGCCCGGTAATGCCATAGGGCGGCCGTCCCGCCCACCAGCAAAAGGACGGCTACAAAAAAGCAGACAAGACCTTTGACGGCTCTGCGTCTGCGGCGATTTTTGCGACGGCTTGCGGCGTGTTTTGCCATATTCCGACCTCCCTCTATGCAGTATGTTCCAGTATAAACGCCGGGCAGCGGATTGTCAAGATTAAGAATTACGGCGGGGGTATGGACATTTTTCCCATGTGTGTGGTATACTATACCAGTGTACGGGGCAAAACCGAAAGGAGAGCGCGGAACCGGGGAAACGGGCTCCGGCGTGTCCGCATAGGGATTCTGTCGCGGCATCGCCTGAGCGACCGCTCGGGCATTCCGCGCGGTCGTTTTGTCCGGACGGAATACACGTGTGGGGGCGGAAGCCCAAGCTATAACAGGAAAGGAAACGGTTTACCGAAATGAACTTTTATCTGATTGATTACGAAAATGTCAAGGTGGAGGGACTGGACGGCATCGCCGGCCTGTCGGAGCAGGACGAGGTGTGCATCTTTTACAGCAAAAACGCCGACACCCTGACCTTCGATCTGGCCCGCAAACTGCAGGAGACGCAGGCCTCTGTGGTCTACCAGAAGGTGGAGGTCGGCACCAAAAACGCCCTGGATTTTCAGCTGGCCTCCTACCTGGGATATCTCATCTGCAAGCGGGAAAAGCAGCGGGACGGACACTTCTATGTGGTGACGAAGGATAACGGATACAATGCGCTGCTCACCTATTGGCAGCAGCGGAAGGTGGATGTGCAGATCGTCATCGACTGCACCGGCCGTGACAACAAGAGCGAAAAAGACGCGCTGATCGAAAAGGCCCGGGCGGTGCTGCCGGATGAAACGTTGGTGCCGCTGGTGGTGGGATTGATCCAGCAATACAAAACCAAGCAGGGCATCAACAACGCCCTGATGAAAGAGCTGAAGGACGGCAAGCGTGCCGGAGAGATCTATCAGGCAATCAAACCGCTGATCAAAGACAAAAAATAAACGATGGGGTGACAGACATGGCTATACGCATCGGTATTTACGGGTACGGCAATTTGGGTCGGGGTGTGGAGCTGGCGGTGGGCGCGGCGCCGGATATGGAGCTGGCTGCCGTATTCACCCGCCGGCCGGTGGACACGGTGCATCCGGTCACGGACGTGCCGGTGGTGCCTGCGGACGCGGCGGAGGACTGGCGGGACCGGATCGACGTGCTGGTGCTCTGCGGCGGCAGCGCCACCGACCTGCCGGAGCAGACCCCCCGGCTGGCGGCGCGGTTCAATGTGGTGGACAGTTTCGACACCCATGCCTCGGTGCCGGAGCATTTTGCGGCGGTGGA
>DJEF01000034.1:60023-87702 GCA_002431285.1 Ruminococcaceae bacterium UBA5905 | reverse complement strand
CCGCCCGCCGAGCGGGAACGCTGGGCATCATCTCCGTCGGCTGGGATCCCGGTCTGTTCTCGCTGGCGCGTGTCTACGGCGCCTCGATCCTGCCGGACGGCGCGACCTATACCTTTTGGGGGCGGGGGGTCAGCCAGGGACATTCCGACGCCATCCGCCGCATCGACGGGGTGGAGGATGCCCGGCAATACACCGTTCCCGTGGAGGAGGCGCTGGAGGCGGTGCGCCGGGGGGAGCAGCCCCGGCTGACCACCCGGCAGAAGCACACGCGGGAGTGTTATGTGGTGGCGAAGCCCGGCGCGGATCGGGAACGCATCCGGCAGGAGATCGTCACCATGCCCCACTATTTTGACGAATACGACACCACGGTGCAGTTCATCACCAAAGAGGAGCTGGAGCGGGAGCACAAGGGGATCCCCCACGGCGGCACGGTCCTGCGCAGCGGAAAAACCGGCGCAGCGGGCGAAAACCGCCACACGGTGGAATACCGGCTGGCACTGGATTCCAATCCGGAATTTACCGCCTCGGTGCTGACCGCCTATGCCCGCGCTGCCTTCCGGCTGCGGCAGGATGGCGCGACGGGCTGCAAGACTGTGCTGGATATCCCCCCGGCCTATCTGTCTCCGCTGGACGGGGACACCCTGCGCCGGGAGATGCTGTAAGTCTATGGACCGGCACGAAAAGTTTCTGCGCATGACCACACAGCCGGTGGAAAAGCTGGTGGGGCAGTTGGCGATCCCCACCATCGCTACCATGCTGATCACCGCGTTTTACAACATGGCGGACACCTTTTTTGTGGGGATGCTGCACAACACCAGCGCCACCGGAGCGGTGGGGGTGGTATTCTCCTTCATGGCCATCATCCAAGCCTGCGGATTCTTCTTCGGGCAGGGAACCGGCAATCTCATCTCCCGCTATCTGGGACAGGAGCGCCCGGAGGAGGCGGGACGCATGGCCGCCATCGGATTTTTCTCCGCCCTCATCGCCGGCGGTCTGATTCTGGGGCTGGGGCTGATCTTCCTCGACCCGCTGGCTCGGCTGCTGGGCTCCACCGAAACCATCCTGCCCTATGCCCGCTCCTATCTGCGCATCATTCTGTTCGGCGCGCCCTATATGACCGCGTCGCTCATGCTCAATAACCTCCTGCGGTATCAGGGAAACGCCTTTTACAGTATGCTGGGCATCGGCTTCGGCGCGGTGCTGAATGTGGGGCTGGATCCGCTGTTCATCTTCGGCTTTCACATGGGTATCGCCGGGGCGGCTGCCGCCACGGTGCTGAGCCAGCTGGTGAGCTTTTGTCTGCTGCTGTTTTTCTGTACCCGGAAGGACAATCTTCGGATCCGGGTGAGTCTGTTCCGCCCCCGGCGAGCGGACTATCGGCAGATCCTGCAATGCGGGCTGCCCACCCTCTGCCGTCAGGGGCTGTCCAGCCTGTCCACTATCTGCCTCAACCGCATGGCGGGACTATACGGGGCGGATGCGGCCATCGCCGCCATGTCGGTGGCGACGAAGATCACCGGGCTGGCCTATTCGGCGGTGCTGGGTTTCGGACAGGGATTTCAGCCGGTGTGCGGATTCAATTTCGGCGCCGGACTGTACAGCCGGGTGAAAAGCGCCTATTGGTTCTGCGTGAAGGTGGGCACGGCGTTCCTGCTGGCGGCATCGGCGCTGGGATTTTGGCTGGCGCCCCAGTTGGTGGGGCTGTTCAGCGACGACCCGGCGGTGCTCCGTATCGGGGCGGTCTCGCTGCGGCTGCAATGGGTCAGTTTCCCGCTGGTGGCCTGGATCACCCTCAGCAATATGCTGCTGCAAAACATCGGAAAGGTGGGGCGCGCCAGCTTTCTGTCCATGGCCCGGCAGGGGGTATTTTTCATCCCGCTGGTGGTGCTGCTGCCGCTGGCGCTGTCCCATGTGCCCGGAATGTCGGCGCTGCTGGGCGTGCAGCTGGCGCAGCCGCTGGCGGATGTCTGCACCTTTGCCTGCGCGGTGCCGCTGAGCGTATCGGTGCTGCGGCATTTCGGCGCGGACGCATCGACACCTGATGAAAAAACAATGGAAGAAGGAGCATCGGAGCAATGAAAAAATGGGGAGCGCTGGGACTGACGGCGGTGCTGCTGGTGAGCGTATGGGGGTGTCTGCCCACTGAGGATCCGGGAAAAACGCAGCTGTCGGATCCCCGGGCGGCGGTGGATGTTACGGAGAGCGCGACGGCAGCACCGACCGAGACGGCGGAGACCACCACCGCCGCAACGACCGCCGCCGCAACGGATGCGGAGGTCACCACGATCGCGGCGACCACCTCCGCTACCACCACCCAAAAGCCGCCCACAACCGTGGTGGCGACCACCGTCCGGCCGACCGTCACCAACGGAACATCGCAGCAGCCCTCCGTCGGCGGCGACATGGTATGGGTCAGCAAAACCGGCAAGCGCTATCATTCCAACCCGGAATGCAGCGGCATGAAAAGCCCCAGCCAGATACCGCTGGAGACGGCCAGGCAACGCGGTTTGACACCCTGCCAAAACTGCTACTGAGCGTCTGCTGAGGAACAGAAAACAAGTGAGGAATTGGCTTATGCAAGAACACAGCGACGTTTTTATATCCTACAAGCGTTCCGACGGCACCATGCTGGCGAAGTTTTTCCGCACGATGCTGGAGGAACAGGGATATCGGGTATTTCTGGATCTGAAGGAGCTGCGTAACGGCCGGTTTGACACCCAGCTGCGGGAGGTGCTTGCGCATTGCGGCGATGTGCTGTGTGTGCTGACGCCGGACTATATAGCGTCCATGCGGCAGGAGCCGGGAGAGGACAACTGGGTGGGGTTGGAGCTGGTGCAGGCGCTGGATGAGGCGGAGCCGAAGAATATCATCCCCATCACGGTGGATACGGCCGCCATGCCGGAGCGGGGCAGCCTGTTTCCGGCGGTGGCGGATGTGGTCGCCTATGAAGCGGTGCGGTACAATTCCCAGGGTACCCATGAGGAGGAGGCGGCCTTCCTGACCCGCCTGACCAATATGTTGACCAGCACCCCGCGCAAGGTGAACTATCTCAAGCACATCACCAATTCCGGGTACAGCTCCACCTTTAAGCCCGAACAGAAGCGGCTGCGTTTACAGGCGCAGTACAGCACCGAGCTGGATCGGCAGGCGTTTCAGTATGCGTTGGAGCGCCTGCCCCGGAGACCGCTGGTGGGGCTGGATCTAGGGTGCGCCGACGGCACCGTGACCCGGAAACGCTTCGGCTGTTTCGACCGTTTCGAGACGGTGATCGGGGTGGACAAGAACGCCGACGCCATCGCAGCGGCACAGGCGGATGGCGTATACCGATTCCGGGTGGCGGACGCGGAGAGCGACGACTTTGAAATTGCGATGGAGCGGGCGCTGGCCGATGCCGGTGCGGATGGGGTGGATCTGGTGTTTTCCGCACTGACGGTGCATCACATGACCGATCCGATCCGGGCGCTGACCCGCCTGCGTCGATTCGTGCGTCCCGGCGGCGCTATTCTGCTGCGGGGCGTGGACGACGGCACTATGGTCTCCTACGGAGACGATGGACTGGCGGAACGCTGCATCGAACTGAGCATGGGGCTGGAGAACATGAGCGACCGCTATCACGGACGCAAATTCTATGCGCAGCTGCTCCGGGCCGGATACGAGGATGTGAAGATGTTCTTCACCACCGACTGTACCGTGGGGATGGACGACGAGGAGCGGGACGAGCTGTATCGGTATTATTTCAATTTCCGCAGCAACTACACCGCCAAGCTCCTGGCGGCGCATCCCGGCGAACGGCACTATGCAGAACTGGATGCCGCCATGCGCACCGCCCTGTCCCAGCTGCGGGATCGGTTTGAGGATGAGCAGATGTTCATGATGCTGACCAGTATCGCCGCTGTGGGGTTTGCGCCCTGATCCGGACGGGATCGGTCGTCCCGAAAAAACAGCCCCGGCACAGGCGGGAATCCATATGAGAGCTTGCGGCCGCTGTCGATATCCGACAGCGGCCGCAGTTTTGCATTATGGAGTGCGCACGGCGTCTCCGTTTTTTTATTTTCATCGGCTGCACATACGGGTTCGACCGGTGCGGCGGGTCATAAAAGGGCTTGCAATGCTCCGAGCATATCCGCGCCTGATCGGGGGTATCGCTGTCGATGAATACGTCCTGATACACGATTTGTCCTGCCGGATTGTTGGATGGATGAGTGTTGTTAATGGCTGGGAATCACTACGGTAGAAAAGCTGTTATTAGCTAATCGCTCTGTGACTGTGCAGCTATGGGTACGTAGCAAATACCCGCTCATATCCTCTGTGCGCTGAGCTTCGGTGGCTATTTTTTCAGTAAATTCTTTTAGGGAATAGGAAGTGCCCATATAGTGGTTGAATAGTGGCAGGACGGCGGCGCGGGCAAATCCGACACGGGCATCACCAGAGTCGGCGATTTACGCAAGTTCATACCATTTCATTTTCCTCATTCATTCCCAGCAGTAATCGCGCAGGTCAGCCATTTTGTTTTTCAAGGCGTCCATGTAGTAACCGGTGCAGACCAACATAACATTCGTCGGCCCTTTCTTCAGTCTTTCGAACAGATCCTCATGCTGATATCGACTACCGTAAATATACCACTGGTCAGAGTAACTGCCCCCTGGTGGCGTCACGCAGATGCAGAAATACACGGTTTCCAGATTTCGATATTCATAATTATAATAATCGTCCAACTCGGCTGTTCCGGTCAAGAAAAAAGGCTTACCGAGAGAGAGCACTGCGTTATATCGGACATCTTTGTATGTTGACAGATTACTATAAGACTGTTGAAATCGGTTTTCCATTGCCCCAGCAAAGGCTTCTGACAGCGTCTGAGTAGTTTCCTCGGTATGATAACGCATCTCCTCGCAGAGAAATGTGCCGTCTTTATAGAATGTTCCAATCGGCTCGCCGGAAACGCCAAGAACCTGACCTGCTTTCGCATCGTAGAGCACTGTGTCGTGGGAGGTTTTCATTCCCGAGGTGCTTTGCCCGGATAGAAGCAATTGTGTCAGGCTCCGGGCTGGGGCACCTTGCTTTGCCTCGTATTCCTGCAGTACAGCCGTCAACACGTCCTCGAGACTTTGCCCGTTTCTCAATGTAAAATCCCAGCGATAAAACATTCCGTTGCCCAAAAACACCATGCGGTAGTGAGAAGTTTCTTCCGCGTTAGTATCTTCATTCACCCAAAAGCCTTCGGCGTAATTCTTGATTGCATCCGTATCGTCAAAAGACTTTGGAGTATTTCCCCCGAATCCCGCGCCGCCCACACAGGAGCACAACTCACACAAAAGCAATCCGCACAGCAGAAGTGCCACCGCTCTTCTTGCTCTTATCATCTTGTAATCCACTCCCTTTTCAGATTCCAAATAAAGCCTTTAGCTCCGGCAGGGCCTCTTTATAGTCATAGCCGCTGCCCATCATATTCGTACTGCTGCGGACGACACCCGCTACACAATAGACGCAAAATGAGCCGCCTGCGGCCTTTGCGCCCTCGGTATAAAACTGCACAGCGATCAGTCGTGTGTCCCCGTCTTTGTAAACGACCTCCGAGCGGTAGCTTTCACAGACCAGACCCGAAGAGCGGTAAACCTGCTGAGCGACGTATTTTTCGGCGGCATCCTTGCTCTTATTGCCAAACCAATCCCCAACCAGCCCTCTCGGAATCAGAAAAGCCCCGAGCACAAACAGCAGGCTGAGAACAACGCCGCCTGCTTTTTTGGCTGTTCCCTGCTCCATGTTCATTCCTCCTTCAACAAAACAATTCGCCTTTTTCAGCTGTTGAAATCCATTATAATACACAAATATAGTTTTGTCAACACAAAACGAGTTACACGGTGGAAATGAATCATCCGCTCATGTATCATACTTATATATATCCTGTTTAGGCTGCTCGAAAGGAGATACGTATGCGTTTCGGAGAAACTCTGCGTGGGCTGCTGGCCGAAAAGGGCATCACGCAAAAGCAAATGGCGGCCGATCTGAACATCGCCGCCTCAACGCTCGGCAACTATATTCAAAACAGCCGCGAGCCCGACCACGAAACGCTCAAACGCATTGCAGATTATTTTGATGTATCGGTGGATTATCTGCTCAACCACGGTATGCAGGAGACGGATGCGGAATCGGAGCGTGAGCTGCTGCGCATTTTTCGCAGTCTGCCGGCCGACCGGCAGGAGCTGCTCATCGAGGAGGGCAAGCTGCTGCTGCGCCTATACAGGAACCGCCTGCGGGACGAATAAAAGCCTGCAACGGAGCCCCCATGCGCGAACAGCTGCCGCAACGCGATACACCGGGGACATGAATGGGTACGATGCACGGTTGGGTTCATATTCCGCGACAGGCGAATGGCGGCTTATGGGAGCGGCGGCGAAAAGGTGTGCACGGTTGGCGGATGGGTGATGAGAAAGTGAAAGCAAAAAGGTCTGCGAATTCTCGCAGACCTTTTTGCTTTCGGAAATATATGGGGAGGGGAATCTCCCCAATCTTGCGGAACAGCGGCCCTGCGCCGCGTTAGGCGGGTTTATTTCATGTTCACCGGACGGACGTGCCAGATCCGGTCGGAATAATCCCGAATGGCGCGGTCGGAGGCAAACACGCCGCTGCAAGCGGTGTTCAAGAGCGCTTTCTTCGCCCATTCCTCCGTATCCCGGTAGAGGGCGCCGGAAGCGGCCTGTGCCCGGCAATAATCGGCGTAATCCGCCAGCACCATATAGGGGTCCCGGTCGGTGAGGGAGGACGCCACCTCGGCATAGCTGCGCCCCTCAAAGCCGTGGAGCATGAAGTCGATGGAGCGGTGGATCTCCGGATTCTCGTTATAGAACCGCCGAGGATCGTAGCCCTGCCGCTTGAGCGTCTCCACCTCCTCGGTGCGCATACCGAACAGGAACATATTGTCCTCGCCTACGGCATCGCGGATCTCCACATTGGCGCCGTCCAGCGTGCCCAGCGTCAAAGCGCCGTTCATCATCAGCTTCATGTTGCCGGTGCCGCTGGCCTCGGTGCCGGCCAGCGAGATCTGCTCGCTGATATCGGCGGCGGGCATCAGCAGCTCCGCCAGGGTCACCCGGTAGTCCTCGATATACACGATCTTCAGCTTATCCCGTACCGCCGGGTCGCTGTCGATGAGCTGCCCCAGCTTGCAGATGAACCGGATGATCTCCTTCGCCAGAAAGTAGCCCGGCGCGGACTTGGCACCGAAAATATAGGTGCGGGGGGTGAACTCCCTATTGGGGTCATCTTTTAGCTTCAGATAGGTGCTGAGGATATGCAGGGCGTTGAGATGCTGCCGCTTATATTCATGCAGCCGCTTGACCTGAATGTCGAACAGGCTGTTGGGGTCAACCGTGATGCCGTTCTGCTGCTGGATATAGGCAGCCAGCCGCTCCTTATTGCGGTGCTTGATGGCCATGAACTCCTGCCGGGCGGCGGCATCCTCTGCCAAGGGCTTCAGCCGCTCCAGCTGAGCGGCATCCAGCACAAAGCCGTCCCCGATATGGCCGGTGATCCATGCGGCCAGCTCCGGATTCGCCTGACACAGCCACCGCCGATGGGCAATGCCGTTGGTCACATTGGTGAATTTCTCCGGATGGATGGCATAGGTCTCCGGGAACACGGTATGCTTGACGATCTCGCTGTGCAGCTGAGACACGCCGTTGACCGAATGGCACACCGCCACACACAGGTTCGCCATTTTGATAAGGCCGTAGCTGATGATGGCCATGCGGCTGACCTTTTCGGTATCGCCGCCGGTGGCCGCCATCATCTCCTCGCTGTACCGGCGGTTGATCTCCCGCACGATCTGATAGATACGGGGCAGCCGCTCCTGAAACAGATCCTCCGGCCAGCACTCCAGCGCCTCCGCCATCACCGTGTGGTTGGTATAGGCGAAGGTGCGGGAGACGATTCCATAGGCATCCTCCCAGCTGTATCCGCATTCGTCCAACAGGATCCGCATCAGCTCCGGGATCGCCAGCGTGGGATGGGTGTCGTTGATATGCACCGCCGCCATCTCCGGCAGATTATCCATGGTGCCGTATTTCTCCAGATGGCGCTGCACGATATCCTGCACCGAGGCGGATACCAGGAAATACTGCTGACGCAGCCGCAGGCTCTTGCCCTCCCGGTGATTGTCGGCGGGATACAGCACCTGGGTGATGACCTCCGCCATGGCTTTCTGCTCCATGGCGCGCATATACTCGCCCTGATTGAACAGAGTCATATCCATACCCGGAGCCGTGGAGCGCCACAGCCGCAGGGTGGACACCCCCCGACCGTCCTTGCCTGCCACCATCAGGTCAAAGGGTTGGGCGATCACGGTGGTGGCGTCATCGTGGCGCACATGGTGGAACCCGCTGTCGTCCCACCACTCGCTCACATGGCCGTCAAAGCGCACCTCTTTGGCCAGCTCCGGCCGGGGCAGCAGCCAGCTCTCGCCGCCGGGCAGCCAGAAATCCGGCAGCTCCGTCTGCCAGCCGTCCACCAGCTTCTGGCGGAAAATGCCGTATTCATACAAAAGGGAATAGCCGATAGCGGGCATGGACTGGGTGGCCAGACCGTCCAGGAAACAGGCCGCCAGTCGCCCCAGACCGCCGTTGCCCAGCCCCGCGTCCGGCTCTAGTTCAAACAGCGGCTCCAGCTTCGCCCCGAATTCCTGCAGCACCGCCGCCGCATCCTCGGTCAAATTGAGATTATACAGTGTATTCTTCAGCGAACGCCCCATGAGGAACTCCATGCTCAGATAATACACCTGCTTGGCGTTCTGCTCATAGGTGTCGTGGATATACTGCACCCGCCGGGTGCGCATCCGATCCCGCAGCACCAGCACCAGCGCATTGTAGAGATGCTCGTTGGTGGCCTCCTCCGGCTGCACGGAGAAATTATGCAGCAGCTTATCGGTGAGCTGCCTTTTCAGCTCCGCCCGCTGGGAGACCGGCCGTTTTGCGGCGGGTCGTTTCGCCGTCGGTTTCGATGCGGCCTTCGGCGCGGTATTCTTTTTGGCGGCAGGCTTTTTGGGGGTAGCCGCCGGGATGTCGTTCTTTTCGATTTTCTTCATGGTCATGCCCTCTTTTCTCGATAGGATACAAGCCTTCCTTACTATTATATACTGGTGTGCAAAACATTGCAATAGTTTTTCTAAAACGACGAAAAAATCTCCGATTTATCGGTTTGACAAATCGGAGATTGTGCAAAGTGCATGAATTATGGCGCATTTTTTGGGGTAATATCCCGTCCGCAGCTCCAATAGATGAAACGATACACGATCAGGGCATAGGGAACACCCACCACCACGTCCAGCAGTGAGTGCTGCTTGATCATCACCGTGGAGACGGAAATGAGGCAGGCCAGCAGCCCCACCAAAATCGGCACCCACCGGGTGCGCCGCAGCCGGTCGCTATGCAACACGGCAAACACTGCCGCCAGCGACCCCACCACATGAAGGCTGGGACAGACGTTGGTATTGGTGTCGGAGGCATACAGCACCCCGATGAGCCGGGTGAACAGGTTCTCCCGGCCCAGTGTAGCCAGATCCGGGCGCAGATCCTGCCCATTGGGGATCAGGGCGAACAGCAACAGCGCCGTGAAAAAGCTCACGCCGATATAGGTCATATACCGCTTGAATCCCTCCGGCTCCCGGAAGGCCAGATACAGCCCCACTCCGCCCAACAGGGGATACCACAGCACATAGAAGATATACCACCATTCGCAAAAGGGAATGTGGGCGTCGATGGGCATATAGGACACCAGATAGGGGGCGCTGCCGTCGATGAAATGCTCCTCGATGAAGAATCCCGCCAGATACAGGGGAAGAATCAGCGCATACAGCCAGTGGCTGTATTTCTGCCAGCCGGCGGAGCGATCATTCCGCCGGGGTCGGGGCGTCGGGTGCGTCACCGGTATCCTCCTCCCGTATGGTGGGGATAAACTGGGCAGCCACCTTACCGGCTTTGCCCCGTCCCCGATATTTGATGTAGAAAAAGCCGAAGAAGCAGAACACCACCGCGCCTACAAAATTCACCATCAGGTCCTCCATGGTGTCTTGCAGGCCGATATCCAGATAGCCGCCCAGTCCCAGATCCTGCCCGTTGATCACCACTGAGGTGATGCCGTCGATGGTGACGGCCTTATTGGACTGGGTCTCATCCAGCTCCACGGTGGTGATGGAATGGATCACCGTGTCCTTTTGCATATCCGTGTGGGCAAACCGATCCATCCCATACTCGAAAAACTCCCACAGCACCCCTACGGTCATGGAAAAACAAAACGCCACCACCGCCATAAACACGGGAGACAGGCGGAATTTTTCCTGCTTATTACGACAGAGAATATCCACCAGCGAAAAGCCGAAAGCGGCGCACACAAAGCCGTTGGTGGTATGCAGGATGGTGTCCCAATAGGCAAAATGGATATAGTAGCTTTGCAGTTCGCCCAGAATTTCGGCGGCGAAAATGAACAGCAAAATGAGAATCTCCAGCGTGGAGGGCAGCTGAATGCCGAAGTTTTTCTGCACGAAGGCGGGCAGGGCGAACAGCACCAGCACCAATACGCAGATAAACGCGCTCTCGTACTGCTTCTGCACCAGCTCCAGAATCAGCAGCGCCACCACGATGAACCGTAAAACCAGGTAGACGGCGAACACCGCCTTGTGCTGGCGAATGTGTTCCTTCAGAAAATCCCGGCGGATGTGGGGCTTGGGCAGGGGTTCTTTTGTCTGCTTCATACGGTCGTCCTCCTATCCGAGTTTGGCAATAAGCCGAATGGCGTTGTGCAGATTCTGTACCTCCACCTGGGCGTGTCCTTCTTCCTTTTCGCCGTCCAGCGTCCAGTCCATATCCGGATCGGCGGTGACGGTCAGGTGGGCGGTGCTGTGGAAGGTGAGCAGCGGTGAGTCGTAGGTCTGATCCCGCAGGGCGCGGATGCAGTCGCTCAGCTCAATGGCATTTTTGGGGTTGCGGATGAGCAGCAGCTCAAACAGGCCGTCGTTCATATCCACCGCGTCCGGGTCCAGCGTCAGGATGCCGCCCACGGAGGTGGAATTGCTGATGGCACCGAAAATATAGTCCCCCTCGAATGCCTCGCTATCGCACTCAAACCGCACGTGCCGGGGGCGGATGGAGGGCAGATCCTTGATCCCCTCCAGAATGTACGCCAGATGCCCCAGCGCGTTTTTCACGTTTTGGGGAGTGGAATAGGATACCCGGGTGAACGCGCCGAAGGACGCCACATAGGTAAAGTATCGACTGCCGAACTGCCCCACATCGTAGGTATGGGGCGTGCCCGACAGAATGTCCTCGGCGGCCTTGACCAGATTCTTATTCAATCCGATGCTGTTGGCAAAATCGTTGGTGCTGCCGCAGGGAATATACCCGATGGGGGTGTCGCAGCCGCTCTCCACCACGCCGGATACCACCTCGTTAAAGGTGCCGTCGCCGCCGCAGACCACGCACAGGTCGTGGGAGGGGGCATACTGCCGCGCCAGCTCCCGCCCGTTGCCCGGACCGGTGGTCATAAAGACAGTGGGAATATACCCCTTCTGGCAGAATCGCTCCAATATATCCGCCAGATAGCGTCGCCCGACTTTCATGCCGGAATAGGGGTTCATGATCAGCAACAGGGTTCGACTCATGACGTTACACTCCTATTTGTAAAATTGGGGGCTGTATACAACAAGCTGTATACGCCGACACGGACGGTCGGTAACGCAGACCGACACACTTTACAGTATACCGCATTTGCGGAAAATTCTGCTAAAAAATTGTGAATTTTTCGCCGATAACAAAACAGGCGGGAAGTGCCTTACAGCACGACCCGCCTGACTCTTACCGTGGACAATCAGTGCCCGTGCTTTTCCAGCAGCTTCTGAATCTTTTCGTGAGAGTCGATCAGGGTGCTAATGGACACGTTCTGGTTTACCGCAGCAATATAATACGCAATATACTTCGAGCAATCCACCTCATGGAACCAGGGGCGCCCCAGCAGCTCCGGAGAGCGATAGGTCAGGTTGGTGCCGAACACCCCGTCTACGATGCCGTCGGCGTAGGCTTTATCAAATTTCTCCAGACCGGCGGTGAAGATGGCGTAGGTGGCATAGGCGAAAATGCGGCGGGCCTTGCGCTTCTTCATCTCATAGGCAATATCCAGCATACTTTCGCCGGAGGCGATGATGTCGTCGGCGATGAACACGTCTTTGCCCTCGACCGAATCGCCCAGATATTCATGGGCTACGATGGGGTTACGGCCGTTGACCACCCGGGAATAGTCCCGGCGCTTGTAGAACATACCCAGATCGACGCCCAAATTGACGGCATAGTACATATTCCGGTTCAGAGCGCCCTCGTCGGGGCTGATGACCATCAGGTGATCCCGGTCCACCACCAGATCCTCCACCGAGCGAAACATGGATTTCAGCACCTGATAGGAGGGCATCAGATTGTCGAAGCCCATCAGGGGCACCGCATTGCACACCCGGGGGTCGTGGGCGTCAAAGGTGACGATGTTATCCACACCCATGGCCTGCAGCTCCTGCAGCGCTACGGCGCAGTCCAGACTCTCCCGGTAGCTGCGGCGGTGCTGCCGTCCGCCGTACAGGTTGGGCATGATCACGTTGATGCGCTTGGCCTTACCGCCGGTGGCCTGAATGATCCGCTTGAGGTCCTGATAGTGGTCGTCCGGGGACATGGCGTTCTCAAAGCCATACATGGAATACTTGCAGTTATAGTTCCCCACATCCACCAGAATGTAGAGGTCGTCGCCCCGGACGGAGGACTTGATCAGCCCCTTGGCGTCGCCGGAGGAAAACCGGGGGCAATCCACCTCGATGCGGAAATCCCGATCTTGAATGCCGCATTTTTCCGCCCAATTCTGGAGGTGCCATTCGATCCGGTCGCCCAGCTCCTGTGCGCCGTTCATGGCGATGAGCCGCAGCGGCGCGGTGTTGGCGTCCTGTGCAAAAACGTTCTCACTGCTGATCTTTTCCATAGTTCTGTTATACCCCTTCCAGCCTATTCAATTGTTCTTTCCTACCCATTTTACCATAAATCGCCGACATTTTCCACCGGTATTTTCCGTGACGGCTAAAATTTTTGCCCAAATTTTTGGCGGAATACTGGAAAGATTGCACAAGCGCCGGTAAGGCACACCGACGTCCTACGGAAATGCGGCGGCTGGCGGCGACCGTAAGATGCCGCTGCGGGGGGCAACAACGGACGCGGACGGCGGGGTCTCTCCGGATGGAAACCAGCGCTTTCCCGCAGGGAGGCGGCGCGCCGTCGGAAAAAGGGGCGGCTCTTTAGCGCGCAAGCGCCGATGGATGGGAATGCCGGTATGGTGCGGCGATGCGTCATATATATTTCCGCTTACTCTCCACCACCAGGCCGACCACCATCACCTGCGTGACCTGTGCGCCCTCAAACCGCCGGGGCGGGTAAAAGGGATTGACGCTCTGCAGTTCGATCCAGTCCGGTCCGTACACCACCCGTTTGACGAGACCCTCCTCCCCGTTGACCAGCACTACGGCATAGCGGCCGCTGTCCACGCTATCCTGCCGCCGCACCAGAACCAGATCCCGGTCATTGATGAGCGGCGTCATGCTGTCCCCGCTGACCGACAGCCAGAAATACTCCTCGTCGCCGTGAAGCATCGACCGTTCCACCGGCTCGGTGCCCATGGCCTCCTCCATGACGATGCCGCCGCATCCGGCGCGCACCGAGCCGATCACCGGCACCGGCACCACATCCGCCTGCTCCGGTTCCCAGCCGCTGCCCGGTTCATCCGTAGCCCCCAGAAGCCAGCGGGGATCCACCCGGTAATGCTGCGCCAGCAAACAGAGAGTGGGCATATTGACGCGGGAGGTGTCCCCTCGCTCCCAGCGCATAACGGTACTCTTATTGACTCCTGTCAGACGACCGATCTCATCCAGCGTCTCGCGGGATTCCTCCCGGCATTGCCGCAGGCGCTGGGCGGTCACATTCCATTCGGGCATAGGGTTTCCCTCCGTTATTCGATGTTTTTCGCTTAGACAAAGCAATCCGGGGACAACCGTTCCTGAAACGGAATATTATCCCGTTTTGTTTGTCTCATCACTTGCAATACGGCAGCATTGCGGCGTTCTTCGACTGATCATACGAAAAAATCTCCTCGTATCCGATCGAAGATTTTCGACAAACAGCGTTTCTGAGCGGCGTGACGCCCCGACCGAAGAATACCGGTGTATTCTGAGCGGAGTGCAACAAAGCCGATAAGGACGCTGCTTAGTCGAAAAACGGTTGTGCTCCGATTGCTTTGGCCCTTAGTATACCATAGAGCGTGGCAAAATGCAATATTTTTCTCGAGAAAAGTTGCAAAATGCTATTGACAGAATCTGGAAATGTGGCTACAATAGATAGTGACGAACAAACGTTCCGAACGATGCAAACCAACGAAGGGGGTGATCGGGGTGCGGCGGATACAGCGGCAGACACAGAGATAGAGTCCCGGCCAACGCCGGAGAAACAACGGCGGAGGGTGTCGAGGCCGAACCGTTTGGCGGATGCCGGGAGAAACGTGCGCCGGGCGGTTGGGACAGTGTAGCGGATGCCGAGGGCGCGCAACAGGTGCCGGGGACGGGAGCCGGATGGAGGACGAAACGGCGGCGAACAAGGCGAACGGCGAGGTAACAGAAAGGACGGCTATGGCGTCGGCGGGCGGTTTACGCGCAGCCGGGCGAAGAACAGGATGCGTAAGGAGGAACAACAGCGTGTGCATCGGGGAATGGCGGCGGCTGGCCGCCGATATGCCGCCGGAAACACCGGTGTTCTTTCACCTGCCGGAAGGGACGGAGAAAGAGACGGACGTATATTTTGACGGGGTGCGGGTGGAGGAGTCTCACTATTGGCATTGGCGTCGGGGACAATGCCCCTGCATTCTGGTGACATTAAAAAAGGAGGACCCGTTTTTATGACCAAAAAGTTGCAAAATGCAAGTATCGAGGGGGCGTAGCCGATCATGCGGGGAGACGCTCTGGCAAGGTACACGACCGAGTCGATCGGGGCGGCCATCGAAGCGGCCAAGGCGTATGCGGCCGGGCAGGATGTGCCGCTGACTGCCGAACGGCTGGCGGCGGCGCTGGACATGGATCTGACACTCTTCCGGCAGATCGCCCGGGGGGAATATCCCGCCCGCACGCCGCTGGCCAGACAAAAGGCCGCGCTGCTCATCCGGGCCGACCGGGAGGCGACTGCCAGCGTGGTGGAACACGCCATGCGGCGCGGCTCCGGCGCCAATATGCATCTGCTGTATCTGAAGAACAACGCGGGATACGACAAGGACAAGGACAGTGCCGGCGAAAAAAGGGAGGGCAACTCCGCGTATCCGCCGGTGGTATTTATCCGAGAGGAGGATATTTCTGAGTAGTATGGCTGAACTGATTGAGGTGTACCGGCAATCCCTGGCGGGGCTGCAAAAACGGTACGATGAATTGACGGAGCAGCGCCTGTCTTTCGACAAGCGCACCGCTTTACTGGAGGAGGAAATGGACGAGCTGTGGGAGGCGATACACATGATGGAGCCGTATCTCCGCCGGGCATAAGGGTGTCCCTGCCGGAGATCGTGGGGGGCGGCTACCGAAAATTCTGGAACTGTACCCGCCGCTATCGGGTGGTCAAGGGCGGCAAGGGCTCCAAAAAATCCTCCACCGCCGCTCTGTGGTACATCTATCACATGATGAAATATCCCGGCTCCAACCTGCTGGCGGTGCGGCAGGTCTATCGCACCCATCCGGACAGCACCTATGCCCAGCTGCGCTGGGCCATCCGGCAGCTGCGGGTGGAGCACCTGTGGCGTGCAGGCAAGGAGCCGCTGGAGCTGGTCTACTGTCCCACCGGCCAGCGCATCCTGTTCCGGGGCATGGACAATGTGGAAAAGCTGGCCTCCACCACGGTGGAACAGGGAGCCCTCTGCTGGGTGTGGGTGGAGGAAGCCTTTGAGATCGCCCGGGAGGCGGACTTCGACAAGCTGGATCTGTCCATTCCCCGGGGCGTGGTGGCGCCGCCCCTATTCAAGCAGACCACCCTGACCTTCAACCCCTGGAACGAGGGGCATTGGCTCAAAAGCCGGTTCTTTGACCGTCTCGACCCACAGGTGCTGGCGATGACCACCGATTACCGCTGCAACGAATTTCTGGATGAGACCGATCGGCAGCTGTTTGAGCGGATGCGCCGGGAAAACCCCCGGCGGTACGCCGTGGCGGGGCTGGGACAATGGGGGCGCAGCGAGGGGCTGATATTTGAAAACTGGGAGGTGCGGGAATTCTCCCGGCGGGAGCTGGACAGGCCCGGCATCCGGCACATCTTCGGACTGGATTACGGCTATGCCAACGATCCCACCGCCTTCATCGCCGCCGCGGTGGAGGAGCCGACCAAAACTCTGTACATCTATGACGAACACTATGAGACCCGGATGCTCAACCGGGACATCGCCGCCATGATCTGCCGCAAAGGGCTGCAAAAAGAGCGCATCCGGGCGGACAGCGCCGAGCCGAAATCCAACGAGGATCTGCGGCGGCTGGGGCTGCGGCGGCTCACCGCCGCCGACAAGGGCGCCGGTTCGGTCAACGCCGGGATCGCCCGCTTACAGGAATACCGTATGGTGGTGCATCCCCGCTGTGTTCACACCGTCGATGAGCTGAACAGCTATTGCTGGCAGAGCGGCGGCCGGGACGGGGTATTCTGCAACCGCCCGGTGGACAGCGACAACCATCTCATGGACGCACTGCGGTACGCCATGAACGACCTGCCCCGCCCCAACTCATCCGGGGAACCGCCGCGCCGCTACGCACCCGACGGCGGGTGGGGCGGATGATGGGCGGTCGCGTACCGATGGCGGCCGGGGCGGTCAAAGAGGGCGCCTTATGTCCCGGCCGCGCCGGTCGGATGCGGCCGGGACGGGGAGATCGGCCGGTCCTGCGCCCGGGGGCATAACAGATAAAACGAAAAGGAGGGAGACCGTGTTCTTATGGGGATTTCTCTGCGGCGGCGTGCCGTGGCTGACCCTTTGGGTCGTGCAGCGACGGAGCCGGGGCGGGGGATGGCGGCTGCGCCGCCGCCAGGCTGCCCAATGGCAGCAAATGCGCCGTTTTCTGATCTACGATGGGTCGGAAATGCCCGCAGAAGCAGAAAAGAATGATACGGTACGATAGCGGTTACTGTCAAAACAAACAGGGCGGCAGGGCTTGGCCTTGCCGTCGGGAAGGAAGGATAACATGATGCAGAAAACAAACGGCACTCCGCAGGCCGACGCGCCGACGGGACTGCTCCCGGAGGAGGTCTTTCGCCAATTTGAGGCGGGCGTCGCCTACAAACGCAGTCTGGGCGTCCACGGGATGTTCGAGCAAAACCGCATCAATGAGCGGTTCTATTCCGGTGACCAGTGGCAGGGCGTCCACTGCGGCGACAGCCGTCCGCTGGTGCGCCACAACGTCATCCGCCGCATCGGCGAATACAAGATGGCGGTGGTCGGCTCCACCCCCACGTCGGTACAGTTCACCGCCGAAGGGGTGCCCAACACCCTGCCGATGCAGCAAAAGATCCGGCGCTACCGACAGGCTTTGTGCCGGGGGGAGGAATGCGAGGCACTGACCCCGGCAGAGGAAGCGCAGACCGTGGCCGGAGCACTGACGGATTATTTCCTGACCACCGGCCGCCGTCTGGGACTGGATGCCCTGGGGCGGCGGGCGCTGCGCAACGCCTATGTCACCGGCACGGGGGTATTGTATACCTATTGGGACGACCGGGTGCGCACCGGTCTGTATGCCGACCGCGCCGGCAGCACGCCCATCCGGGGCGACATCGCCTGCGAGGTGCTGGATATCGAGCAGGTCTATGTGGAGGATCCCACGCTGGAGGATATACAGGAGCAGCCGTCTGTCCTCATCGCTCAGCGTAAGCCGGTGGCGCAGCTGCGCCGGGAGGCACGGCGTTCGGGCTGCGCCGACTGGGACCGTATCCGGGCGGACGAGGGCGGCACGGATGCCGCCGGTCACGCCACCGTGCTCACTCGATTCTGGAAAGAATGGGGCGAGGACGGCGAAAGCTGCCGGGTCTATGCCCAGCGGGTATGCCGGGGCGTGGAACTGCGCCCGGCCTGGGATACGGGGCTGCGGCTATACCCCCTGAGTCTGTTCCGCTGGGAGGAACAGCGGGGGCAGGCCTATGGCAGCAGCGAGATCCCCTATCTGATCCCGAACCAGATCGCCATCAACCGGACGGTCTCCGCCGGGGTTTGGGCGGTGATGATGATGGGTATGCCCATCATGCTGGTCAACGGGGATGTGGTCACGCAGCCCATCACCAACGATCCCGGACAGGTGATTCCGGTCTATGGCTCCGGTGAGGAGGTGCAGAATGCGGTGCGCTATGTGGAGCCGCCGACATTCTCGGCGGATTTCAACGAAAACGTACAGAACCTCATCAACGAGACCATGACCCAGGCCGGGGTCAGCACCACTCTGCTGGGCGACGTCGTGCCCACCAACGCGTCCGCCATCGTGGCGGTACGGGAGGCATCCCTCATGCCCCTGCAAATGATCCAGAACCGGTATTTCACCTTTATCGAACAGACGGCGCGCATCTGGGCGGAATTCTGGCTCGCCATGTACGGCGACCGGTCGCTGAAGATCGAGCAGCCCGACGGAGTATGGTATATGCCCTTCCACGCCGATCTGTACCGGGAACTGCTGCTTGCCATCACCGTCCGGGTGGGGCAGGGCAGCCAATACAGCGAGAACCGCTCGGTGGAGACGCTGGACAACCTCTACAAGAACGGCGTCATCACAGCCAAACAGTATTTAAGCCGTCTGCCCCAGGGATATGTTCCCAAGCTGGACGCCCTGCTGCAGGAGCTTGAATAAACACCGGCTTTCCGTCCGGATCCGGCACGGGGAGGTGAGGAATATTCGATAGAAAAAGCAGGAGGGGTTGAAAGATATCGCTTTCAACCGGCGTTTTACGGTATCCTCGGCGGGAAAAACGCCGTGCCGTCGCCGCCGTAAAACGTCCCAATTTTCTCAGAAAGGAAGGAGAGCAGCTATGGAAAACGAAGCCCCATTGACCCCTGAGGCGCCGGAAACGGAGCATCCGGCCGTCCCCACAGTGCAGCCGGAGGACGTCTGCGCGCCGGAAGAAACGGCGGAGCCATCCGCAAGCGATGGTCCCGTCCCGACGGACGAAGCTCCGGAAATGCCGTCTGTCGCCGCTGAGCCGGACATCACCCACCGGCTGGCGGCAGAATTCATCGCCATGCAGGCGGAGGTGCCCGGATTGCACGCTCCGGAGGATCTGGCGGCGGAGATCTTCGACACCGCCGCACGGGAGCACATCCCGCTGATGGACGCATTCCTGCGCTACCGCTGGCAGGAGGAGCAGCGTGTGCGCCGGGAGGAGGAGCGCCGCCATCGTGCGGCGGCGTGCTCCCCCGGTTCCCTGCGGGAGGGAGCGGCTCAAAAGCCGCCGGAGGAGGGGGCTTTCCTGCGCTCTTTCCGGCGGGCTCTGCGCTGACCGATACCGGTCGGCTGTTCGTCAACCACACCGTCAAACAAAAGAAAGGAAGTACTCAATATGAGCCTGAATCTCACCAACATTTCCGTTAAGATGACCGACGCCCTGGACAAGGCTGTGGTGGAAAAGCCCGTCACCGGTTTTCTGGCCGACAACAACCTGCGGGGCAAGTTTGTGGGCGCCAAAACCGTGATGATCCCCGAAATGAACGTGTCCGGGCTGGGGGATTACAACCGGGACACCGGGTTTGTGAACGGCACCGTGTCGGTGTCCGCCACCCCCTTCACCCTCGCTATGGATCGGGGCCGCTCCTTCCAGCTTGACCGGGAGGATCACGACGAAAGCGGCGTGGCCGACCTGGCCGGGCAGATCCTCGGCGAGTTTGTCCGCACGCAGGTGGTGCCGGAGATCGACGCCTATGTGCTGTCCAAGCTGGCGGGGTACGCCGTGACCAAAAGCCAGACCATCACCGGCACCCCCTCTACCGAGGCGGTGAAAATGCTGCAGAAGGCCATCGCCAAGGCGCAGAACGACATCGGCTACGACGAGGAGCTGGTGGCCTTTGTGGACAGCACCATGTGGTCCGCGCTGCAAAACAGCACCGATCTGACCCGCACGCTGGTATTCAGCGATTTCTCTAAGGGGGAGCTGAACACCAAGGTGACCAGCTATAACGGCGTGGCGATCTTGCCGGTGCCGGACAGCCGGATGAAAACCGCCTACACCTTTAACGACGGCACGACCGAAGGACAGGAGGGCGGCGGTTTCACCCCCACCACCGCCGCCAAGAGCATCGGCCTGCTGCTGATCCCCCGCCGGGCAGCCGCGCTCATCAAAAAGACCGAGCAGGTGCGCTGTTTCGATCCCGCCCACAACCTGCAGGCGGATGCCTGGAAGATGGACTACCGTCTCTACTACGACGTGGTACTGAAAAACGGTCTGGCCAAGGGCATCTACGCCTACACGTTCTGATATCCGGTGAATTTTCCCGGCTTCCGAAAACTCGGAAGCCGGGAAATCCGGGAAAGGAGGAAGATCCATTGACAGGAACGGCAATTCTCAAGCAGGCGTATCAGCTGCTGGACGATCCCAAGGGGGCGGCTGGAGCGGGCGAACAGGAGCTGGTGGCGGTCAACCAGATATACAGCGAACTGTGGTATCGGGAGCATACCGCCCCTTTTCAGCCGCTGGACAGCGTACAGCGGCCGCTGCTGCTGTCCTGGCGCTGTCTGCCCGCCATGGCATACGGCGTGGCCATGCTGCTCTGTCTCAACAACGGAGAAAAGCCCTACGCCCAGTTTCAGGCACTCTATGAGCGGGCGGCCGCCCACACCGGCGGTCCCTACGGGAAGCGGCGGGACACGCTTTTCGGAGGCAGGACGGAGGAATAAGAGCGTGTCGGCGGTCGCAGGCGGTCGGTTTTACTGTGCCATCCTGGCTTGCCGCCGCCGAACGCCGCCATGCGGAAAGAAAGGAATGACTGTCTGTGCAAGAGGAACAACTATACGATCCGGTGCTGCTGCGGCAGCTCATCGTGGCCTATCAGCTGGAGGCCTGCCGTCGGTCCGCCGCCGGGGAGGATGTATGACCGCGTGGAGCCTCACCGATTGGTTGTCGGTCTTATCGGCATTGGGCGTGATCGTGGCGCTGATCACCAATCTGCGGGGGCTGCGGGAAAAGGACGAGCGCAAGGCGACGGAGCTGACCGAAATGCGTTCGGATATCAAACACATCCGGGGACAGGTGGACAAAAGCGATGTGCTCATGGCGGATGTCCGCACCCGGCTGGGGGAGGTAAAGGAACGAGTTACACGGGTTGAGGTCTCGCTCAAAAACACCCAGGAGCGGCTGCGCATCCTGGAAGCAAAAGAAGGGGAAGGGGGATAACGGTATGACGGGAATTGCGCTGGTGACGGTGCTGGCGATCACCGTGGAGGCGTTGGTGGAATACGCCAAAACGCTGATCGAGGGGTGTCGCAGCGGCGGCTGGAAAACGCTGGGGATCCAGCTGACGGCGCTGGGGCTGTCGGTGGCTCTTTGTCTGCTGGCACGCGCGGATCTGTTCGGCGTGCTGGGGGTGGCGCTCGGCGGCCGGCTGACCGGCTGTGTGCTCACCGGTCTGCTGGCGGCGCGCGGCTCCAACTACATCGCGGATTTCGTGAGCCGGGTGCAGGGCGGCGGACGCGAATAACGGAAAACGGTTCGCCGGTGAGGGTTCTCATGCCCCCGTCGGCGGGCAATCTGGCCACGCGAGAGAAAAAACACTTGATTTTTCCGAAATCTATGGTATAATGCTGTCGAAGTGTCCCATTTGGGACATTTTGGAGGTGGCTATGAAACAACGAACGAAGGAGCCTGTCCTGTTCTTATTACAGGGGTTGTCACCCCGGGAGCGGACGCGGCATCTATCCGCCATCGGAGAGGAACCGTGCCGTTATTCCCGAGGTGAGGTCATCTATGACCGCCATCGGGCGCGCCGTGCGCTGGCCTGGGTGCTGGAGGGGCATCTGCGGGTGCTGCACGGCCGGGTGGTCATGAACGATCTGTATGCGGGGGATGTATTCGGCGCCGCGGCATTGTTCGGCGCGGAGGAAGCCTACCCGTCGGCGGTCGTCGCCGCGACGGACTGCCGGGTGCAGTTCATTCCGCAGGAGACGGTGTCTGCCTGGATGGAGAACGATCCACGCATCGGAGAAAACTACATTCGTTTTCTGTCCGAGCGGATTCGTTTTCTCAATCGGCGGCTGGCAACGCTTACAGCCGGGCAGACCGATGACCGGCTCTGGCGGTATTTGCAGGCGCATCGAAACGAGGCGGGGATCGTGGAGCTTCCGGATGGCATGGCGGGATTGGCAGAGCATCTGGGCATGGGACGCTCCAGCCTGTACCGATCGTTGGACACCTTATTGGCCGCCGGCGTGGTACGCCGGGGGAAAAAGCAGATCGTTCTCATAGAGAACCGGGAAACACAGACATGAACCAAAGGTGGTTCATGCAGGAAAGGATGATGGATCAATGAAAAAGTATGGATCTCTCGTATTGGCCGTATTGCTGCTGCTGGCGGCGCTGACCGCCTGCGGAAAGGCGCCGGCGGTGTCGGAGCCGGATTCTTCGGCGGTAACGGAAAAGGCGCAGGTGCACATCACCACCATTGCCGGACCGACCGGTGTGGGAATGGCACAGCTCATGGCGCAGAATGACGCACAGAAATCCGCGAACGCGTATACCTTCGATGTGGTGGACGACCCCTCCAAGGCGGTGGCGGCCGTGACCAACGGCTCCACGGACATTGCGGCGGTGCCCACCAATCTGGCGGCTACGCTGTATAAGAAAACCGAGGGACAGGTGCAGGTGCTGGCGGTCAACACGCTGGGCGTACTGTATATGCTGGACAACGGCGCCGGGATCCAGTCGGTGGCGGATCTGAAGGGACAGGAAATCTACTCCTCCGGGCAGGGAGCCAACCCCGAATATGTGCTGCGGTATATATTGACGAAGAACGGATTGGATCCGGACAAGGATGTGACGCTGCACTTCGTAGAGGACAACGACGCGTTGACCGCAGCGGTGGTGCAGGGTACCGCCAAGGTGGCTATGGTACCGGAGCCGAAGGTGACCGCTTGTCTGTCGCAGATGAAGGCGGCGGAAAAGACCGTCCCTACCGTGGCGCTGAACATGACCGACGAATGGAACAAGGTGGCCGGAGACAGCAGCGCTTTGATGATGGGATGCGTCATCGCCCGCAAGGATTTCGTGGAGAAAAATGGCGCGGCGATCAAGGCCTTTCTGAAAGAATATGAGACATCCATCAACACGGTGAAGGGCGATGCGCAGGCGGCTTCCGCCTGGTGCGAGACCTACGGGATCATCCCCAAGGCCGCCATCGCTCAGCAGGCCATTCCCCGCTGCGGGCTGACCTTTGTGACCGGCGCGACCATGAAACAGCAGCTCTCCGGCTATCTGGAGGTGCTGTTCCAGGCGAATCCCAAGGTGGTGGGCGGTGCGATGCCCGCCGACGATTTCTACTATGCGGGATGAGCGTGCCGAATAGGACAAAGAAACTGCTGAACCATCTGGCAGTGGCGCTGTTTTGGCTGCTGGTATGGGAGGCGCTGGCCCGTCTGGTGGGGGAGGAGCTGCTGCTGCCTTCTCCCCGGACGGTGGCACAGGCGCTGGGGCGGCTGGCCGTCACCGCCGCTTTCTGGCGGACGGTGGGCAGTTCTCTGCTGCGCATCGCGCTGGGATATGGCGCGGCTGTTGTTCTCGGCACGGTGCTGGCTGTGCTGACCAGCCGGTTTTCGCTGCTGCGGGCGGTATGCAGCCCCCTGCTCCATCTGATGCGCACGGTGCCGGTGGCGTCTTTTATCATTCTGGCGTATCTGTGGATCCAACTGCAACTGCTGCCCGGATTTATCGCCGGGCTGATGGTGTTGCCGCTGGTTTGGCTGAATGTCAGCAGCGGTATTGAGCAGACGGATCGGCGTCTGCTGGAAATGGCGCGGGTATACCGCCTTGGCCATGTTGGCGTATTACGGCATATCTGGGCGCCGTCGGTAAAGCCGTATTTTCGAGCTGCCTGTGTTACCGGGCTGGGATTCGCGTGGAAATCCGGTATCGCCGCCGAGGTCATTTGCAGTCCGCGGATGGCCATCGGCGCCGAGCTGAAAACCGCAAAGGTGTATCTGGAAACGCCGGAGGTGTTTGCCTGGACGGTGACGGTGGTGATGCTCAGCGTGCTGCTGGAGCAGGTGCTGCTGCTGGCGTTGGGGCAGAAAAAGGAGACGGGCGAATGAGCTATGGTTTGGAGCGGGTGAGCTTTGCGTATGGGGCCACGCCCGTGCTGGAAGCGGTGAATTGGACGCTGCCCCACCGGGGTGTGGTATGCCTGTGGGGGGCGTCCGGCTGCGGAAAAACAACCATCCTGCGCTTGCTGGCGGGGCTGGAACGCCCGATTTCCGGCAGAGTGCACCGTCCGGAGCGGGCGAGCGTGCTGTTTCAGGAGAATCGGCTGCTGCCCTGGTATACGGTGGCAGAAAATGTGGCGCTGTCTCCCGAAACAGATGCGAACCGGGCGTCAGAAGCTCTGGCGGCGGTGGGGTTGGCGGCTGAAAGCAACAGCCGGCCGGGTGCGCTCAGCGGCGGTCAGCGCCGCCGGGTGGCGCTGGCGCGGGCGCTGGCCATGCCGGGGGAACTGCTGCTGCTGGATGAGCCGTTTACAGGGCTGGATGAGGAATCGTGGCGGCGTGTGCTGCCGGCGATCCTCGCCCGGGCCGAAACGGTGCCGGTGGTGCTGATCACACACGTGGCGGCGGAGGCTTCGGCGCTGGGCGCACAGGTGGTTTCTCTGGACGGGTTGCCGCTGCGGGGCGACCTTTAGACAGTGAAAATTCCGAAAATTGAGAAAAACCTCGATTTTTCTCTTGACAAATCCGGAAAAATGCTATATGATAGCACTTGCGTTTGGGGGCGTAGCTCAGCTGGGAGAGCGTACGGTTCGCATCCGTAAGGTCGAGAGTTCGATCCTCTTCGTCTCCACCATAAAAGGAACATAAAAAAGATATGTTCCGCAAAAAACCCCGATTTTATCGGGGTTTTTTGCTGTCCAAATACCGGGATTTCGAGATGCATATTTGAAGATGTAAAACCGCTGTTTTCCCTTTGGGTGCAGTATCGAACTCCCGTACAACCAAATACTCGCAGACGGCGGACAAGCCAAAAACTTGTCCGCCGCTTTGCATTTTCCAAGCCCGAAGTTTTGCAAAAGACTTCGGGCTTTTTCTATTTCACGAAAAAGGAGCAATCAAAATGTACTTCACCAGCACACCATCCCTCAACAGCATGGAAGCCATCATACAGCGACCGCCCGGCAGAAATCAACGGGGCGGTGGCAGGCTCCACGGTGCGTATCCATTCCGCAAAGCGGACTGCGATTGCAGGCTCTGCCTCTACCACAGAAAAAAGAAAGGCTGTGCTATGAATGTCTGCCCGGTGTTAGATGTCAGACTCACCTGCGGCACAGCCTCTTTTTATGAAGCCGTTCATGCGGCATTCGCCGATGCACGACATATCCCGTTTCAAAGGCGGCTTTCACCTCTCTACGACAGAAAGGATGATGCCCCTATGATTTTTCAAGCCGATCAGCACAGGCAGCGTTTTGAGGCGCAGAAACTGTACCTGCGAAAGCCGGATCATCGCAGCCTTGCTGTGCTGTATCTTCTGACTGCGAACCACACCTTGTGGTCCAAGACAAGGCGATACTTTTCCGACCGTGGCAAGGTCGATCTGCAGGCAGTACGCCTTGGCGATGTGTCTACAGACTGCTATGCTTTTTGGAAAGCGGTCAAAGAATTGCAGACCGGCCAGCGGCAGGTCTCACTGTGCGAGCTGGCCGACGGCAGCGTGATCTCGGATTGGGCCTTTCGCCTGATCGTGCAGGCCGTCACCATCGCCCGCTTCGGTGCGGCGGTGCTGGAAGCGGAGGTATTCTGTTGCTTCGGCAGTACAACGGTGAAGGTCTTTGTTCCGCTTTCGCTTTTTGCCGATACTGCACCGCCGTGCAGCTCGCATACTTTTTTCACGACAGCAAGACCGATGCCGTTTCTTTCCGACGAACCTAATTCATCTCCTGTATTACCAGTCGGAGTTTCTGCGGGCAAAAGCTGCAATAATGCTTTCGATGCCGAACAGGATCAGATAGATTGCCACCATATAGCAGATCGCTCTGAGCGTTACAAAGGAAAGTACCGGACTAAAGATCATCACAAATCCGAGCACAAGCCCGAGAATGTTTAGAATCAGTGAGAAATAGTAATAAAACGGATTTCCAATCAAACGAATCAGGTTTGTCCTTGTCAGCTCGGATATGCAGTGGGCGATAAACCAAATCGGAAGAAGAATCGTCAGTGCCCATTTCCCGACATTGGGATTGGCGATCAGCATCACGCCGCACATAACGCTTAAAATTCCGGAGATCAACGACAGCATCGGACCGAAGCCGGTAAAGCGGGAAAGCCGGGCATATACCACGAGATCTTCAATGCCCATCACAATGGCAATCACGCCGTAAATAACGACCGCTCCCGTCAGCATGCTTTCCGGGCGGATAAAGGCAAAGATGCCAAGCAGGATCAGGAGCACGCCGACGATCAATTCGCTCCATCCAAAGCCATTTTCCCTTTTCATACCGCATTCCCATCCTTTCTGTTCAAAATCGTCATGAATTCGCTGCCCGTAATGGTTTCTTTCTCGTAAAGATAGCTTGCAAGTTCATCCAGCTTCTTGCGATTGTCTGCCAGCAGACGGCGAGCCTTTTCATGCTGTTTTTTAACGGTTTCCACGACCTTCTGATCGATTTCTTTTTGTGTATCCGCCGAGCAGGCAAGCGAGGTATCGCCGCCGAGGTACTGGTTGCTGACCGTCTCCATCGCAACCATATCGAATTCATCGGTCATGCCGTAGCGGGTAATCATCGCACGGGCAAGTTTGGTTGCTTGCTCGATGTCATTAGAGGCACCGGTGGTAATCTGCCCGAATACGATCTCCTCCGCCGCACGGCCGCCGGTCAGCGTGGCAATTTTGTTTTCCAGTTCTTCTTTTGTCATCAGCACCTTGTCGTTCTGCTCGACCTGCATGGTGTAGCCCAGCGCGCCGGAGGTTCTGGGGATGATCGTGATCTTCTGCACCGGTGCGGAAGCCGTCTGCAAAGCAGCGACCAGCGCATGGCCAATCTCATGGTAGGCGACGACCTTCTTTTCATCGTCGGTCATAATGGCATTTTTCTTCTGATAGCCGGCGATAACGACCTCGATGCTCTCCTCCAGATCCGCCTGCTCTACGACCGAGCGCCCACTGCGCACCGCACGGAGCGCCGCCTCGTTGATGATGTTCGCAAGCTCGGCGCCGGAGGTGCCGGACGCCATACGGGCGATGGTGTGGAAGTCCACATTGTCCGCCGTTTTGATCTTCTTCGCATGAACCTTGAGGATCGCCTCGCGCCCAGCGAGGTCGGGCAGCTCGACCGGCACACGGCGGTCAAAGCGACCGGGACGGGTCAGCGCGGGGTCGAGGGATTCGGGACGGTTGGTCGCTGCCAAAATGATGACGCCGTTGTTGCCCTCAAAGCCGTCCAT
>DJEF01000034.1:51716-59901 GCA_002431285.1 Ruminococcaceae bacterium UBA5905 | reverse complement strand
ATCTCGTCGATAAAGACGATGCAGGGCGCCTTTTCCTTTGCTTGTGCAAACAGGTCGCGCACCTTGGACGCGCCCATGCCGACGAACATCTCCACAAATTCCGAGCCGGACATGGAGAAAAACGGCACGCCCGCCTCGCCTGCAACAGCCTTAGCCAGCATGGTTTTGCCGGTACCGGGAGGGCCTACAAGCAATACGCCCTTAGGCATAGAAGCACCGACATCGGAATACTTTTTGGGATTATGCAGGTAATCGACGATCTCGGCAAGATTTTCTTTTGCCTCGTCCTCACCGGCAACATCGGCAAAACGGATGCCGTCCGTGGACGGAACATAGACCTTGGCATTGCTCTTTCCCATACCGAACGCCATTGCATTGGGGCCGCCCGCCTGGGACATCATTTTCTTTGCCATATACTGTCCGAGGGCAGCAAAGATCAGGATCGGCAGAATAAACGTCAGGAAAAAGCTGAGCAATGGCGACATGCTTTTTTCAATATCTCTTGTGAATTTCGCACCCGATGCATATAGTCGTTCTGTCAGGGTAGGATCATTCATTTCACCGGTCTTATAGATCTGGGAGTTCTCCTTGTCCGTGAACACGATCTCGGAATCGGCAACCTCTACGCTGCCGATATCTTTATCCTCGATCATCTTCATAAAGGTACCGTAATCAACCTCTTTCACTCTGGCATTTGCAAGCAACGGAGCGATGACCATGTTGAAAACCAGAATGACCAACAAAACAATGCCGTAATAATAGATCAGGGGTTTTCTCGGTGACTTAACCTCTTTCATACTTATCCTACTCCTTTTCGTTTATTATGGTGAGTATATTATTTAATGAAATTTTGCCAAATTGACCTCAAATAAACTTCGGGCCGGCGTTGACGATATTACCCGGCATATCCGGATACTTCTTTGCAAAGTTTTCAGCGAACTGCCGGGCGAGCGTGTTGGCTGCCTGCGCATAGGCATCCGGATCCTTCCACAGATGCCGGGGGTTCAATATCTCATCCGGCACCTGCGGACAAGTCTTTGGAATATATACATTAAAAATAGGATCCAGCTCATATTCGACATTGTTGAGTTCTCCGGCCAAGGCTGCCGCAACCATCGCACGGGTGTACTTCAGCTTCATTCTGGGCACGGTGCCCGCCGCACCGCCGCACCATCCGGTATTTACCAAAAACACATTGGCACCGGTTTTCTTGAGCTTTTCGCCCAGCATGGTGGCATAGACGGAGGGATTCAGTGGGAAGAAGGGAGCGCCGAACAGGGTCGAGAAGGTCGTGACCGGCTCGGTGATTCCGCGCTCGGTGCCGGCCAGCTTGCTGGTGTATCCGGAAACGAAGTGGTACATCGCCATATCGTTATCCAGCTTTGCGATCGGCGGCAGCACTCCGAAGGCATCCGCCGTTAGGAATACGATGGTTTTGGGCTGACCGCCGATGCCGGGAATAGCGGCGTTGGGAATATAGTCGATGGGATACCCTGCACGGGTGTTTTCGGTCAGGGTGCCGTCAGCATAGTCCGGTCTGCCGGCGTCATCAAGAACAACGTTTTCCAGTAGCGTGCCAAATTTAATGGCGTCATAGATCTCCGGCTCATGCTCCCGCTCAAGGCCGATGCATTTGGCATAGCAGCCGCCCTCAATATTGAACACGCCGTCGTCCGACCAGCCATGCTCGTCGTCGCCGATCAGCTTGCGGGAGGGATCGGCCGACAGGGTGGTTTTGCCGGTGCCGGAGAGACCGAAGAAGACGGCGCTGTCACCGTTTGCACCGATGTTGGCGGAGCAGTGCATGGAGAGGATGCCGCGCTTGGGCAGCACATAGTTCATCACTGAGAACACGCTCTTTTTGATCTCTCCCGAATAGCCGCTGCCGACGATCAGTACCTCGTGGGATTCGTAGTTGATCATAATAGCCGCCTCGCTATGCACCCCATCCACTGCGGGGATGCATTTGAAGCCCGGCGCTGCGATCACTGTATAATCCGGCACATAAGCATCCAGCTCCGCTTCAGTGGGACGAATCAGCAGGTCGCGGATAAACAGATTTTGGCTTGCCAGCTCGTTGACGATACGGAAATTCTGACGGTACTTGGCGTCGGCGCCTGCAAATCCGTCAAAGACGAACAGGTCTTTGTTCTGCAGATACGCCACCACCTTAGCCTTCAGCGCCGCAAACCGCTCCTCGCTGATAGGAACATTGATCTTTCCCCATGCGATCTCATCGTGTACGGAGGCGGTGTCCACGATGAATTTGTCGTCGGGGCTACGTCCCGTATACTTGCCGGTGTTGACTGCCAGGGCACCCGTGTCCGACAATCGACCCTCGCCGCGGAGCAGCGCCTGCTCGACCAAAGCGGGAACCGACAGGTTGCGATAGATCTTGCCGTTTCCGGCAATGCCCAGTTCGATAGTCTTCAGATTTTTCATATATATGACCTCCTATGTGATATAAAACCCTTATGATCTGCGGGATAGAAAAGCGTTGCTGTTCCGTTCTTGCAGGGAACCCACTCAGGCAACTGATGCCAAAATGCGGTCAAATCCGACCGTGACGACCGTGATATAGGCAATATACACCAGCAGCATGAGAACACCTTGCCAGCGGTGGAACCGCTTGCAAATAATCGTGGGGATGGTTGCAATCAGTGTGACCAATATAGCAACGGGAAAATCCAGATAAATATTCTGCTGAGAGACCGGCAGCCTGCCTCCGTAAATAAACGAGCAAACCGCGAGGATCAGGGTGGTGTCGATGATGTTAGCCCCGATCACGTTACCTACGGACATAGAGGATTGCTTTTTCACCAATGCCGTCACTGCGGTGACCAGCTCCGGCAGGGATGTACCGATCGCAACGATTGTCACGCCGATGATCGCCTCGGACACTCCCCACGAGGCGGCGATCTTGCTGCCGTTGTTGACCATAAGCTGGGAGCCGAGCACGATGCACGCCGCACCGGTCAGCACCCGCAGAATATTTAGGATCACCGATTTTTTATCGGTATCCGGTCGATGAGAAGTTTCTTCTTTCACCGTTTCCCTCTGGGCGGAGCGGATATTCTCGGCAATATAGGCGAGAAATATCAGCAAAAGCACGATTGCCCCCGCAATCGGGAAATACCCACTAACGGAAAAGGCAAACAGAGCGCACAAAGCTGCAATCAGCAGCAGACTTTTTGGGGCGAAGCTCTTTCGGTCTACGGCAATCGGCATGAAAATCAGGCTTATCGCCAGAATCAGCGCCGTGTTGCACACCACCGAGCCAATGCCGTTGCCGATCGCCATTCCGACTTTTTCCTGTGAGGCGGCAATGCAGTCACCGACTCCGGAGGTGAGAATGGCATGTCCTTCCACAGCAGCGATCGTCGAAACGATGATCTCCGGGAGTGTGGTGGCAATGCTGATGACGGTTGCCCCGATGATAAACTTCGGGATTCGGGTCACCTCCGCCATCCAGACAGCACCATCCACGAACCAGTCGCCACCCTTTACAATGAGAACGACCCCCAATGCGAATAAAAAGTACATCCAAAGATTTTCCATACGATTTCTCCTACCGTGAAGCGAGAATATTCAGGACACGGATATTTTGAACGATTGCATTCCGCCTAATCATTACATATCGCTGATAAATCAATCATGATCTATCCAAAACTGTTCGGCTACAGCTTCATATTTTTCCGGCTCTACAAAATAACTCATCCCATGATCCGCACCCGGAACGATAAGCAGCTGCTTCGGTGCAGTGCATGCGGAATAATTCTCATATGTCATTTCTACCGGTACAAAATGATCGTTTGCCCCATGCACAAACAAAACAGGGATGTCCGAGGACTCCAGAGCATCTACCGTCGAGTAATCTTCCGTGCCCATAGCGATCCGCTGCTTACACATAGCATTTGCCATGGCTCCGCGGATCCCAAAACCGATATGCAGATTATTATGTGCGATATGTTTCCAGATGGCGTGCGGCGATGTAAATCCGCAATCGGCCATGATACCGTGTACATTGCGCGGAAGGTCAAGACCGGCAGCCATCAATACTGTTGTTGCACCCATGGAAACACCGGCGAGGTAAATGGGGATATCCTCGCCGCAATGTTCGATCACCCAGTTGATCCAGTCAAGGCAATCAAAGCGTTCTGTCAGACCGAAGCCCATGTATTCGCCGCCGCTGTTGTTCTGTCCGCGCTGCTCGATGTGTAGCACACTGCATTGATGCTTTCTCCAATAATCGGAGACAAGGCCGAAATCGCGATGCCAAGAGGATCGCCAGCCATGCACGGCAATGATGATCCTTTTCGGATTTTCGCAGGGAATGAAATGTCCAACAAGTTTTTCTCCGTCATGGGCAACTATTTCAACTGTTTCGTTTGGAGAAGCTGCCAATTCTTCGGATGCCTTTTCAAGCGCCTCCAAAAAATCCTTGTTGACTTTTTCTCCGGATATCAGGTTTTCTGCCTTTTTCATTGCCTTGGGCATTTCCCGATCCAGTGCAGTTCTGACGAGATATTTCGTCGTGATATAAGCGGAAAGGGAGGCAGCGGCGGCTGCGCCGGCAGTTATGCCGACGATTTTTGTAGCTTTCTTAGGGAATGATTTCATACATAGCAACCTTTCTATTTTTGATTATTCGGGCATTCTCTCGTCACCGAGGAAAAAGACGGCAACCGTACCGGGGCCGCAATGTGAGGCGATAATGGTGCCGATATCGCAAATCCGGATATCGCCTTGAATGTTAGGAAATCTCTCATGCACGGCAGCTTTTGTTTTTTCGGCATCTTCAAGACATTTAGAATGGCAGATAAAACATTTTCCGGAATAATGCCTGCCGCCGGCAGCGTGTTTTTCCATCGTATCTACTGTGGTTTTGATAGCGTTTTGCTTTCCGCGAACCTTTCCATAGGCAATGATTCGGCCTTTATCATCCAATCGCATGATCGGGCAGATCCCGAGAATCGTTGCGATCATTGCCGTTGCGCCCGACATCCTTCCGCTGCGCCGATAATGCTTCAATTCGGTAGAGAAAAACTGGTGATGGATCCTCTTTTTGTTTTCCTCAACCCATTTTTCGGTTTCCTCAAGAGAACAGCCGCGATCGCGCATATCGGCAGCATAATCCACCAGCATACCATATCCGGAAGAACTGCATAACGAATCGATCACAACGATTTTTCTATCCGGATACTTTTTTCTCAATTCCTCGGCGGCACGCTCTGCATTCCGCACGGATTGCGTCATTCCTGTTCCGAAAGCAATATGAAGGAGGTCGCCCTTTTTTAATTGCTCCTCAAAGAAATCTTCATAACGGAACTCGTTGATTTGAGAAGTCGATGGGAGATTCCCTTTCTCCAGCATTTCATAGAATTTTGGCAATGCATCCAGATCCCGCCCCATATCGTCAATATACTCTTTGCCGTCTACGGTGTAAGAGTAAAATATCACAGGAATACTGCGATTGCTCACATAAGAAAACGGGAGATCCACGGTGGATTCGCATGACAGAATAAATTTTTGATTCATTATAATACCTCCAATGTCCAATGTCAAAAAATCAGTTTGAGGATCAGAATTGCTGCGATCGGCACAAGACTGCCTCCGATGAGCTGCGGCAAGGTGTGCCGTTTGGTTTTAAGGCTTGAGATATAAACCGGCACGGTCAGCAGGATACCAACGACGGCCTGCACATATAATCCAAAATAAAAGAGCAACGCAACCGGTCCGGCAATACCGCAGGCGTGACCGCTGATTTTCAATTTACAGCCTTTGTTGCATCTTCGCATTATCGGCAAGCTCGTAATCTTTTTTATAGCGAATCTTGTGCTCCAAACTCGCCCACCAGTCCATGGAGATCGTGCGGAACTGCACTTCCACCTTCATTGTCTTTTTCTCGTTATGAAGAAATATCGGAATTTCCACGATCAAATGCAGACTTCTGTAGCCGTTGGCTTTTGGAGTTTCGATGTAATCCTTTTGAGCGATCAGGCGAATATCATCCTGCTTCAGAAAGGCAGCCGAAAGCATATAGATATCCGAAGGAAAAGCGCATATTACGCGGACGCCGGCAATATCATATATATTTTTTTCAATACTTTCCGTTGTAAGGCTTATGTTTTTCCTTTTGCACTTTTCCAGAATACTTTCCGGCGTCTTCAGCCTTGTCTTGACGGATTCAATGGGATTGCGATCATATTGTAATGAGAGCTCCTCATTAAGCACATTGAATTTTGTCGCGACCTCCATCATGGCACAACGATAATACGCCATCAATTCTCTGTAGGGCTTGGCATATTTTTGAGCCAGGTTTTGAAACCGGTTACTGGATATTTGCGACAGCAAAAACTGTTCTATATTTTTATTGGGTTGCTCGGGCATGGTGTATCACGGACTTTCTATGGACACTTCGGCAATTGCCGGAAGCAAATTTTTGTCGGCTCTCATGCGGGAAACGGTTTCTTCGTAAAAAGCGTTAAGTTTTCCGATGTATCCGCTTTTCCAAGGCTTATTTCTTCCGCAGTAGTGTATGATAACGGAGTTTTTACGGATAAAGTCAATATCGACTTTATCCTCACCCTGTTTGTGAAACATAAACAGCCGCTCTGTCATATTGTAGCGATAGGGATCGAGGGGGATAATGCGGCTTCCGTACAGCCCGCTTATGATATCCTGATCCGGCAGTATCAGGCGAGCCTTATAATCGTTGATATATGAAAAGACCTCGGAGTAGGTTTGTTCCTTGCGCAGCTGCTGCAGATTGATAAGCATAACTCCGGAATTGATATACGGCATTTCCTCATCCATATTCAAGCGGACTTCGTTAATGAAATGAAGAACATTACCTATATGGGAGGCCGCTGCGAAAAAAGCCGTTTCCATCGGCATATCATAAAGTTCTCGCAGGCTTCCGTTTACGATCAGATCCGGATCCAAATAGAGGATTCGCTCCAATGTGTTCGGAAGATATTTTGCGGCGAAAATACGGTAGTATATTTCCTTTGGGTAACGATCGGTCGTAGGAGCATTGTCAAGCCCGATTTCTTCTATTTTCAAAAGGTGGATATGTCCCCGGCTGCCGAGTATTCTCTGTGTTGGCTCCATCATTTTATCATCAAGGGAATTATGTAGCAGGTATACCTCCACGATTTCTTCCGGATTGCTCTGCAGCAAAGAATAAAGCATTATATTGAAATACGGAAGATAATTCTGGTCAACCGTGATCAAAATGTTAAACGGTGTTTTCTGCACGGTCATTTTTTGCCCTCCTTATCGTTTTGCCTCGCCTTTATCACTGCACACGCCGTCAAGGAGCCGAGCATACAGCAAACATCTACGCATACCGATATGATAAATTGCGGAGATCCGACATTGGAAGCATTTGTCCCGATGATCGGAAGCGTAATGATCGGTGGCAGCATTCCCACAATACAAGCGGCAAGATATTTCGGATAATTTGTTTGACAAGCACCGAAATACAGGCTGACAATATCACACGGTAATAATCCTATCAGTCGCACGATCAGTGTGAACATAAAATCATTTTTGTCACGGAAGGTCTTGATCAGCCCCGCTTTCGGAAAACGGGACAGTATTTTTTGAGACAATTCTTTTCCGCTTCGTTTTCCGATAAAATAGGGAATCGTCACCATAATGGCAGTGCCGATAATGTTCAGGACGATAGCAACCGGTAATGGGAAAAGGAGTCCATCGGCAGCGTAGAGGATCCCGCAATAGATGACGATGCTCACGGATTTCAAAGCAAAGAGCAGCATCATCGTCATAGCGGCAAGCACGGGATTTGCCGGAGAATAACGCAGCACTTCATCGACGGAAAAGCGATCCTTATTTATCAGCAAAATGAGAAAAACAACTGTCCAAATACAGCCAATAGAGATTTTGTATACCTTTTTCCATGCATCTTTATGTTCGAGCCAAAGTGGCGTGCTTTTCAGCAAAGTAACATAAAAATGCAGATACATGGCTAAGGACAAAACCATTGCGCAGCAGCAGAAAGTAACAGCGATATTGATCGCCGTTTTTGAAAGCGATGGTATCAAAACCATGAGCGCCATAGAGACATCTAAAACAACCGTACAGGCTTTTCCGTACCATTTTGCCGAATTGATGCTTTTGGCATAATGCATTGCCAAATAACCCATAAATAACATAACGG